>JAOAPR010000282.1 GCA_025463005.1 Bryobacterales bacterium | reverse complement strand
GCGTAGCCGCGCAGTCTGTCGAGTTCCGCGCGCGCATCACGGCCGGCGCTGGATGAGAACGGCGTCGTCCGGAATTCGCCGCCACCGGCGGTATATCCGAGCAGCTTGAATCTTCGGCCGTATGGGGTGAGCGCAGGAAAATCGGTGTGGCAGGTACCGCAGGGCTGTCCGGTCTGACGTGCGAAACTCGGAAGCGCTTGCGCGGGTGGCGCAAAGCTAATTGTCAGGAAGCCAATCAGGGCGACAACGACCGCAACCGCAACGAACAGCCTGCAGTTCCCAAAGGATCGATCAAAACGGTCACTTCGCATCGCGCGCTATCCCGTTGATCGCGGTCCTCTGCGCAAATGCACGCATACTGAAACGAAGGCCGCTCGCGAGCACAACGGTAGTCCAAGAGTCGAGGGCGCGGCTAAGCTATTGGCAGCGGCGAATCCGATTTCACGATCGCGAGATATTTTGGCAACAATAGTTGCATATGCAATAGTTCAGCGTGCGACGAAACGATTGTGTTTCGCTGCTCGCCGACATCGCAACATGCAAAATAGACGACCGCACCTCGTCGTCTGCCTGCTATCGGAATTTATAAGCAGCACATGGGGATGCGGCATTGATCTGGATCAAATGGATCCCGACGCGGAGAGCGCGATCGCCCTCTCCGTGCAAATGCGCGAGTACCGCTCCAAAAACCGCTAACGAGCAAATTATCCCTAGTCCAGGACGGACAGCGCGAGTGAGCAAAAAGGAACACTAAATCGAATTTAGTCCCGGTGAGGCTTTTCGGCAACGGCGAATGCGCGTAGACAACGCGTCTCCGTCAGATCATGGAATTCAACTACCTCTGGATCGTTTCTGTCTCATTGCTCAGGGTGATCCAGCTTCCGACCGCTCGCGTCGATCTGGATCAAATTGATCGGGAAAAATGAACTGGATCGAGCTGCCCGACGAAGCGTAACGTGCCCTTATCAAAGGCGGGCTAACGTGCCCTTATCAAAGGCGGGCTTATGAGCATTCAAAACGTATTGCTGACAGCAGCCTTCGCTGTCGTTGTCTCATCCGCGGCGGCGCACGCGGAGGACAAGGGCAACGCCGCCGTTCCCAGGCAAGAACTCGAGGCCAAGATCGTCTATTGCAAGACCTGTCACGGGCTGTCGGGGCAAGGTTTTCGCGGCGCCTTTCCCATGCCGCGACTTGCGGGACAGCAAACGGAGTATCTGGAAAATCAGCTGCAGGCCTTTATCGAGCGGAGGCGAACCAACCCTGTGATGTTCAACGTGGCGCATGTTCTGAGCCCCTCGATGCTGACGGCTCTCGCCGCGCATTTCAAAGATCTCAATCCCAAACCGCTGGGAGGCGCTCCAAAGGAGCTCGTGGCCGCGGGCAAAAAAATCTATGACGACGGCGTTCCCAGCGCTGAGGTTCCTCCATGCGCTACCTGTCACGGGCCGGAAGCCAAAGGCGCCGACGCATTTCCTCGTTTGGCAGCTCAGCTCGATGATTATGTAGCGAAGAAACTTTTGAACTGGAGCAAGGAGCGTGGTCAGGATCCGGCAAAACCTGACAACTCGGCCATCATGCAGCCGATTGCGCATAACTTGACCGAAGCCCAGGTTAAGGCGGTTGCAGCGTATCTCAGTTATCTGGAATGACTTCCGTCTCTGGCCGCCGACAGCGCGGAACGGCCATTATGCTAGAGCTTAAGTGGTCCATTTTATACAGACCCGCGCTGGCGCCGCGCGTAGCATCGGCCCCGCAAGACCCTGCGAGATCGATCGCAGACAAGGAGGCCGAAGCGGCGGCACCGTGCAAATGATTGACGATGACGCTACTGAGTTCGCCTCTCACAGCAGGACAACATGTCATGACAACACCACAAGGAATTTCCCGGCGGCGGGTTTTGACCATCGCGGCCGGCGTCGCCGGGGTGTCGGTCACAGGCGCGGCGACCGTCATCGGCACATCGACGCCAGCGCAGGCGGCGAAGGTGCCACAGAAAATCGTAAAGTATCAGGACACTCCGAAGGGAGAGCAGCGCTGCGACAATTGCGAGCTGTTTGAAGCCCCCTCGTCCTGCAAAAATGTCGATGGAACTATTGCTGCGCAGGGCTGGTGCACCGTGTATAGAAAGAAGCAGGCTTGAAATCTAACATCCGGCTGCGACGGGCTATCCCCGGGTACCGGACTGCCCTTGCCGAAGCCGGCAAGCACGTCTACCTCTGCCGGGGATTTTCTTGCAGAGGATTAAGACCATCATGCTCGACGCTGCCGTCAAGGCGCTTTCGCAGATCCTGTCGCCGCCGATGCGCTCGATCCTGTGGCGCTCGATTGGGCTGGCGCTGGTGCTGATCGTGGTGCTGGCGATCGGCCTGCAGCGGCTACTCAGCTGGTTTGCGGTGTATGGCGAAGACTGGGCCGAGGCGATGCTCGGGCCCGGTTTTCATGCCCCGCTCAACGTGCTGGCCTGGATCGTCTCGATCGCCGCCGGTCTCGGCGTGGTGTTCGGCGCGGTGTT
>JAOAPR010000236.1 GCA_025463005.1 Bryobacterales bacterium | reverse complement strand
TCGGCTCGGTATCGAGGACAGGACGGATCACACGCTTTTCGATCTCGATCATCGCCTCGGCGCTGGCGTATGCGGAGGGATCTTCGGTGGGCGGACGGCGGTATAGCGTGCTCATGTTGCCATTGAGCACAGCATCATTCGCAAACTCGCGCCAATCAATGGGTTCGAGCTTACTTGCGCTGGGTTTACGCCGACTTTGCTTCGGTGGCTTCATCAACGTCCGACGGAGTATCAAGGCTTTGGAGGAGCAGGGAAGCGGCCTCGTTGTAATCCACGAGGGCCTTGGAACTGGGATCGAAATCGGCCAGAAACTTCTTGACCCTCGCGGCCTTGGGTACGGCGGAATCTGTGCGAATCACAGGCAGGACGCGAACACCGGTATCGGTGGAAAGCTGCTTCAGGGAGTCCAGCACCATGCTGGTCATGGCCAACCGGCGATCGACCATGACAGGTAGGAGCCCGATGGTACGAACATTCAGGCCCTTCTTGAAAAACCGGTTGAGCGCT
Source organism: Bryobacterales bacterium (assembly GCA_025463005.1). Classification (GTDB taxonomy): domain Bacteria; phylum Acidobacteriota; class Terriglobia; order Bryobacterales; family Bryobacteraceae; genus Palsa-187. The sequence continues at coordinate 2,733 of JAOAPR010000236.1, read as the reverse complement.
TCCGCCGCATTTACGGCGGCGACGGCACCCTGGAGGCTCAAGGTCTCCATTCCGACCGGCACGAGGACCTGCTGCGCATAGACCATCGCGCACTGCTGGGAAAGGGTAATGGACGGCGCCACGTCGATCAGAACGACGTCGTACGCTGCTTCGTGTTCCGAGAAGAGCCGCTCAAAGGTCAATTCCCGAAACGGGCTGTTCGATAGGGTGACCTCAGCTTCGGTCGTGTCGCGATTGCTGCACATGACGTCGACGTTCGGGCACGCCGTCACCACACACTCGCGAAAGGCCATGTTTCGGATCAGGAAGTCGGCCAGGTGAAACTCGGGTTTCAGTCCGAGGATGGTTCGTATCGAGCCCTGGGAATCCGTGTCAATCAGCAGGACCTTCCTGCCGATGTCGGCGAAGGACCTTGCCAAAGTAACGGCGGTGGTTGTCTTCGCCACGCCGCCCCGTTGATTGGATATCACCAGTCGAATCACCTAAGTCACCTCTTTTCTTCATCTGCCCGAGGATTTGCGCGACCTCATGGTCCGTCCAACGCCGCTGGCCCCGCTTTCCGACCACCAGAGCCGGCGGATCGATCACGCCATCTTTGAGCCACCGCAGAAGCGTCCGTTTGCTGACCGAAAGCAAGCGCGCCACGGCTGCATCGGTCAGTCGGTCCCTTGCGGCTAAGTTCGCAGCCATTTTTCGGTCAAACCGAATCATAGCACCGATGAGCACCGTCATCAACGTTTGGTGACAAAACAGCTTGGAGCATAAGTGGGTGACAGTTTGAAAACTCAAGAGGCCTGGACGGGGAACGAGGATGAAGTGCTGTGGCTTCCGGCAGGTAAATCGGGGCAGGGAAGTGCCAGACCCGGGACCACCATCCGGAGAAGAGGAGTCGGCCGCAGTGTCCGCAAGCGGAACGTAGCGATGTATGCAACTGCATGAGCGTTGACAGGCTAGAGCTCTAGGCCCAGAGCAGCGACCGGAACGCGATCCTCAGCTGATCACCACGGCTCTGAAGGAGTATCTCGACGAGGCCGAGCAGGGTCGGCGACGTTACTCGAAGGCATTAAAGCCCACCGACGCGGGCGATCTTATCTACGGCGGGGAAACTGCCTCCATCTGGCTTGATGTGCACGGATCATGTGTTACACTGAAACCGTGGACAAAGCCAGACAAAATCTGACCCTGGTTGTTGACGAAGATCTTCTCCTGGCGGCAAGAAAGGTCGCACTCGATCAACGGACCAGCGTGAACCAACTCGTTCGGGACTATTTGACAACTCTGGTGGGAGAAACCAGCCGAAAGCGGTTAGCCCGAGAGAGGCTGGAGAAAGCATTCGCGACCGGCGTCGTCGACGTGGGTGACCTGAACTGGAGCCGAGACGATCTCTATGACCGGTGAGCGGACTCCCGCGTTCGTTGACACCAATGTGCTGGTGTATGCGTTCGATAAGAGCAGTTCACCGAAAAAACGGGTTGCACAGCGACTGATGAGCGAGTTGATGATAGAGAATCGGTTAAACCTCAGTACGCAGGTGTTGCAGGAGCTTTTCGTCACTCTGACCAGGAAAGTAGGCCAGCCTTGCTCCAGCGGGGAGGCGCTGGCTGTACTAGACGATCTTGCTGCCTGGCCGGTGATCGGGATCAATTATGCCGCGATTCGCGCTGCCGCCGGATTGGCTGAGAACGCGAAGATTTCCTTCTGGGATGCTCTCATAGTCGTCGCCGCGGAGAGAGCGGGTGCGGCAGTGTTGTACTCCGAAGATTTGAACGATGGGCAGGAGATCCTCGGGGTTCGCATCAGCAACCCGTTCGCGGAATCCTAGCGGATGCCGGCAGATGGTAGGCATTGGCCATATTCCCATATTTGTATGAAGACGACGGTGGACCTCCCTGACTCGCTCTTTCGCGAGGCGAAAGCTTGTGCTGAATCCCGCGGGGTCTCATTCCGGCAGATGATCGAAGAGGGCTTGCGTGCAGTCATTCGCGAGGCTCCGCCAGCGGCGACGAAGACACCCGGAGTTCACCAAGCTGCGCAGCCATTCGTGAAGCCATCTATCAAGGCCGCGGCGAATGATCGCTCTTGATACCAATATTCTCGTTTATGCTCACCGCCGCGATTCTGAATGGCATCAGCAGGCAGCGAAGGCTATCGAGAGCCTCGCCGAGAGCACCGCACACCCTGGGCAGTGCCATGGCCTTGTATCCAGGAATTCCTTGCAATCGTCACGCATCCCCAGATCTACGCCCCGCCTACCCCCCTTGAAAAAGCTCTTGACCAGGTAGAGATCTGGTTTGAGTCCCCCTCGTTGCGGATCCTCGGCGAGTTAAAAGGACATTGGCGGGAGTTGAATGAAATCCTTATCGCTGGCAGAATCGTTGGGGCAGTTGTGCACGACGCGCGAGTGGCAGCGATCTGCCGTGAACACGGCGTGAAAGAGCTCTGGTCAGCAGATCGAGATTTCACACGCATGAAAGGCGTTGTGGTCCGCAATCCGCTGCTTGCAGGAAAGAACAATTGACACAGGACCGACCTTTGTTTCATAGCGTCAGGTCGCCACCAGAGTTCACCGTGGGTTGGAACGCTGGAGAATCTCTTGCCAGCGAGGATTGGCGTCTAGTCAGAGCGTGTTTCAAGGTCTGAGCGGGGACATCGACGATCAATCAGAAGTGGTGGGTATCCGCTTGACTCAGGTGGCCCCTACAGGTTGTGGTTTGCCTTTGTCCTTCCCCGAGG
>JAOAPR010000235.1 GCA_025463005.1 Bryobacterales bacterium | reverse complement strand
TGTGGATAGTTTTTCTGGTCGAAAAGAATGGCGCCCATGTCCAGATAGGCGATGCGAATGTCGTTTCTAAGCTGGGTCGCCTTGACGAGCAACGGAAGGGCTGTTTCTGGAGCGTTTTTCTTAAGTTCGATATCGCCAAGATATGCCAGGGCTTGCGCATGCGCTGGGTCGATGCGCAGCTCACTTTCAAACGCGGATTTGGCTTCGTCGTACTTGTGCAGCTTCCAGTAGAGATAGCCTAGACCGAAATTGACGTTAGGCTCTCGCGGGGCGGCCTTTGCGGCAGCCTCAAATTCGGGTATCGCTTCCACGGTTCTGCCCAGGCCGTCCAGCGCTTCCCCGCTTAGCATATGCGCAGCCGCGGAATCTGGATCGCGCTCCAGAATTTGACGGAACTCGGCCAGGGCGCAGGAATACTCCTTCGCGGACAAACAGCTTTGCGCCAAAACTCGGTGCAGCTCGATATTGGTTGGATCAGATTTGGCGGGTAGCTCGAGGTATTTCGCGGCCTCCGCGAAGCGCTTGGCGCCATAGCAGCTCAAGCCGAGCAACGTGCGCGCTTGCATGTTTTGAGGGTCGGCCTCCAAAGCGGCGCTGAGGGGAGCTATTGCCTGGTCGAAATGCGCTTGCTTGAATTCGGCGAGTCCCCAATTGAGTTGGACTCCAGGGAGCTTCGGATCCAGCGCGATTGCTTTTTTATATGCGGAGATCGCCTGGTCATATTTTCCCTGCTTGGAGAGGGCTAAACCTAAGCTCGCGAACGCGGCCGCATCGCGTGGGTTAGCTTGCGTGACCTGCCGCCAATCTTTCTCGGCATCGGCGAGCTTTTGCTGTTCTTCGGCTGGCGATTCGGATGGAGTTGGCGTCTGGGCGGTCGCCACTGCGGCTGAGAACAATAGCAGGGCGGTGCAGCTTAGCTTGCGGGTGTTCATCGGTGAAATGTGAACTTGCAAGAGCGAGTGTATCGTTTTTCTGCGTTGCATTGGTCGTGGAAAACGCTGCAGGCAGGCGACCGTTCTAGTCTCGGCGAATTTTCCCGTTTTTGGCCAAGCCCTCCAGCCAGCGGCGTGCGGTCGCGGCTTCCGGGAGATCGCCATGGCTCTTCAGAAATTCGCGCAAAGTTTTCGCCGAATCCTCGTATTGCCCCATGGCGGTGAGCGATTGCGCGACAAGCAGCTCGATCTGGGGCGCCTTGCCGTTCGCCTCAGCGAGAGCTTGCTGGGATGTTTTCAGCGCCTGGTCATACTGCTCGTGATGGTAATAGGCCCTGGCGAGTGTCCAATCCGTTTCCCACCCGCCGGGTGCCAACTGTAACGATTTCTCGAGAGGCGGGATAGCGGCTTCGTATTTTCCCTGATTCGCGAGGGCCATACCGAGTGCTGAAAGGGCGCGAGGGTTGCCTGGATCGAGCTGGGTGGATTTTTCCAGAACTGTTTGCGCTTGAGTCCAATTGCGTTGGTTGAGGTACAGAACTCCTTGGACAAAGAGCACGTCCGGGTGCCCGGGGGCGAGCTTCATTGCTTCGGTTACATACTTCTCCGCCTCTGCCAACTTGTTCTGGTTTAGAGCTTGCAGTCCTTTGTCGAAGGCTTCCTTCGCTTTTGGAGCGAGCAGCGGCTTGCCGGGGACACCAACGATATCGTTCGAGGACGACTGCAAGTAAACGTCGACCTCGGTTTTCACGGCCACGTTCAGCGACAAGTCCTTTTGTCCGGCCTTGTATCCGTTCGCTTCTGCAATAACGCCAAAATTGCCAAGCGCTCGGGGGACGAAGAACACGCGTCCGTGTGAGGCTGCTTTCTGGTCCACAAGGATCCCGTCATGGTAAAGCTTGACCGAAACAGGTGTGGAAATAGGTTCTCCCGATCTGTCGCGCACAGTTACCGAGATTTCCGCGCGGTCGCCGCGGAGTATAGCTCCTTCACCGCCGCTGTCCTGGCAGAGAGAGGAAAGAGGCGACACGGAGAGACAGATCAGTATCGGCGTTAGATATTGCGGAATCCGGAGGAGCGCGGATTGCTGTGACTGAATCATTCTAGCAATCGACAGTGTATCGCTCTCGGGCCGTGAGTGCCGGTTCGTGAAACGAGCCGCGGAGGAGCGGATAAAATCCGCTCCTCCGCGGGTGGTAAACCAAACGGCATGGCATGCCGGGCCGGAATCGTGAATTAGAAGTACAGCTTCAACGCCAGCTGCAAGATGCGCGGGTCGAAGGCAGAAGTGAACTGGCCAAAATTATTATTAACTAATCCAGTAGTATTATCAAAGGAAATATTGCTGGCGACTTGATTGAACTGGGTGTGATTCCACGTGTTGAAAGTCTCGACGCGGAATTCCAGCCTGCTGCCGCGAGTCTCGCTGAAGACGAAGTTCTTGAACAGCGAGAGGTTCCAGTTGTCGCGGCCGGGACCACGCACTGCGTTGTGGCCGAGGTTACCAAAGGAACCGACTGCCGGCAGCACAAAAGCTGATGGATCGAGGTATTGGATGACGTGATTCCCAGTCCCGACAGCGTTCGGATAGGAGATCTTGCCGACGAGGTCGGGCCGGTTAGTTGCGTTGGGCAAGCCGTTACCGCCCCGGCCGCCGCTGAGACCGATGTTGATCGGTATGCCCGACTCCATGGTGACGATGCCGGAGACTTGCCAGCCACCAAGTGTCGTTTTCAGGAGCCTGCTCTGATTCCCGCGGAAGAGCGGGATGTCGTAAATGAAGTTCACGACGGCGACGTGCGTGCGATCGTAGCCGCCCGGGCCCACGTCATACCTCCAGCCGAGGTAAGGGTTGGAGACGTTTTGCAAATCCTGGCCGCCATTGCTGCCGGTGCCCGGGTCGATGGTCTTCGAGTACGTGTAGAAGGCGCGCAGGTAGAGATCGCGACCGACTTGGGAGTTTACATCGAGCTGCAGCCCGTTGTAATGGGAGTTGGCTTCGTTGGTCGAAAGACGGATGGAATGGAAACCGGGGAAGGGCAAACCCGCCGCGGTGTCGTAGTTCGCTCCACGACGCCGTTGATGATGGGAATCAGCGCCGCCTGATCGGGCAGGTTGTATTCCGTGCGGTCGCTCTGGAATCGATTGGTATTGCCCACATAAGCCACAGACAGCACGGTCTTGGCGCTGAGTGAGTGCTGCACGCCAAGGCTCCACTGATAGCTGACAGGCAGCTTGTAATTGGTTCGGTTTAATCCGGTGATGCTGGCTGGGTTGATCGGCAAGGCAACGGACGTGCCATTGGCCAGTGATAGCCTGGGATTGTCCATTTCGACCGGCCCTGAAGTATTAACCTGCAAGCTGAACGGGATGTTCGGACCGGCATCGTACATGTCGTTGCCCTGAATGCGCTCGTACATCATGCCGAAACCGCCGCGAACAACGGTTTTGCCCCGGCCGTTGAGGTCGTAGGCGAATCCGATACGCGGACCGAACGCAGCCCAGTGATTGTCAACCAAGCCCTTTGGTACGCCGTTCTGGCCCGGAATACCGATTCCGTTCAGGTAGAGCGGAACGCCAGCGAGAATCGGGTTCGGGCTGGTGCCAAGGCCGGGACTCGCGGCGCTGCAGCCCGGGTCCGCAGGCCCGCTGCAGATAGTCCCATTGGAGTCGAACTTGGCCGCGTTCGCTGGGTTGTAGAGCGATGGGTAGAAGTTACCCATGCGGTTGTTCGCTTCGTAGGTGTGCGGCACACCGTCCCAACGCAGGCCGAGGTTCAGGGTGAGCCGACGATTCACGCGCCAGTTGTCCTGAACGTATGCGGCCCACGATACGTTGTTCCACAAGCCTTTATCCTGCACAGCGAGTTCCTGGTAGGACTTGGCGTTTCCGAGGAGGAAGTCGGCGAAGTCGTTACCGGTAAAGGTCCCGTCGAAGTTGAACCCGCCTTGCGTCTGGCCGAACAGATCCTGAACCTTCTTGTAGATCGCCCAGCTAGCTCCAAATTTCAGTTGATGAGCTCCCTTGGTTAAGGAGATGTCATCGCGGATCTGGTAGTCGTCGGCCTTATTTCTCCATGGCCAGCTGGAAATCTCAAACTGCGTGCCGGTGGAGCCCTTCAGGTCGATATTGGGGATGCGATCCAGGTTGTTCGGTCCCGTGAACAATCTCGAATTGGTCGCGTCGTAGCCGCTGGGAATCGCCAAGCTCTTCAAGCTCGCACCCGCGGACGGAATGATATTGATGCGGTTGCCGTTGTAATTGAACGCGACCTCGTTAAGGAGCGTTGGGCTGATGGTATACGTCGCATGGATGACGGCGCTGTAGGACGGATTGCCGAAGGTGTCGCCGACGGTCGGAACGTTAGCCCCGCTCCACTGGCTGATCGCGTAGCCCTGCGTGACCTGCTCA
>JAOAPR010000289.1 GCA_025463005.1 Bryobacterales bacterium | reverse complement strand
AGCTCAACGCGGGACCTGAGAGCAAGACAAGTATCTGTGGCTTTGTTGCCCTGGGATTGGTCGCTGGTGAGATCGGGCGCGTCAAGGTCGTCCTCCCCGGCGATCCCCACCATCGTAAACAGGGCGTAGCGCCGGGCGTAGGTCAGCGCCGCTCCCATCCGGCGCGGTGCAGATGTCTCGGATAATTGGCAGACCGGCCAATGCGAGGAGATCCATTCCCCTGACGTGTGCAGCAGGACGGTGGTCAGGTTGACCATGCCGTTGGCCCGATCGATGTCGGTGGTTTGAGCGATTGCGATTTGCTGGCCGCCCAACGTTTTGCGCACGATGTCCAGGCCGCTCGACAGCGAGGCGTAACGGAAGCTTTGCGGACGGTCTGACCTGACGTTGTGGACCGTCCCCACCATCGCCTTCTCGGGGTTGGAGAGTTCAGTCTGGGCCTTCGCCAGAGCCGTTGCGATTGCGGCGACGCTTTCACTGGACCGATGCATGACCAACCTCCATCTCGACCAGATCGAAGCTGACCGCGCCCGATTTGGAGCGTTTCGCCCGGATGCCGTGCCCCATGGCCTCCCTGGCATCCTCCGGCATCAGACCTTTGAGTTCGGTCTTGGCGCGTTCGTGGTCGGCGTGAGCGCCTTGGGTGTCACGAAACAGTCCGGCGAAGTCCGCCCAGGAGTTGGAAGCGTTCATGTCGACCACCCGAACCGCTTCGATCCGAGGCTTCGGAGGCTCGCAATCGAACAGCATCGGGGTTTCGCCCGTCTTGATCGCCCGCCAAAATGCCTTCTCGGCTGCAATCAGGATGGTCTGGTAGATCGGATCGGCCTCGATCGACAGTTCGACCCACTTTCCGCCGCCGTTGATGATGGAAAGTACTGATTTCTTGGTGCCCGCGACCAGCATGTTGTGCTGAAGCTGGGCCATGTGCTTCTCCGCCGCCGCCTCTTCCGAGAACGACCACGGCAACATGAACTTAGCTTCGAAGATGGCGCCGGTTTCCTTGACCAGCCCATCCAGCGTGGCGGCCATCCATGGCATGGTTCGGTGGATCGCGTGACGCTGAATGTCAGAGATCCGGTGACCGGAATTGAGTTCATACCAGCGGCGGTTGAGGTCCTCGGTGACCAGGCCAAGCTGGACGATCAGCACGCCCGACAGGTCGAGTTCGGCCGCCTCACCTCGCTTTTCGCGCCAGAGGCGATGAAGCGCCTTCTCGTCTTTGCCCATGATGATCCGGGCGTCCGAGCCTCCGATGAATTGGCTGCGGTCGCGCGTTATTACGGTGGCGCGGTCAATTCTGGGCATAGCTCCGCCGTTCACCGAATTGGTGTTGTTAGTCATTGTCGCTCCTGAGTTGGCTGATTACATAATTAATGTAATGCTACATGAAATAAGAGTCAACCTATAAAATGTAAGGTTACATTAAAAATGTCGATTAGCCCGGCGCAATGTCGTGGTGCTCGCGGCCTTCTGGGGTGGTCCCAAGCGGATCTTTCAAAGGCAAGCAAAACAGCCACAAAGACCATTGCGGACTTTGAACGCGGGGCAAGGGAACCAAATCCGCGAACGCTCGAAGATGAGCGCGAGGGCCTCGAAAAGGCTGGGATCGAAATCATTGATGAAAACGGCGGGGGGGCGGGCGTGCGCCTTCGGAAGAATAAGTGATCACTCAACAATATAGATTTATGACGGCCAGCGCGTGCTCCCTGCGAAATCCGAAAATGACCACCAGCGTTCATCGAACAGACTTCGAGGGTTTATCCGTCAGGAGCGCTGGTAATCCTCCTCGATGCGGATGATATCGTCCTCGCGATAACTGCCGGTCTCGGCCTCGATCAGTTCCAGCGGGATCTTGCCTGGATTTTTCAGCCGGTGGACGGCGCCGATCGGGAAATAGATCGATTCGTTCTCATGCACGACCTTGACGAGTTTGTTCACCGTTAGGCGCGGTGCCGCGCCCGAGGACAAGCGAGAAGTCAATCGCTTCACCATCACCATTCAGAACGTGACCACCGCGCAATTGCACGCGCGCCAGAACGACTCCCATATCGTCAAGGCGTCCCGGAACCCGCCATCTCAGTCCACCTCGGGCAGGGAAGCAGTCTGGCGCCATGGGAGAACCATGAAAATGAACGATTTCATCGCTGCCTACGACAAACCGGGAGAGGCGGCGCCGGAAGCCGCACCCTGGGGCGCGCTGTATCGTTCCCTTCACAATAGATGATAATCCAGAAAGGTCTCATCGTGACAGTAACACGCATCGCGGCTGCGATAGTCGCGACTGTTGTTTGGGCGATGGCCGCGCAAGCACAGGCCGTCGCGCATAGGTCCGACGCGCCGTCGGCCGCTTCATTTATCGCCGAAGTGCACCGCGCGTTCACGATCGAGGGGAAGCCGATTCCGCCGGAGATATTCCGCGATTTCGGCGACGGTGACCTGGCCGATTCCGGATCGATCTGGGTGACTGTTGATATCAAGGCCGCGACGGGCAGCAACCTCTATTTCGACGAAATCAAGCAAAATGGCCGATGGGTCAGTCAGAAAAAAAAGAGCACGAAGGGGGACATCGAAGAGGAGACGGGCTATTCTTATTACGGCACGACTGAAAATGGCCTTCTCGTTGTCCTCGCCTCCTATAGCGGCGGTGGCTCGGGCGATTTCGCCATGTTGCACATCCTCGATATTGCTACGGGCCGCGCCCTGGACCTCGAGGGCAAAACCTACGAGCGTATCAACCTAACGAATGTTCGCAGTATTGCACTCGGCGATCGCTGGGACGGTGAGGTCCGAATCGCAAAGAGCGCCGTTCGGATCATAACGACGCGCAAAGGCCCGGCGGACGACAGCGGCAAACGGGAGACTTTGACGATCGACGCGAGGCGACCGTGAGGAAGATGCTCGCCAACTTACGGGCCGCACCTTTTCCAAAGGAATTCTCCATCCAAATGCGACGTTCTCGCCCTATCAACGTTTATTGCTGAGGTGAACGCGGATCTTCGGAAGCGGACCATCGACGTCCGCCTTTGGCGTGCGCCGTGCAAAGGCGGCGCTTTCCAGTGGGTGCAAGCCCCACCCCGGAAGCAATCGCGGCGTTCCTCTGTGCCGACCTATCCATCACGCCCGAGCCACGTGCCGACCATGCCGCCTATGTTGCCAGCTGGCTCAAACTAAACGCGCCGGTTTGGAAACAGCGCTTTGTGCGGCCTGGCCAGGGCGTTGGCGTCGCGTCGTCCTGGAGCCTCTCAAACAAACCCGCCACTCAAGGCGTCCTCTCTTTGTGTCCGGTTCTGCCAAGGCGCGCGTTGCTGTCAAAGCCGCTCGCTTCCGCACTACGTTTGTGCAGCTCCGCGCCCCCGATGTCCTTCGGACAGCTTGTGACAACTCCATGGCCTTGACACGGGCATTGAGAGCGACAGTTCTGTAACTGTTTTTATTCGCCACTCTCTTCGCCTGCCCAAATAGTCATGGAATATCTTGAAAAGAACGAGACCATAACCAACGTAGTTGGACGAAACATAACCGGGTTGCGTCGGGACGTTCAGATGAAGGGCACGTTTGTGTTGCTCAGGCGGCGAGGATTAATAGAGCAAGTGCCAGGTAACGGAGGCAGGGCCACCGCATGGAGAAGAACCCAAAACCCAAAGGGCCAAGATTCCAAGAAGTAAAGCAATGTCTTTAATTTATGGTTGGTTGGTCTGCACAAAACGCGAAAACAATCGTCGGCAAAAACCACGATCGAATTGGTCAGCGTGTCAGGGCTGTTGCTGCTGACATGGCGGTTCCCGAGAACACACGCCGGCTAAACTAATAGGGGTGACGAACTGGTAGCAGAGACAGAGGAGGGGTGCTTCAGTGAGTGCCAATTGCGACGGGTTTCGATAGCCGGTGAAATTACCGGCAGTGATGCAACGCGAAAAAGTCCCGGGTTGCCGGTCGGGTAGATGGTGGTTCTTGTTGATGAATTTTGGACGATTGAGCACCACGTGGTGCTGATTTTCTCGGCAAGCCGCGTCCGTTCTTTAGGCGCGGCCTGTCACGAAACCGCCCGCTTTGGCTCGGTTATTTTACCTAGAAATGAGAGAGGCATCACATGACGCATTGGCGAAAACCATACCCGAGGACAACTCAATTCTATTCGCTTGCAGCTTGGGCCGTCGGGTCCTCGATGCTGGCAGGGGCGCTCGTGTTTATCGCGAGGCACGTGTTCGTGTAGAGAGTGGCTTGGGCGCTAGACGGGCTGCGAACCGAGCCGCCCATTGAACGTCGGATATAATGAAAGAGGCCGCCAACTGAGGCGGCCTTACGACTTGTGACTGATCCGGGTGACGAGACGCGCGCCGCACCAAAGCTCAATCGTGGGACCTTCGAAAATCTCCTTGGCTTTTTCGATAGCTTCGCCGTCGTCTTCG
>JAOAPR010000105.1 GCA_025463005.1 Bryobacterales bacterium | reverse complement strand
TTCCGACTCTGATAAAGAGTTCGTCCCACTTGTGGTGTTTACCGGAAGGGACGCGCCGCCCGCCCTGAAAAGTTCGATCCAGTAGCTGGACGTCGGAAATCAGATTCACGTCCATCTAACGTAGCGGCGTAACGACGCCATACTTGCTCATCCTGTTCCTCCTACCAGATACCGGCGTGGAATTCGAATCCGTACGTCCCTTTGTGCAAGTTACTGACTTCGCGTTGCACCCGGGCGCGGGTTCGTCGTGTTGTGCCCCCGGCTGCCGTTATCAATAGTTTCTATTCAGCAATTATTTGCTTTCAAAAGTCTGCCTGTGGTGCCATACTATGGGGCATGCTGTTGGCATGCCAGGGCAAGACCGAGAGATCCAAGATCTCTATCCAGGTCTTCCTGCGGCTGACTGCCATGGACGTTTGCTGCGGTCCTCCTTCCTAGCTTTAAATCCTCCTTTTTCAGCGCGCGTGGGAACTCGCGCGCGATCCATCTTAAAACTTGATCGAGAGGACTTACCCATGGATGATGAATCCGTGCTTTGGGGAAGAAACGATCGAGCCCGAAGCCATTTGGTGCGCGTGCTTTGATGTTTCACAAAGTTCTGGTGGCCAATCGCGGTGTCATTGCCTGCCGGATTCTCCGCACGTTGCGCAAGATGGGGATTGGCTCGGTAGCAGTGTATTCAGAAGCCGATCGCTATTCCTTGCACGTCGAGCATGCGGATGAAGCGGTGTGCATCGGTCCGCCGCCACCCCCGCAAAGCTATCTCTGTGCGACCGCGCTGCTGGACGCGGCACAGAAGACAGGCGCCGAAGCGATTCACCCCGGCTACGGGTTCCTCAGTGAGAACGCGGAGTTCGCTGAAGAGTGCGCCGAGCGGGGCATTGTCTTCATGGGCCCGACACCCCAGCAGCTCCGTCAATTCGGGTTGAAACACTTGGCGCGCAGGCTTGCCGAAGAGAATCGGATTCCCCTAATTCCAGGTTCCGCCTTGCTCGACAACGCCACTCAGGCTGCGGAGGCGGCCGCCGCGATCGGATATCCGGCCATGTTAAAAAGCACTGCTGGCGGCGGCGGAATTGGCATGAAGCTGTGCCGATCAGAAACCGAGCTGTCCGAGGCCTTCGAAGGTCTCGAACGGCTGAGCCAAGCGGCTTTCGCAAGCCGGGGACTGTATCTGGAGAAGTTCATCTCGAAGGCCCGGCACATTGAGGTGCAGATTTTCGGCAACGGCGTTGGTGCGGTTGCATCTTTGGGAGAGCGCGACTGTTCCGTCCAGCGCCGGAATCAGAAGGTGATCGAAGAAACCCCCGCTCCTGGGCTGCCCTCGCGGGTGCGCGCGCAATTGGTGGATGCCTCCCTCAGGCTGGGGCGAGCCGTGAATTACAGGTCAGCGGGAACCGTGGAGTTCATCTATGACGTCGACACGGAACGTTTCTATTTCCTGGAAGTGAACGCGCGGTTGCAGGTTGAGCATGGCGTTACCGAAGAGGTCAGCGGAATCGACCTGGTGGAATGGATGGTGAGGCTGGCGGCCGGCGACCTGCGCACTCGAGAGATGCCGGTTTCTCGCTCCACAGGTTGTTCTCTGCAGGTTCGGATCTACGCGGAAGACCCTGCCAAGAAGTTCCGCCCCAGTCCCGGCCGCCTGTCCCAAGTCTCCTGGCCCGACGATGTGCGTGTGGAAACCTGGGTGGAATCGGGCGCCGAGATTACTCCCTTTTACGATCCGATGCTGGCCAAGATCATCGTGTGGGGCGAAGACCGGCGCGAAGCTCTCCAAAACATGCGCGACGCTTTGGCGAAGACGGAGATCGCGGGGATCGAGACCAACCTGCGCTATTTGCGCCAGGTGTGCGCGCATCCTGCCTTTGCGGCCTGCGGCGTGACCACTTCTTTCTTGCGAGGCTTCGACTACCGTCGCACTGCGATAGAGGTGCTGGATCCGGGAACGCAAACCGCCGTACAGGATTACCCCGGACGCTCGGGTTACTGGCATGTGGGCGTGCCTCCGTCCGGACCAATGGACTCGCTGGCATTCCGGTTGGCGAATCGTCTGTTGGACAATCCATCGTCCGCTGCCGCCCTCGAAATCACCGTGTCTGGACCCACGCTGCGATTCACCTCCGAAACGGTGATCGCGCTGACCGGCACCGACTTTAAAGCTGAACTTAATGGGGACCCCGTATCGCCATGGAGATCGGTGGCTGTGCCCGCGGGTTCACTCCTCACCATGGGAACAGCCGAAGGCGCCGGAGGCCGAGCCTATCTCGCGATCGCCGGCGGATTCGACGTTCCGGAATACATGGGCAGCCGGAGCACGTTCATTCTTGGTCGCTTCGGAGGCCACGCGGGGCGCGCGTTGCGTGCAGGCGATGTTCTGCATATTTCTCCTGAGCACGGCTCGCCGGCCGCGCGTCATCTTCCTGAAACTCTCCGGCCCGCGTATGGGCGCGATTGGAAAATTGGCGTCCTGTACGGCCCGCACGGAGCGCCCGACTTCTTCACCGCCGCCGATATCGAGATGTTCTTTTCGGAGGAGTGGAAAGTTCACTACAACTCCGACCGGACGGGGATCCGACTCATCGGCCCCAAGCCGGTATGGTCCCGCAAGGACGGCGGCGAAGCCGGGCTGCATCCGTCCAATATTCACGACAATCCTTACGCGGTGGGAACCGTCGATTTCACCGGAGATATGCCGGTGATCCTTGGTCCGGACGGGCCCAGCCTCGGCGGGTTTGTCTGTCCAGCGACCATCGTGCAGGCTGAACTGTGGAAGATAGGCCAGCTTAAACCGGGAGATCGAGTCTGTTTCCGCCCGATGACCGCCGAGCAAAGCGCGCAGATGGAGCGGGATCTGGAACGTTCCCTGGAAACGTTAACGGGTTCGCTGCCGGTGCTGCCTCGATACGCCGACCGTCAGCCACCAATTCTTCGAGAAAGAGAAGAAACCTATTTCGCCCCTGCCGTGGTATGCCGCGTCGATGGTGACAGCAACCTTCTGGTCGAATACGGCCCCAATGTCCTCGATCTGGATTTACGGTTCCGGATTCACGCGCTGGAGCAGCAATTATATTGGGCCGCACTGCCGGGGATCCTCGACATCACGCCGGGAGTTCGATCGTTGCAGATTCACTACGACACCAGAAAGATTCGGCGCGAAGCGTTGCTGGAAGCCTTGGATGTGGCGGAAGAGAACCTTCCGGAGATGCGGTCCTTGGCGGTGAAATCGCGAATAGTGCACTTGCCGCTTTCTTGGGACGACCCTGCCACGCAGCTCGCTATTTCGCGCTACACGCAGTCCGTTCGCCCCGATGCGCCGTGGTGCCCCAGTAATATTGAGTTCATTCGTCGGATCAACGGCCTCGCATCCGAAGAGCAAGTACACCGGATCGTTTTCGACGCGAGTTACCTGGTATTGGGCTTGGGCGACGTTTACCTGGGCGCTCCGGTCGCGACACCACTCGATCCGCGTCATCGCCTGGTAACAACCAAGTACAATCCGGCGCGTACCTGGACGCCTGAGAACGCCGTGGGGATCGGCGGCGCGTATCTATGTGTGTACGGCATGGAAGGACCCGGCGGATATCAGTTTGTCGGTCGTACGCTCCAAATGTGGAATACCTACCGGGTGACCAAGGAATTTCAGTTTGGAACCCCTTGGTTACTACGTTTCTTCGACCAGATCCGCTTTTATCCTGTGAGCGCTCGCGAGCTGCTTGAGATTCGAGACGCTTTCCCGCATGGAAAATACCCTCTACGGATTGAAACGGAGGACTTCCGCCTGGCGGACTATCACAGGTTTCTCGCGTCTATCGAATCCGAAGCGGGCGCTTTCAAGCAAAGCCAGCAAGCTGCGTTCGTGCAAGAACGAGAACGCTGGGCACATGCAGGAGCGGATCCAATAGCGGAACCTGTCCTGGAGACGGTCGCACCGACCCGCGAGGACGCTTTGGCGGAAGGATTAAGTCCCGTGCGTTCACCGCTGGTAGCCAACGTCTGGGCCATTTCCGTGGCGCAGGGGCAGCGAGTGGAAGCGGGGCAGAAACTGATGGTGCTCGAAGCGATGAAAATGGAGATCGCGATCACAGCCCCCAGGAATGGGATCGTTGAGACGCTCAATTGCGTGCCGGGAAGCCTGGTTTCCGCCGGACAAAATCTGATAACTCTCCGCTCGGAGAGTGCCACCTGAGACCGAACTTATTTCGTGGACGGCCGTTCATGTTTCGCAAGAGTGCTCATGAGCGGGAAACGCCCGGAGCGATATTCGTTGAACAGCCTGACGATATCCGCCTTTGAGTCCCCGATGAACGGCCCATGGGAGACGATCTGGTCGCCCTGAGGCTGGCCCGCATACAGCACGAGACGGGCGCCTTTATCGCCCGCTTCCAAGCGTAGAACAGCCACGGCGGCGCCATTGGCATGGTCCAGCCATCCTACCTGACCGGTTTGCAGAGACACGGCATCCTCACCGATCCGGACCGGCCCGCTGATCACGTACACAAATCCGTTGTACGACGCGGGAATTTCCTGGTCGACTGAACTGTGCGGTTCCATCGTGATTTCCGTCATGGTGACGGGCACGTAATTCCGCGTCGCTGCACGGAGCTGCCCGGACGCGCCGCTGTATATCCGGATCTCGACCCCATGCTCATGGCGCACCGGTACCGCATCATTGTGAATCACCTGAACTCCCGGCGTTGTCCATCGCTGGGCCTTCGGCAACACCAGCCACAATTGGAGCAGGCGGACTCTCCCTTTCGTCTTGACCCCTTCGCCGTGAATGATCCCACTGCCAGCCGTCATCCACTGCACTTCACCCGCGTTAATTACTCCGCCCTCGTCATGATCGGAAATGGCGCCGTCAAGGAGGAGCGTCACCGTTTCGAACCCGGCGTGCGGGTGCGGCTCGCCCGCGGGCCGATCGCCGATGTCGAGATGATCGTCCTCCAGCAGAATGAACGGATCGGTTAGTGCGAACTCCCCGGCCGGCACAACCGGTGTATGGAGGTGCCCGGGACCGATGAATCCCGGCGCGAGCGGAGGGACAGTAACGACGCGACGTATACGACGTTGTTGAACCATGACGATCTGCTCCTGTTTATTTCCGCAAATTAAGCCGCCGCCGCGCGAACCTGCTCTAAGACCGGTCGGAGAAACGTCTGGCGATCAACTGCGCCCGTCATCAGCCCCGCCGAGCCTCCCGCATTAATGAATTTCACATCAGTCAATCCGACAAACGCGAGAATGGTTTTCAGGTATGAATCGACGTGATTCATTCCAGCCGCGGGGGTACCCAATCCGTAAACGCCGCCGCTTGCCACCACGACCGTCGCCTTTTTGCCCTTCAATAAGCCTTGTGGTCCCTGCTCACCATAGGAAAAGGTGCGCCCGCTGCGAACGACCTGGTCGATCCAAAGTTTGAGCACCGCAGGGATGCTGAAATTGTGCATGGCGACGCCGAACACGTATTCGTCCGCGCGTTCTAATTCACCGATCAACTCCTCGGAGAAGGCTAATGTTTTCGTCTGCTCCGCCGTGCGGCTGCTTGGCGGAGTATATGCGGCTCCGATCCAGAGAGCATCTATTGGCTCCGGCGGATTTGCTGCCAGGTCACGATAGATGACGTCACCGTCGCGGTGCGCGGTCTTCCAGGTCTGCGCAAACTGGTGCGTCAACTCCCGGCTGACCGAATTTGGAGATGGGCTCGAATCGAGCTGCAAGAGGGTTGCCATGATCTGCTCCTTAATCGACATACGAGGTTTAACCATCACATGTCGGTTTATTAGACGACATGTGTCGTGCAAAGGATTCAGGCTCTGATAAGCTTGAAACGAGGGGAGTTATGCCAATCTCAGATTGCGATGTCCGCGATCCGCGGATGAAGCGTACCCGGCAGCTATTACAAGGCGCGCTGCGCAAACTTCTTCAGGAGAGGCCTTTGGACGAAATCGGCGTCCAGGATATCACCGAGGCGGCGACGCTAAACCGCGCCACTTTTTACGACCACTACACCGACAAATTTGCGCTTTTCGATGCGATGATCGCGAGCGATTTCCATAGGCTGCTTGAAGAACGCAACATTCGTTTCGACGGGACTTGCTCTTCTGGACTTGCATCCCTCATTCGCGCCGTATGCGAGTACCTTCAGCAAACGCACAGCGATCGAGCCGCCTGCGCTCGGCAAAGCTCATTTAGTCCGCTTATGGACGGCGCGATCACGCTTGCGATTCGAAGGATCGTCGTGGAGGGCCTGAGGACACACTCAGGCGAATTGCCGGCTTCGCGCGAAGTAGTCGCGTCCGCGGTAAGCGGAGCTATCTATGGCGCCGCTAAGGAATGGTTCCACGGCTCAAACCAGCAGCCCGACGAAGAAACCGTATCCTCTCTCGTGCAGCTCATCCGTCCCCTTTTTGAGGCAAGCGGACACGCCGCCCTGACCAAACCCGCAAGAGCACTGAAAAAACGCTCACGAGGTTCGCCATCCTCAAAGTGATTCCGCTGGAGGTGAATTTTAGAAATCAAACCGCGCGTTGAAAGTTATGGTTCGGGTTCCTGTGGCGGTCGTGATCCGGCCGAACGATGCCGAATTGATGCTGGTATTGGGATTTCCCCACTGCGGCTTGTTCAACAGGTTGATCACGTCGGCCCGCACCGAGAACGTCTTGCTCTCGCGGATCCGGAACTGCTTATTAACGGCTCCATTCAGACCCAGGAGTCCGGGCCCTTTCATAAACGGAAAGTTTACAGCCGTATTCCCAGTGGTTCCAGGTTCTGGATTCTTGAAGACGATGTTGCCGGCGCTGTCGACGATTACCTGGTTGGTGAAGCGGCCAGGGAGAACGGTATCGCCTCCAAAGCTCGGGACAGGGGCCAGTTTTGTCGAGAGGCCCGGGAAGTATTGGACGAAGCCGTTGCCTTTCTGAACCTGTCCGGCATTGTCAGGAAGGGCGCCGACCAGATCCGCGGTGTTGGTGCCGCGGAAGTTAAGCGTATTGTTAAGCGCCAGCGCGGAGGTGCCAGCCGTCAAGGTCAGAGGCGTACCGGAAACCCAGGAGAAGCCAGACGAGAGCTCCCACCCTCCGATCACTTGGCGGCCGATCACGTTATTGCCGAGAAAGCGTCCTTTGCTGCCAAACGGCAAGTCCCACGTGATGTTGCCCTGCAAAAGGTGGGTTCGATCGATGTTCAGCAGGCCCTTGCTTAACGACAGGTTGTCTTGATCTCTGATCTGATTGTCGCCCAGGGCCTTCGAGAACGTATAGCTAAACTGGCCACTGAGACCTCTGGAGAAACGCTGGCTCACATGGCCTTGAACCGAATGGTAAGTTGAGTTGCCATTGTTTCCCACCAGCGCCACGCTGCCGAACTGTGGATTCAACACGAAAAACTGCTGGGGCAGGTTTCCGTTCGCCAATAAGCCGCCGTTAACTCCGGCAGCGGTCGAGGTTGTGTTGAGAAAGTTGGCCAGGCCGCCGACTGAGCCGTTAGCGATGAACTGATTGGCCGTTGTCAGCCGCCGGAGCGCCTGAGAACCGGTAAGTGTGGTCCCGTTCACAACCCCAACTCCTGGAATGTTGAGGCCTCTCAGCATGGTGTCGAACAGCGGCGCGTTGCCCCCTGCGCGCGTCACGTTAAACGCATCCAGGAAACCGTTGGCGAATATGTGGGTGTCGTTGATCTGTTGGTTGGTGAGCAGCTTTGAACCTTTGTTGCCTATGTAGCTGACATCCACGGTCAGGTTCCGCGCCAGCTCATGCTGAATCGACACGTTGAAGGTCTGGATGTAAGGTGTTCGAAGGTTGTCAGAGTAGCCGACGATCCCGGCAGTTCGGTTGGTCAGAGGTACAGGAGTAAATGGCACCGCGCCGCCGGTCGAAATCGGCACCAGACTCGAATTCACGTTGGCCAGATTCAAATACGTAGAGGGAGTATAGGTGACGTTGAGCGTCTGGCCCGGAAGGTTGCCGATATTGGTGTTCAAGGTAAGGAAATCGATGTTCCCGGCATAGTTCACGCCATATCCCGCGCGAACCACCGTGTCCCGCTTGAACCAAGGCAATGACCAGACAATACCCACTGACGGCGCAAAGTTATTCCAGTCGTTGTTGTAGATCAGTTTGTCCGGATGCGCTGAGTCCTTGCCGACAAACTCAGTCGTCGTGATAGAGCCGTTCGCTGCGTACGGAGTCCCGCTATTTGCGAATCCGGTTCCGGAAATACCGAAGAGCCCGGCCTGACCTCCTGTAAAGCGGCCACCCAAACCGTTACTCTCATAGGGCGTGCCGAAGAAATCGTAGCGTAGCCCCAGATTCACGGTGAAGTTTCGCGAAACCTTCCAGTTATCTTTGAAGAAAGCCGCCGACGAATTCGAGTGCAGGGCGCGCCTGAACAGGATCGATTTGGTGTAATCGGTCCAGTTCGTTTGGTTCGGACCGTTGACGTAGAACTGTTCCTGAATGCTCGCTACCGAACCGGCCAGATTGGCGAGCAGATCCTGGGCGGTCGCGACGTCGGAGGTGTTCAGGCCTGGAAAATTCGTGCTGGTGACGTTCGGCACTGGGACGGCGCCGACACCCAGGGTCACAAAGGGACGGGTAGTTTGCGCACCGCCGCTATTAGCTGACCTGGAACTCGTATAATCCAGTTCGAATCCGGCTGTGAAGGAGTGGGCGCCTTTGTTGAAGCTGATCGTGTCTGCAATTTGTGTAAAAGGGCTGATGGTTTGTCGCGGCGATGAAACGTTCATTCCAGCATAGAGTCCTAGCCCTGGAGTGGTACCCACTGTCGCGAAGCTCCCGCCCGGCTGCACGTAGAGGAACTGTCCGCCAACACTCGGGAAGCTTGCTCTTGCCGCCTTGGCGCTATCTGAAAGATCCGTCTCCTGCGCGCCGTTCCAGCAGCAGCCTAAGTCGAGCGGCGATGTTCCCTGCCAGGTATCCCGCTTGAGCCCAAAGCGAAATTCATTCAGGATGGTCGGAGAAATGACTCGAGACCACGATGCCGTGTAGAAATCCGGATACCGTTGGACATCGCCAAAGTACCCGGTAGGGTAGTCGGGAAGACCGGTCTGGCCAGTGACTCCGTAGTCGTGCTCGCGGGTCATGACGAAATTGAGTTTATTGCTGTCGTTGAGCTGGTAATCGAAACGCGCAGTGACGTGATTCCGGTTGGGGTTGGGGCTTTGACCTGTCGCTCCATCGAAGCCCGAGTGCCTGCGCTGCCAGCGGAATCCCGCCGTGTTCAGACCATCGCCTACCGTATAGTCGTTCGGCAGCGGCATATATTTGGCCAGATATTGCGGCCCAAACCAGGTTGGATCGATGCCCGTCCGATTCGGGTCCTTGACGTCGCTGAACACATTGAAGGAGTTCAAGAACAGTGGAACACCGTTCGCCGAAGTGAGGATATTTCCATTCAGATCGACTGAAGGAGTCGCAGAGAACGCGTTGCCGTTTCGTCGGGTGGCGCCCCCGGGCGACCCTGATGTGAGGTAACGGAAGATCCCCTGCCGTGCCGGGGCTGTCAGAACGACCGAGGTGGTGTTTACCTTCTCCACGTAACGCTGGTCATCCAGGAGCACGAAGAAGAACGCCTTGTTCTTCTTGATCGGGCCACCGAGCCGTCCGCCAAACTGGTTTCGGTTCAGGTAGTCCTTAGGTGCCCCGACGAGGTTCTGAAAATAGCCCAGTGTATTGAATGCTGAATTGCTATTCGTGTAAAACAGCGCGCCATGAAATTCGTTGCTGCCAGCGCGCGTCCGCATCTGCACCTGCGCCGAGCCGCGTCCCAACGTGGGATCTATCGAGTTTGTACTGATTCGAACCTCTTCGACCATGTCCGGGCTGGTGAAAACGGCTGAGTAGGTCCCGTTGTTGTAGCGACCGTCGTTGGTTACCATGCCGTCGCGGGTCGTGTTCACGTCGCTGGTCTGGGTTCCGGCGAAGCTCGTCACCGGTCCAAAAACCCCGGGAACCATCATTACGCCCGGTGTCAGCGCGACGAGATCCAGCACATTGCGCGTGGCGACAGGAAGACTGAGCACTTCTTTTTCCGCGAGCACGCCGCCGACAGAAGCAGAGGTCGTGGCCAGCAGGGTGTCGGCCTGGGCAACGACTTCGACAGTTTGAGCCGCGCCTCCTACCTGAAGCGTGAAGTTAAGGCGTACCGGTTGACCTTGGCCGAGTTGAACGTCGTTATACGTCGCGGTCTGAAATCCCGCAAGAGCAGCCGTTAGCGTGTAGGCTCCAGGCTGAAGGCCAGGGAACTCGAAAGTTCCGGTTTCGTTCGTCGTGCGCGTGGCGACAATACCCGTGTTGACGTTTTTTGCGGTAACTGTCACCTTCGCGATAACTCCCCCGCTGCCGTCAGATACGGTCCCGCCCAGCGTAGCGTTTACTTGCGCAGATGTATGAGTGGGTACACAAAGGCAAAGCAACAAGGCTGTACTGCATGCAAATGCAAGACACTTCACGGTGTTCTCCTTTGGATCGTTTGAGGCAGGGCAGAATCGACGGAGACAACAATCCCCAACGTAATATCCCCAACGTACTAACCTCGGGTGATTGTGGCGCTAGTAGCGAGTGCTGTCAATGATTCAGGCGTGATAGCCTCAATCAAGAAAATTGATACAGTCGTGTCCCAAGCGGTAGTGAATACGCGTCGGTCAGGATTGGCCAGACAAAGAGGCGCCTTCCAACCAAGTCATTGCATATTCAAACTGGCGGTGAGGGTGGGATTCGAACCCACGGAACCCGTAAAGGTTCAACGGTTTTCGAGACCGCCCGATTCAACCACTCTCGCACCTCACCGCGCATCTTCAACGTAGCCGATTCCGGCCATCCGGGGCAACATCAAGGAGATTCTGCGAACCCGCATCGCGCGTCGTTGCTTTGCCCGCTCGGCGTCCAGTACAGTTGAAGGCATGACGTTCTGCGCCAGTTGCGGGGCTGAAGTGCAAGGAAAATTCTGCGCCAAGTGCGGAACTCCCGTTGACGCTTCCACGAGCTCCGCCGCTAGCGGCGCAATGCCTCCGCGAGCAACCTCCGCGGCCGCCCCCGCAGCCCTCGAAGAAAACGTCGCTGCGGCCTTGTGCTACCTGGTCGGCGTCCTTACCGGCGTTCTTTTTCTGGTGCTCGAACCCTATAACCGCAACCCGACGATGCGTTTCCACGCCTTTCAATCGATTTTCGCCTGGGTCGCGGCCATGGTGATCGGCATGGCGCTGTCCATGTTTTCGTACCCCATTGCGGCGGTGCCCTTCATCGGCTGGATCATCGACATGCTGCTGTGGCTGGCGTTTTCGCTGGGAGTTTTGGTGTTGTGGTTGTTCTTAATGTACAAGGCGTACAATAAGGAGCGATACGTTCTTCCCGTGATTGGCGCCTGGGCCGAAAAACAGGCGCACTCGTTATAAATGCACCTTTGCCGTACGCTCCCGACTTTCCTTCTGGCTGTCGCATCCATTTATGCGCCGAACCTGTATGCGCAGGACCTTCGCGCGGATGTTGTCGATTTTTACGGCCTCCGTAAAGTTTCCGAATCCCAGATCCTCAAAGCCTTGGGGGTCCACGAAGGCGATCGGTTACCCCCTTCCAAGGGCGACGCCGAGGCCAAATTAGACCACGTCCCGGGCATTGTCGAATCGCATCTCGAAGCCGTGTGTTGCGATAACGGCAAGACCATTCTCTACGTCGGCATCGAGGAGCGTGGTGCTCCGCATTTCGACCTGCGCGAGCCGCCGGAGGCGGAAGTAGCTCTGCCCGAGGAAATCGTCAGCTTGTATAACCGGTTTCTGGAGGCCGCCCAAGCCGCCTCCCGGCGCGGCTCGACCGACGAGGATCTCACGCATGGACATCCGCTGATGGCGGACGCCGCCGCCCGCGCGATTCAGGAGATGTTCCCGGCCTTGGCCGACCAATACTTGACAGAGATCCGTGAAGTGCTGCGCAATTGCAGCGATGAAGCCCAGCGCGCGATGGCCGCCTACGTTCTGGTTTACGCCAGCCACAAGAGCACTATCGTTAACGATCTCCAGTACGCGCTCAAGGATGCCGACGCCGGCGTGCGCAATAACGCCGCACGCAGCCTGCTGGCGCTAAGTGTCCTGGCTAAACTCGATCCGTCCTCGGAAGTCCACATCTCTCCGACCTGGTTCATCGAGATGCTGAATTCGCTTTCCTGGTCAGATCGTAATCGCGCGCTCAGAGCGCTCCAAACCTTGACCGACAGCCGCGATCCCGTGGTGCTCGATCAATTGCGCTCGCGGGCGCTCGATGCCCTGATCGACATGGCCCGCTGGAAAACGCTCAGCCACGCTTTACCGGCTTTCGTTTTGTTGGGACGCGTCGCCGGGCTGCCCGAACCGGAGATCCAATCGGCCTGGACCAGTGGCGATCGGGAGGCGGTGATCACGGCCGCCAAAAAGAAATCTAAATGAGCCCGTGTGGAGCGGGCTTTAGCCTGCAGCGGTGGCTTTAGCCACCGCAAGCGGATCGGGAACTAGTCTTGCGTCCTCCGCTGCTCGCATTGGCAGCAGTCGCTGCAGCGCTGGCATTTTGGGCAGCGATGGTTCTCGCAAGTGTCCTTGGTGCAGTATACGCAGATCTCGGTGGATGGCTCGCCGCAGATGCTGCATGCAAAGGCGATAATCTCGCTCACGGTTTCATCTCCCTACTTCGCCTTGGTGTTTCGCTTGGCCGGCGCCGGAGCTGGCCGCGACGGCTGCTTGTTCTGTTCATCCCGGCATCGCTGAGCTTCCCGTTCGACCACCGCGAATTCCTGCTCGTTTTGCGTGGCCAGGTCGGTGATGTACTGGCGAAGCTGATCGCGCTTGGTGGCGTGCGCGCCCATGGCTGCCGCGAGTTGATCGCCGGTGGCCGAGCTCTGATACTTGCGCGCGCCCTCAGATAACGATTCCAGCCGCCATTCCACGCCCTGAAGCCGGAAATACACGTCCAAAGCTGCCGACAGCTTTTCGGGCTGCTTCTGCAGAGCACGCGCGGTCTGATCCAGATAACCCAGTTCCTGTTGCGCGCCCTGCCACTGAGCGACATAAGCCGCCGGAGCGCCCTTTTCCACCCAGTCCTGGGGAGTCAACTGCGCCAACAGCGGCCTCAGTTGCGCCACCTGCGCCGCCAGCTCGCTGACGCTTTTCGTAACGTCCCAGGATGCGGGAACACTGGGGGCCGTCTGTCCCCATAACGAGATCGAAAACGGTAAAAGAACCAGGAGGGACTTCATAGGCCTACACGTAGTGTCGCATGTGGCCAAGCTTCGAGATGTGTGCGTAAGAATCGAGAATCTACGGCGGGCCGGCTGGCGCGGGAGGCGGGGGTGGCGGCGGCGGAGGTGGCGGTGGCCCGCCCGTGTCACCCACGGGACCATTGTTGCCGCCTGGCAAATTGATCTTGCCGGGTCCGCTCGAGCGGCCCACGATCGCGATAACGTTCACCCCAATCCGGAGGATCTGCCGAATGGCGTTGCCCTTGTCCATCCGCTGCGCGATCGGTTCGTTGCGATATACCCGGAAAACTTCGCCCGCGTTGACGATCGCCGAATTCCCGCCTAGCAGGTTGTGGCGCACTTCTACCGCGCCGTCCTCAACCTCTACGATGGTGGCTTCGTCATCGTCGTTGACAGTGACATCGAAAGTGGTTCCGCGCACCGAAATCACGGCGACCGGCGTCAAGACCCGGTTCGGGTTGGGAGCCGTGCCCAGATGCTCGATATGCACCCGCACCTTCCCCAGGAACACGTCGATCAGGTCGCGCCAGTTGCCCGGATTCTGCCGGAACACAAACGTGGAATTCGGATAGACCTCGATGGTGCTTCCGTCTGACACCTGCAGCACTGCGTGACCATCCGCACCGGTCACAATCCTCTGGGTCACCTGTACGCTATCGCCTACAGAAAGTGCCCACGGTTGGAAATCCTTTAGAACCGAAACCTGCCCGGTTAACGTCACAACCCTTGCAGCATAGTTTGAGGAATCGGAGGGAAGGAATTGCCCCAGACACACTACGGCTGTCGTCGCCATCAGAAGCGACAATCTCGCCGTCGCGGATCTGGTGATCCTCAGCATCTTGAGCCTAAAACAGCCTAAAACTTGGACCAACCCCGCCTGTACCCGGCGTACCAGGTACAAACATGGAGCTAGTCTACCATTAAACGTGCACTTGCAAGCACGGCTCCGAAGCGATTTCTATGTTTCTGAGGTACTGTAATCAGCAGTTTCGGGTCTTTTCCGCCGATGGATAAGGGTACAATGGACACGTTCCATGAGTAACAAAGCCACACCAGGCCTGATCCTCATCGGGCTGGCTCTGGCGACGTCTGCGGTCGGCCAGGCGCCGGACTGGAGACGTGTCGGTAATGCTGCCATCGACCTGGAGCTGGCTGGCCTTGCCACCGGCCCCGTCGATCGCGTATGGTTTTCGCCAGCGGGCGATCGGCTCCTGATCCGCGTAACCCGCGCTTCGGCGATAAAGACCTTTGAAACCAATGACTTCGATCAATGGTCGGCCGCTTCGGCCAATACAATCGCGCCTGCAATCCCGGAAGGTCGGTCGATCAATCTTCCCGAGAATGGCGCTCAGGTTCGCAATCCAGCCGGCCTGACACCGCGGGTATATGCTTTCGGCCGGTTTGTGTACCGCTCCGACAACAGCGGCAAAAACTGGGACAATCTGACGGCCTTCCACGGCCTGTCGATTATCGGCGACGGCCTGCGCGACCTGGCTGTCTCGCCGGCCAATGAGGACGAAATTGTGGTGGCCGGATCGGCCGGAATCTTTCGCTCCATGGACGGCGGCAAGTCCTGGAGCAGTCTCAATGAGAGCCTTCCGAATCTTCCTTGGGCCCGTATTCGAAATCTTCCCGAAGGCACTCAGGGCGCCCAACTTGAGCTGCCTGGCACCATGGTCATCGAATGGCAACCTGGCGAGCGCCAGGCCTGGCGGCCCGCGTATAACGGCGATGCTGCCAGCGAATTGATTTATCGCCAGATTTTGAGCGACAACCGAGGCGCCGCCGTCACCGCGCTCGCTCTGCGCGAACCGTACGTCTATACGGGCATGGCGGACGGCCGCATTATCGTCTCCGCCGATCGCGCGATCACTTGGCAGCCCGATACCCGCATCGGCCAGAGCGGGGCCGTGACTGCCTTCTGGGTGGACCCCAGCGACCCGCGGATCGCTCTCGCGGTTCTCGCCTCCCTCCCGCACGGGGCAGAGGGAATTCCGGCGCGCGTGCTCCACACCATCGATGGCGGCCTGTCCTGGGATGATATTTCCGCGAATCTTCCCGACGTCACGGTCCGCGGCATCACTGCGGATCCTGCCGGAAGCGCGATTTATATCGCGACCGATCAGGGCGTTTTCTTCGCTCGCACAAATCTCAACGTATTGAGCGTTACGGCCGCTTCCTGGACCGCGGTGACCGGCTTGCCGCCGGTTGCCGCGACGGATGTGAAACTGGACTCTGGCGCGATTCAGCTCTGGGTGGCCCTGGAAGGCTACGGCATGTACCAGGCCATGGCCCCCCACCGCGCCGGCGACCCCAGGCTCATCAGCTCGGCGGGCTTGATCGCGCGCGCGGCGGCTCCGGGGACCCTGTTCAGCATCGAAGGCGCTCGCGTGAATTCCGCGAATGCCGGTGGACTTGCCGTTCCAATTCTCGCGGCGACAGATAACTCGTCGCAGATTCAAATTCCATTTGAAGTGCGCGGCGACTCGCTCGCGTTGGCCATCGACGGACCTGGCGGAGCACGTGTTCTTTCCTCCGTTCCCCTGGTTTCCACCGCGCCTGCCATCCAGTTGGATCCCCGCGATGGCGCGCCGCTGCTGCTCGATGCCGATAATGGCGTGCTGCTCGATGCCATGCACCCGGCGCACTCCCGTACGCGCGTCCAGATTCTGGCGACCGGGCTGGGCCGCGTGCAGCCGGCGTGGCCTACAGGCCTTCCCGCTCCGGCTGATAGTCCGCACACCGTGGCGGCTCCCGTCCGGGCGTTAATCGATCGTTCTCCGGCGCAGGTCACCCGCGCCATTCTGGCCCCTGGTTACGTGGGCATGTATCTGGTGGAAATCGAGATCCCGAATATCGTCAATTACGGGCCTGCCGAGCTGTATATCGAGGTGGATGGTCAGCCGAGCAATCGCGTCCGGGTATATATTGAACCTTAATGCGCATTGCCGTCCTTCTTGCCGCCGTTTCCATCTCCAGCCTTATTTTGTTGCCGGGGCAAGAGCCAAAAGACGATCAGCTTGCGCCCTACTATCCGACTCCCCAAACAGTAGTCGACAAGATGCTCCAGCTGGGCGGCCTGAAAGCCGGCGAAAAAATGTTTGACCTGGGCTCGGGCGACGGCCGCATCGTGATCATGGCCGCGCGCAAATACCAGGCCGACGCGACCGGCGTGGAACTCGACGATACGCTCTATAAACAGAGCGCGCTGCGCATCAAAACTCTGG
>JAOAPR010000173.1 GCA_025463005.1 Bryobacterales bacterium | reverse complement strand
ATAGCCGAATGAAGAGGGCTGCTGGCTACGATGATCCAGTCAAAACCAAATACTAGGTTCCAGATCATCTGGAGTGTTTGTGAACTGGTAGTATGTGCCGAGCGACGCGCGAGAGATTCACAATAGTAGAGGACCGAATGAAGTACTGCATCGCAACACTGCTCCTTTTGAATTTGGCCGTTGGGCAAGAAACCTCGGCTTTGTCGCTAAAGACGCACATCGTCCTACCGAATGTCGATGGGCGCATGGATCACTTCGGCGTCGATGTGAAGGGTCAGCGTCTGTTCGTGTCTGCCCTGGGCAACAACACTGTAGAGGTGATCGATCTGCAATCCGGCCAGCGAGTCCGGACGCTGGCGGGTTTGGCGGAGCCGCAAGGATTGTTCTACGATGCTTCGACCAATCGCCTGTATGCCGCCAACGGTGTTGACGGCGCCACGAGAATCTTCGATGGCACCACATTACAACCCCTTGAGACGGTGAAGTTCTCAGATGACGCCGACAATATTCGCTACGACTCCCGCAGCCGCGGCGTGGTTGTCGGATATGGCGGGGAAAAGGCGCTGAGGGGACGGCCACGGGGAGCGGGAGCGCTGGGGATTCTGGATCCCAGCGGAAAGCTAGTCCGGGAGATTGGCGTGGATGCCCACCCCGAATCGTTCCAACTTGAGAAAACAGGAACTCGCGTTTTCGTGAATGTCCCTGATAAGCAAGAGGTCCAAGTTGCCGACTTTGTGACTGGCACGATCCTCGCCCGTTGGCCCACTACAACTGCGAAAACGTGTTTCCCGATGGCGCTCGACGAGGCTCATCATCGGCTATTTATTGGATGCCGCGCGCCAGCCCGCCTGCTGGTCTTTGACACGGAGCGCGGCCAGACAGTGGCATCTCCCGAAATTGTTGGCGATACGGACGACCTCTTTTACGACTCGCAAAGAAGCCGCGTTTACGTGATCGGAGGTCAAGGCTTCATCGATGTCTTGCAACAGAAAGATCCCGATCACTACGACAGGATCGCGCGCTATCCTACGCCTCTGGGTACTCGAACCGGACTCTTCGTACCAGAATTGGGAATACTTTTCGCGGCAGTACCACACCGGGGCGAGCAGCGCTCCGAGATCCTCGCGTACGAGGCAAAATGAGAGACATGCGGACTGTCGAGAACAGCGCGCTCGGTCTGAGTGATCAGGAGGTCCTGGAACGGGAGTTCATAGTATACGACGCGCTATTCGCTGAGGGTCAGCGTCGACTAGCAGCTGGATGCTGACGGACGTCTTCAAGGGCAGCGCCCTCAACATACTGACCAAGGACGGATGGCTGCTGCTCCTCACGCGATTTACACGCTTGTTCGCCTATGGGGCGCTGTCGGTCATTTTGGTTCTCTATCTGACCAGCCTTGGTCTTAGCGAGCCTCAAACGGGCATGGTACTCACGCTGACGCTGGTCGGCGATACCGCTGTTTCCCTATTTCTAACAACACGTGCGGATCGGATCGGACGCCGTCGCATGCTCATTGTCGGTGCTTTTCTCATGGCGGGCGCTGGCTTGGCATTCGCCTCCACGAGTAGCCTACTGTTGTTGACAATCGCGGGGACCATTGGCGTCATCAGCCCGAGCGGAAACGAAGTGGGACCGTTCTTATCTATCGAGCAAGCTGCGCTGTCACAGGTGGTAGCCCACAAAAGCAGGACATCCACATTTGCGTGGTACACGTTGGCCGGTTCATTTGCGACCGCCCTCGGCTCGCTCTGTGGAGGGATTCTTCCACAGATGCTTCGGCGAACTAGGGAAATGGCCACTGCCAGCTACCGCCCCGTAGTTTTCTTGTACGCCGCTCTTGGCCTTGTTCTGGCGTTCTTATTCACGCGGCTTTCGTCTGCGGCAGAAGTGAGTGTGCATCGCGAACACTCCGTCGCGCCTACGAAGGCGTTCTTGGGCATGAGCCATTCGCGGAACATTGTTCTCAAGCTCTCAAGTCTGTTTGCCCTCGACTCGTTTGCGGGCGGCTTTGTGGTGCAGAGCTTCGCCGCCTACTGGTTCTATCTCCGTTTTGGAGTGAACCCTGGCGTGCTCGGCGCAATCTTTTTTGGAGCGAATGTGTTTGCGGGAATCTCCGCCTTGCTGGCCTCTCGGCTTGCATCGCGTTTCGGGCTCGTGAAGACGATGGTCTTTACACATCTGCCTTCGAACATCCTGCTGATCCTGGTTCCTCTAATGCCGACTCTGACTCTTGCAATCCTAGTCCTGCTTCTGCGCTTTAGTATCAGCCAAATGGATGTGCCAACCCGGCAGTCATACATTATGGCGGTGGTACGTCCTGAAGAACGATCAGCAGCGGCGGGCATCACTGGCGTGGCACGCACAGTCGGAGCTTCTATCGCTCCGCTTTTTGTCGGGTTGATGTTCGCTAGGCCATCTCTGATCAACCTGCCATTCTTCGTCGCCGGAACGCTGAAGATCGTCTACGACGTATTGCTATATAGAGGATTTGTTGCGCAGTCGCCGCCCGAGGAAGCAGAGTAGGCGGAAGCGACCCGAAATGTCACAGCGGCATCTTCGGATTACGCTGACTATGCATGCGAACTTCATGCTGATCGCGATGCTCGAAAAGACCGGGTGTGGGTGTTCTAAACCGGTGCTGACGATTGCGATGGCCGGCGGTGGAATCAATGACGCTCCGGCACTCGCTCAAGCTCAGGTCGGCATCGCTATGGCGTCTGGTCAAAATATTCACGCGGCGCGCCGGTAGTATTTGAGTAAGCCACCAAGCCGATGATGACACTCAACAGGATGGCCTTGTCGATTTCGCTCGCCCCCATTCGGAAATAGCAGCTTGTTGCTTTTCCCTTGATGGTTCCGTTCGCTGTGATAGTGGCGGCTGTACTCGGTGAGGACCCGGGAAAGCGGGGCCGCGCCGAACAGGATCACCTTCGACAGACACTCCTGCTTGACGGAGCGAACCCATCGTTCCGCGAAAGCATTTAGATTCGGGCTTCTTCTTGCCGGAAGCGGAATGGTCTCCACGCCGCCCGACACCAGCTCCGACCTCAACGAGGCGCAGAACTTTGTGTCGCGGTCGTGCAGCACATAACGACACGAATGAAGATAGCCCCACCTCTCCTGCGTCGCATTTCGACCAATCTG
>JAOAPR010000270.1 GCA_025463005.1 Bryobacterales bacterium | reverse complement strand
ACCGGCCGCAATGCGTCGGCGCGGCCAGCGAAATCTACAGGCTGATTCCACTAAAGATAGCGCCGACATATGCCGATTCTTTGGAAAGACAGTCCTATATATGCAGCAGGAGATCATTCAGAAAAGTCGGATTCTTCTCATCGATGATTTGCCTGCGAACGTGTTGCTTCTCTCGGAAATCTTGCGGGGGGAAGGTTACAGCCAAATTCGCAGTGTTACAGATTCAAGACTGGCTCTTGCTGCATTCTCCGAGTTCCAGCCCGATCTGGTGGCGCTCGATTTAGGAATGCCCCACCTCGACGGATTCGAATTTCTCAAACAGGTCCGGTCACTCATCCCGGAGGGCGATTTCGTGCCCATTCTAGTCCTGACCGGGGATGCGTCAGCGAAGGCTAAGCGGGATGCCCTGACTCTCGGCGCTCGCGACTTTCTGACAAAGCCGCTCGATTTGACTGAGGTCAGATTGCGTATCTACAACCTGCTGGAGATCCGTTGGCTTCATGCGAACCTTCGCGAAGCGAATCAAACGCTGGAAGAGCGGGTGCGGGCACGGACTCGCGAGGCGGAGGAGGCTCAACTCGAAATCCTCCACCGCTTGGCATTGGCCTCGGACCTTCGCGATGATGTTACAGGCGAGCATACCGAACGCGTAGGATGGCTCGCGGCTCTGCTTGCCCAGATTATCGGTCTTTCCCAAGACCAGGTGCAGCTGATTTATCGTGCTGCTCCCCTTCATGACGTCGGCAAGATCGGCATTCCGGATCACATTCTTCTAAAGCCTGGAGCCCTCACAACGGATGAATGGGAACGCATCAAACGGCACACCGAAATGGGCGGGCAACTGCTTTCCGGGAGTCGGTTCCAGCTCCTTCAGATGGCGGAACGGATCGCCAGGTACCATCACGAACGTTGGGACGGCAAGGGGTATCAAGGCCTGGCGGGTGACGCGATTCCTTTAGAGGCACGTATCGTCAGCATTGTGGACACTTTCGACGTGATTACCCACGAAAGGCCGTATAAGGCGGCCGAAAGCGTCGAGGTCGCCATTGCCAAAATCCGTGAACAGCGCGGCAAACAGTTCGACCCGAACCTGGTCGACGCTTTCGTGCGAGTTGAGCCCGAAAAAGATCTGAATCGTCTGAGACTGGCTCTGGAGCGGGAGCAAGGTATCCGCGCCGCTCAGTTCCCGGTTCATACCGCTAAGTAAAACTAGACTTTTTGAGGTTGCGGTTGAGCCTGTTCGATAGCGGGTGCGCTCATCGCCAATTCCACCAAAGCCGCGCGGAGCTCTCGCAGTTTAGGGGGCTTGTTTAAGACCCGATCCACGTGCGGTGGGATGTCTCCCTCAGCCACGAGTCGTTGGCCCCAGCCGGTGAGCATAATTACAGGTCTGGTTGGGCTGATGGCCTTTACCGCACTCGCGACTTTGCGTCCATCGACATGGGGCATGCCCAGATCAGTGATCACGACGGCGAATCGCTCACTGCTTCCTTCGGACGTGCGGAAAACATCGATGCCTTCTTGCCCGCCATTGGTAATGGTCACCACGTGGCCGTCGGCCTCCAGCGTATCGCGCAGTGACTTCGTGACCAGCGGATCGTCGTCAACAACCAGGATGCGCAGCCGCGCTGGCAACGGCTGAGTGGCGGCCGCCAAAGCATCAAGCTCGCCAGTCCCGGCGACGGGAACGGAGAAAATCAGGCGCATGGTCGTCCCCTTGCCGACCGTGCTCTCGATCTCGATCTCCGCATTGTGGCGCTGCATCACTCCGTAGACCATGGCAAGCCCGAGACCAGTTCCGCGCTCCCCTTTCGTCGTGAAGAATGGCTCCAGACATCGACGGCGTGTTTCTTCGTTCATGCCGGCGCCGGTATCCACAACCTCCACCTGGACCTGCTGTGGTGACATGCTCGAACCCGCAGGTCCGAGGCTCGTTCGCACCAATAGCGTTCCGCCGTCCGGCATGGAATCGACGGCGTTGAAGATCAAATTGATGAGCGCCTCGCGGATTTCACTTTCAATTCCAGCAGTGGCGGGCAAGTCCGGCAACAGTTCGGTATTTAGCTGAATCATGACACCGCGCTGCTGTGGCATGTCACTCCAGCGAGCTCGCGTAAGATCGAGCACTTGCTGCACCAGACGGTTCAGATCTACGGGAGCGAGTATCAATTGTGGCTCTTGCTGCCGGTAGAATTCCCTCATGCGACCTACGGTGTGGGCCACATCTTCGATGGCCCGCTGTGTGGTTTCCAGATACCCGCGAGTACGCGCGCTGAGATCGGGCTCGGTCTCTAACAACCAGTCGGTATAGAGCGAGACAGGCGAGATAGCGTTGTTGATGTCATGGGCAATGCCGCTCGCCATCTGCCCCAGTGCGCGGAGCCGTTCCTGCTGCATTACGGTATGCTGCGACTGGCGCAAATCATCATATGCCTGCTGCAAGGCGGCGTAGACTTGCGCTTGGTGGGCCGCCAGAGCGACGTGCTCGCTCAACTGCCGCAAGAACTCGCAGTCGCTGCTGCTGAAACTGTGCGGCTGACGACGAGCCGCGACCAGAACACCGAAGACCTGGCTTTCGAACCGTAATGGCGCAACCACCAGCGCGCCTAATTCTCCGCGAAAGAGTCTTTGTGGAAAAGGAAATTGCACCTGCGCGATATCTGGCTCGTAGACCAGCTCGCCCCGAACGCATTTCGATAAGCCATTTTGATCGATCTTGATGTGGGCTTGCTCTGTCAGGGCGAGTTCCATCGCCAAGGCCTCGCTCCGGACACCGACACAGGTAACAGTCAGTTCTTCGGCGGCCGCCGCATCGTAGAGGCAGACACAACCGAAGTCAATCGGCAGGCTATCTTCCAGACTGCGAATCACGACTTGGAAAATGCTGCGCAGATCCTGTCGCTCGCCGATCGCGCGTGTCGTGTGGTCGAGTAAATTAAGGCGCTCCAGTTGTGTCTGAAGTTTGTGTTCGGTCTTCTTGTGCTGTGCGATCTCAGATTCCAGAGCCTCGACCGTTCGAGCCAGATCCTGTGTTCTGCTCTTGACGCGGCTGTCAAGTTCCTCGTTGGCCTGACGCAGATTCTCTCGAATGCGCCTTTGAGCGTGAGCAACGCCGCTGATCAGAAGTGAAACCCCGACCAAAAGCGTCATCCGGCTCAGATCCAGATTTGCAAGCCGGAAGCCCGGTACCGCCGCTAGAGGGATCCCGATCATGGTCAGCAGGCAAGCGATCGCACCGGGAAGATAGCCGCCAAACCAGGCTGCCGCGAAAACGGCAATGAGGTAGAAAAACGCGAATGGAAAATCGTGCCCCTTGGGCAGAACTACCGACAGAGCACCTTGGGCGCCGAGAGCGAGAGCGATACCCAGGAAAGGGAGAAGATACCGAACCAGCGGCGAGGCAGGCTGTTTCACGGTCTTGAGGAAAAGTGACACTGCCATGGATTCAAAATTCCAAACGGGCCCCAAGCTGAATGATGCGCGCAGGAGCGGCCGACGTGATCGTCCCCAAGGCCGGTGAATCCATGGAGTGTACCGGAAGACCGAAGTTCGTATGGTTCAGAGCGTTGAAGAACTCCGAACGAATCTGCAAGCGGCGCGTTTCGGCGCCTTCCCAGCGAAATGATTTCGAAAGCGCCAGATCGAGATTCGTGCTGCCAGGTCCTCGCAGGATATTTCGCCCTGCGTTGCCGTAGGCCTGTGGCGACGGGATCGAGAAGGCTGTGACGTCAAACCAGTGGCTGATCGAACGTTGGTCCGATGGCAGCTCGCCACTCGTAGCGCGATCCGGCCGGCAGTTGTTGCCCTCCGCATTGATGGTGGCGCAGGGTATCAAAACGCTAAATGGCGATCCGGTTTGGACCGCGAAGATTCCGCTTAACTGCCATCCGCCGAGAGCGCCGTGGGCCAATGTCGATGCGTGTCCAAACGGGATCTCCCATACCGCGCTGCCGGCGAATCGATGTGTCCTGTCAAAACTTGATAGCCCGCGGTCCAATCGCCGATTTCTCGGATCTTGCGGATACTGCCCGCTCGCGGCCGAATCATCCGTGCCGTTGCTCTGATTATCGAGCGACTTCGACCACGTATAGGACCCCAGGAAATACAGCCCGTGTGAAAATCGCCTTTCGATTTTCGATTGCAGGCCGTGATAGGCGGAATGGCCGCTATTAGAGAGCTCGCGAATATCACCGAGTGAGGACCCAAACGGCCGTCGTGTCACGGGGTTGGTCAGCCCCGGCGGTGCCGCATTGATATTGGAAGACATCAGCAGCCGGTTTCCGCTGGTGCCAACATACGCGATCTCCACCATGGACGTACTGTTTAATCCCCGCTGAACACTGAGGCTCCAGGTCTGCGAGTACTGATTGCGATCCGTCGGAACGAGATAACGTTGGTCGCCAGTCGGCGCAGTCGGCGAGGGCACCACCAGTTCCGGCAGACGATTACTCAGCGTGTACGTGGGGGCGGTGAATGGAAATTGCGTGATATTGTCGCGGAAATAGAACGGTATGTTGAACTCGTTGCTATTGAGAACGCTGCCACTCCCGACGGGATCTACAAAGCCGATCCCATAACCGGCGCGGATGACCGTCTTGTTGTCGTTGCCAGGCGCGAGCGCCAGCCCAATCCGAGGGGCGACATTCTTGTAGTCGGTGTTACGCAGCCGTTGGGATGTATTCTTTCCGGCAAGCAGCATGGTTCGAGTAGCCGGGTCGAAGTTGGACAGCCGATCATACATTTCCCGAGCGTACGGCATGATGTCGTAGCGCGCCCCGATGTTCACCGTGAGTTTCGAGGTGAGCTTAATATCGTCCTGGACGTAGAATCCGTAACGCGATGAAATCAGACCAACCATGCCGGGAGGAAACTGATCCCGCAGGACTAAAAACGGTGAGCCGGTGAGAAAGCTCGCATATGCGTTGCCGCCCGGAGGTCCCACGGCGGTGCTGGTGGTGAGGTTCAAGAATGTGTAGTTGCCGCGTCCGAACACCAGGTACCCGGTGCTTCCCATTTCGTATTGATCGTCGACTCCGAACCGCAGAGTGTGTCGGCCTTTGACCCAGGTGATCTTCTCGCTAAAGTTCCAATCAGTAGCCGCAACGCGAAGTGGAGTTAGGATGCTTCCGCCGACGCTGAATAACCCGGAAACGACCAGACCCGAAAGCCCCGAAGTTTCAGGGCTCCGATTCACGCCCGGAATTCCGAACTGCTCTGACAGGTTCTGGCCATAATCTTCCTGCGTCAGGGTGTTGGCCTGGCGCGTCAGACCGATTCGGCTTTCGTTAATCAGTGTGGGGCTGAACTGATGGATGTACCCGAGGCCGGTGTTCTGAGTGCGTGCGCTGGTGGTGCCGGCTAGTGTCGGCGGACCTCCCAAAGGCAAGCCGAACAAGGAAGCTGAGACGGCGGCTGTATCCTGCAATGAATTGCGCACAAAGAGAGTGTTCTGGGGAGAGAACTGGTGGTCCACCCTTATGTCGAAGGAGTGGACGCCGGAAGTGCTCGGACGCGTCACCGCATAATTATTGAACGGCAAGGAACGGCCGGCTGCGTCGAACTGATTCGGCTGCGGCAATAAAGCGCTGATCGCTGCCGCCGCCCGGTCGATGCGATCGAGCGGAATCACGTTGCCCGGAAACTGTTGGCGTGCTAGCGACGGTCCGAACGGGTCGTAAATCGGCACCAACGTTCCTTTGGAATCTCGCAGATTGGAGAAATCACCCTGACGCTGCTCGGAAAGTGGCAGGCTCGCCACCATTGGTGTGGAGTTGTGGGTGATTGTGCCCTGGTAGTCGGCGAACAAGAATGTCCGATCGCGCCGGATTGGACCGCCCAGGGATCCGCCGAATTGATTGTACCGAAGCGGATTCTTCGCCTGGCCGGTGGCATTCGAGAAGAAGTTAGCTGCGTCCATCTTATCGTTGCGGAAAAACTCGAACATCGATCCATGCCAGTCATTTGTGCCGGATTTGGACTCCAGATTGATGACGCCCCCGGCCACGTCGCCGAACTCCGCGGAATACGATCCGGATTGGACTGAGAACTCACGGACTGCTTCCAGCGGAATGTTGAAATTGTTGCCGCGTCCCTGTGCGGAGGATGTGGTCGAGATCCCGTCGACCAGGAACAGGTTGGCTTTCGCACGCTGTCCATTCACATTCACAGGATTGGGTGAGCCGCTTTCCCCCGGCGCCCCGGGATTCACACCTGCACTTAAAGCGATGAGCTGCTGCCAACTCCGGCCGTTTAGCGGGATTTCGGAGACCTGTTTGCTTGCGATGACCTGGGACACTTCCGCGCTCTCCAATGCCAGCAACTGCACCGCGGTTGCCAGAACCTGAACGGAGTCGCTGACCGCGCCTAAGTCGAGTGTGAAGTCGACACGCACGCTGTTGTTTACCTGAAGAGCCACAGGGCCGAAGAGCTCGGTCTTGAAGCCCGGCTTCGTCGCAGTCAACACGTACGAACCGGGAATCAAAGTGGGCGTGAGATACAACCCGTCGCCGTTCGACTCCGTAATGGCCTCCGTGCCGTTGTCCTTAGACCGGATCGTGATCTTCGCTTGCGGGATGACCGCCTTCGACCCATCCCGAACTTCGCCCCTGAAGACGCCTCCGGAAGTCTGCGCGAGGATCACCCCTCTCACCATGATGCCGGCGACTAAAACTCGTGCAGCAATGAACGGTATTTTCCGCAAAACTCCTCCGAACTGCAAAGTTAGTGCATCGAAGCTTATATGGAAGGATCGGTCTGGATCTTTTGGGGCTTTAGCACTGGTAATAAATGGTTTTGCTGAGGCAGGCTCAAGTCTATGACTCGACTGGCGCGAGGGCGCTCTCCGACACTAGGACCGGACCAGATTCTTCCAACAGCGCCTGGTCCAAGTTCAGCAAGTCCTGGACAGCCACCAGCTTCAGCAGCGCGTCCACCAACTCGGGATCGAACTGCCGCCCTCGTTCTTTTGTAATTTCCGCCAAAACTTCTTCGAGCGGGCTCGCCGATTTGTAGGGTCTGGAATGGGTGAGAACATCAAACGTATCGGCGATGGCCGTAACACGCGCCGCCAGGGGGATCGCATCGCCTTTTATGGAAAGGTAGCCGGAGCCATCCCAATGCTCGTGATGGTACCTGGCGATCTGCTCGGCCATCTTCAGGAGCGGGAAGCTGCTGCCTGACAGAATCCTTCCCCCAATGGCGACGTGGGTTTTGACGACCTCGAACTCCTCCTGTGTGAGTTTGCCTGATTTCAGCAGAATATGATCCGGAATTCCGATCTTTCCGAGGTCGTGAAGGGGGGCCGCTCCGCGGATCAACTTGACCTCCTCCTCCGGAACGCCGATGGTTTGGGCTAACAACGCGGCTAGAAGTCCTACGCGCTGGGCGTGAAGGCCGGTGAGGTCATCCCGATAGTCGGCCGCCAATGCCAGATGCCGCAGGATCTGGTCATGTGCCAGTTGAAGATCCCGTGTGCGCTCCCGAACGCGCTCATCAAGGAGCCGATTCTGCTCCTGCAATTCAAGGTAGAGAAATCGGGTTTCCAGCAGGTTGTAAATTCGAAGCACCGCTTCAGTGAGGCGAAGGGGCTTGGTGAGAAAATCCTTGGCTCCCAGAGTAAGTGCCGCCTGCTTACTTTGCTCCGACGAATCTCCGGAGACGATCAGAAACGGAAGATACTCTCCTTCCGGAATGCGGCTCCGCAGCTGCTTTAGCAATGACAGCCCGCCCACATGCGGCATACGCAGATCCAGCACCACCAGATCAGGCTCGAACTCTGCGAACAACGGAAGGACCAGCCGTGCATCGGTGAGACTCTGGATCCCAATGAACCCGCGCTCCCGCAGGATGCTCACGAGCAGTGCAACGTTCGCTTCTTGATCGTCAACGATCAGAATCTTGCTTCGTTTAATAACGTCTTTACGCATTTATTCTGGATAGTCTGAATATCTGTCGGGTTCAGGCAGCAATGCCTGGATATTCGACATAACTGGGACAAGACCTTAGACTTGTGCCAGAGAGTGTGGCCGGAACAGCTAGAGTGAGAGGATCCGGCAAAAGGCGGGCAAGCCCGCCTCGCCGGTCGGTGCAAGCTATAGGGTCAGAAAGAGAACCGCGCCACCATCTGGCCGGTCCGCGGCTGCGATCCGTTCCCGTTGAATGTGTTGACGAATCCGTACCCCGATGTCAGTGCGCCCGCGGCGTTTCGCGTCGTGGGTGCCACAGGGTTGGGACCGATTCCCTGCGTGTTTGTCCCCACTGCGGACGGACTTGCGAGGAAGAGGCGGTTAAATACGTTGAAGAACTCGGCGCGCACGTCGAGTCTGACTCGATTCTCCTTGGCCAGTCCGAACGTCCGCCCCAGGCTCAAAGATTCGGCGGGCTGCCGCTGCCAGCGGTAGTTGTTGTAGTAGGGCGCGGCGGTGCCGAAAGTGCCTGCCGGGGCGTCCGACCAGCCTCCTGGACTCAACACCAGTTGGGTTGTTGGGTCGAAGCACTTGCAGTTCGGGTCGAAATTGAGAAGCGGCTGGCCAGTGTGGTTCCAGAAGGTTTGGCCGCCCCCCCAAATCGCCGGATTGTTGCCCCGGTCGCGGGCCAACTGCGTCATCAAGCCATTGTTGGAGGTGGGCGTGCGCAGTACTTCTCCGCTCTGGTAGCGCAGCACGCCGGCCAAGTTCCAATCGCGCGCAACCCACGACAAAGCCTTCATGCTCTTGCCATCGGCGGCGAACCCGGGCGTAGTGTAGCGGAACGACGTCACCAGAACGAATGGCCGGCTGAAACCCGAAATCTGCTTGTTCTGATTGCGGTTATAAACGTCGTTGATCAGGTTGGGAGCCGGAGTCAGGTAGGTGGTATCGGCGCCGACGCCGAGATTGAGCTCCTTCTGCCAGGTGAAGGCCGAATCCACGGTTAGCCCGCGGGCAAGACGCTTGGTGACTTTGGCTTGCAGCGAATCGTACCAGGTGGTGCCCAGCGGCGGTCCGAGAAATCCCGGGATCCCCAGGAACTGCGGTTGAGCACGCAACACCTGATTTAGGGTATTGGTCGCCGGGAAGCCCGGGTACACATTGTTGGGATTGGCGAGGAAGGGGAATCGCGCGATCACGGACGGAGAGCTGATGCGAGTGGTGAGCAGCGTTCGGTCCGCCGGGTTTTGGATATCGATTCCCCAATTCGTTTTCAGCTGCGCTGGATCCAGCGAGTTGTAGTCCTCTAGCGAGAGTACCGGAGCGGTCCACCAGGCTCCCCGATTGCCCACGTAGGCGGCCTCCACGACGAGGTCACGAGTGATCTCGCGCTGCAAGCCGACGCTCCACTGGAAGATGCGCGGCGGGCGGCCGGAGTTCCGGTCGATGTGCGTGAACGGACTGTAGGGTGGTCGCACGCCCGGCGCCACTTCGAAGGGACGGGGCCGGTAGTCCGGCCAGACGTTGGGAGGATTGCCAAAGCGATTTCCCGGGGCCAGCGGGTTCCCGTCAATCAGGAAACCGGCGGCCTCTCCGAACCCGGCAGGGGAGTGGGTGAGGAAGTCGTTCGCGCTGCGGCCCAGGTTGGCCTGGTTGGGAGCGGTTCCGTAGGCGACGCCGGCGCCCATGCGGAGCACCGTCTTAGAGTTGATCTGATAAGCGGCGCCCAATCGCGGCCCCAGCGCCCATGGATAGTTGTGGTTGAACGTGCAATTACAAACCGCTTCGTAGATCACCGTTCCGTTCCGGCCGGCGGCCACGGGATTCGGGCGGTCAAAGGCCACGCTCGACATCCGGCCGTATTGCTCGCG
Source organism: Bryobacterales bacterium (assembly GCA_025463005.1). Taxonomy (GTDB): domain Bacteria; phylum Acidobacteriota; class Terriglobia; order Bryobacterales; family Bryobacteraceae; genus Palsa-187. The sequence goes on along the minus strand of JAOAPR010000270.1, from coordinate 13,134 downwards.
GAGCAACGTGACGTAATCGTAGCGGAGGCCATAATCGAGCGTCAGCTTACGCGTCACCTTCCAGGAATCCTGTATATAGCCGGCATAGGCATGGTTACCCAGTCGCATGACCGCCTGCACGCCGTTGTTAATTGAGCTGGCCGCGCCCAAAAGGAAGCTGGCGTGGGCGAATCCCGTAGATGCATTTGTGCCCCTGCCATCTTGCCAGGGATCCGCGGTCTGTGCCTGAGCAAAGGTGAATACACCGTGTGCACGGGAATATGTATGAGTTGGGAATCCTTCAAATAGCGCCTCGCCGCCGAACTTGATCGTGTGGTTTGCCTTCACCCAAGTCATATTCGCGTTGAATGTGGGTTTGATGTCCTTGAAGTATTCGTAGGGAGCGAAATGGCCTGTGGACTGCGTGAAGCCCCCGCGTGAGGTGTCCCCTCCGAAAATAATTTGCGGGAACAGTTGCGAAGCGGAGAAGTTGCCGCCCCAGCCTAACTGGCTCTGATCATATGGTGCTGTCAGGAACGACTGGTTCAGATACATGAGTCCCGCGCCAATATGCAGCAGGATGGTCGGCGTGAGGGATTGGTCATAGTTGATGCGCGTGGTCCGCGTAGTGCTGTCGTTCTGCTGGCGGGCGCTTACGGGATCCGGGATGCCGTCGGCATTTGGGGTAGTGCTCCGGTTCTCGGAATAATACCCGGACATCTTAATAGTCGAGCTGAGGCTGTGGTCCAGTTTGAACGAAGGAATCGTAGTGTAGCGGTAGTTGGCGAAGGCCGGAATGGGATAGTTATTGACCAGCCCCGAATTTAATGGCAGCGGAATGAAGCCTTGAATCTTAACAGCCACGCGATCCATTTGATCCAGCGGAATGGTATTGCCCAGGAATTGGTCGCGAACGCTGGAGCCGTCCGGCGCCGTTCTGGTGCTGCGAGGATCGTAGATCGCGTTCTGAATCAAGGTCCGGCCCAGGGCATCTACCGCGGGCTGGCCGCCGATGGTCAGCGGATTGATCAGGGCTGAGCTGAAGTTGCCCTGCCTGTAAGCCAGCGTCGGGACGGTGGTGAGGTGGTCCGCGACGATCTGGTTTTCGCGGAACTGCTCAAAGTTGAAGGAGAAGAAACTTTTGTCGTGACCGTTGTAAAGTTTCGGAATCGCGATGGGGCCGCCGAACGTGAGCCCATAGTTGTTCCGACGCTGCGCATTGCGGATGTGCTGGCCGCTTCTTTGGCTGTTGGTCAGGCCGGCGTCGGTGAATGGCGTGCCTGCGTTGAGCACTTCGTTGACGAAGTAGTCGTACCCGCTCCCGTGAAAGCTGTTCGTGCCGGACTTCATGGTGTAGTTGAAGTAGCCGCCGCCTGCCTGCCCGTACTCCGCTGCGAAGTTTGAGACCTGGACCGTGACTTCCTGGATCGCATCCAGACTCGCCTGGGACACCTGGTTGAACTGGCGATGTTCACCGTTGGTGGCGTCCTGGCCCTCGATGCGGATGGACTGCGTGTTGGCCGGCATGCCGTTCACGCGCAGCGTGTTGTCGTTCGCAAAAGACGATCCCGGAATAAGATTGATGGCCTGCAACGGATTTCGCACGTTGCCCACGCCCGCGCCGAATCCCAAGTTGATGACCGGAAGATTATCGACGCGCTCGGTAGTCATGTTATGGCTCAGCTCTCCACTCTCGGTCTTGAGCAACGGCGTGGATTCGGTTACCGTGACGGACTCGCTGGTCGCTCCAACCTCGAGCGGCACGTCTATCCGAACCGTGCCCGCCACCTGCACCGTTATGTTCTGGCGGACGAACCTCTTGAACCCCGCCACCGTTACGGTCATTTCGTAGCTTCCCGCCGGTAACTGGGACAGCGTGAAATTGCCGGTGTCCGTGCTGGCGACCTCATAAACGGCGCTGGTGGCGACGCTTCTGGCTTCCACCTTGGCGCTGGCTACAACCGCGCCCGCCGGATCGGAAATCGTACCCGTGATGGTGCCACGATCGGACTGTCCGAACGTGGCTACGCTGATCAGCAGCAAACACGCGAAACCCGTGAGTGTACGCATGAGAACCCCTTTCCTAGCGATCGATTTGAACGTCCCCGCTGTCGTCCAGGCCGAGGCTGAGACGGACAGTTGCGGGAATGCTATACCCGGGTTCCAAGCAAGTCAACCGGGGGTGGCGAGACTGAAAGCCCGTGGGCCCGCGATGGGATCGGCCTAAATTGTGTTACAGAATACTGGCAGTCAGCCGATGCGTCGATAGAGAGAGGCTGATAATCGAGATCAGCAGTTTTACGGCTATTTCCCGACCATGTGCTGCACGTCCTTGTTGTTTTCCTGACAGATATACTCGATCAACTCCCCGCGCAGCAGGACGGGATGCGTGGTAAATTTCCAAGGCTTCGAGAACGTCTTCGGATCCTCGATTGTGTGCTCGATTTCCAGATGCCCGTAGTCCAGGCGTCGGATGCGTTCCGTTACCTTCATCTCCGTTGAATGGGGGATCCCGCCTTCATCGAGCCACGTGATGTCGTTCTGCCCGACAGTCTCGACCACAAGTGTGTCACCATCCCAATGCCCGATCGAGTCTCCCAGCCAGGTGTACTCAACTTGTGGATCGTGCGCGCGGCCATCCATAAAGATCTTGCGCCAGATGTGCGCTCCGCCCTCGTAAACAATCGCAATCAACTTCGGTGTCTGGATAATCGTCCAGGGATAGGGCGTGGTGCTCATGCGCGGTACACCAGGCGGCAGGCAGAAGGATTCCGGATCATCCTTGCTCAACGAATCTTTGCGCTTCTGATGAATCTTCTCCGCCTCAGGCAGCATCGGTACGGGCGTTCCCGCCGCGGCTAGGAACCCTGCCAGGTCGACGTTCTCCCGGATTGCATTGGGGGCCCAGTTGCCGGACAAGTCGGGCTTTCCGTCCGCCGTTCGAGGCGTGGGACCTTCGGGCGGCCAAGTGGGCTTTGCGGCTGCAGGCTTCGGAGGCTGCGGGGCAGGAACAGTGCCGGCGGATTGCGCCAATCCAAGACCGGATGCCAGGAAGGCTACCGCCATCGTCTCAAACCCTATCGAAGCTCGCAGTTTTGTTCGCAATTTCATGTGACTCGCACCCTTTCGTAATCGCACAGATTCCACACTAGCCCTGCTTAGCATGATGGCGTTAGAGCTTGATCAGCTTCATCCCGGGCACAAACTTCGCAATTTCGCCGTTCTTCAGCGCACTTTCCAGATTCCGCCGGGCGACGCGCGCGTGTTCTCGCGCAAGCGTCTCGGCTCGAGCAGCTTCGCGGTTTGTAATCGCATCGACAATACCCTGATGTTGATCGATCGCTATATGGAATAGCTCCCGCGATTCTGCAGCGAGGTACTGGCGTCTCACGAAGGCGCTGGGCGAGGCGAACGGCAAAGAACAGACGTGTTCCATTGCCCGCTGCAGCATTCGGCTTTCGGAGAGCGTCAGGATTTCCGCGTGGAACTTCGCGTTCAGTTCCATATATTGTTCTAAGCACTCAAGTGTTAGCTTGCGTCGCCGCACCACGCGGACCAGTTCGTTGTGGAGAGCATGCAGCTTCGCCGTGTCGGCCGGGCTTTGCACTCTCTCAGCCATTAGTCGGGCGGCCATGCCTTCCAGCAAGCCCCGCAGTTCGATCGCATCGTAGATATCGGCTGTCGAGAAACGTTGAACTACGAACCCGCGCGTAGGACGGACAACCAGCAGACCCTCGTGCGCTAACCGCTCGAGTACGAGCCGCAGCGGAATCCGTGACACACCCAGTTCTGCAGCGAGAGGCACCTCCCGGATGCGTTCGCCGGGCTGAAAGTGTCCTTCGAGTAGCATTTCGCGCAGTACGAGGGCAGCTCGGCCCGTTTGAGACGCACCTCGGTCCTTAGGTGTCGAACCGACTCGGGCCAACGCAGCTTTCGGCATGGCAGTGACTTTTCGACGTGTCATTGAGCCTCCCTTGTATCGGTCCGACTGTTTATCAAGCGCGGTAATGAACAATATCAACGCGCCTGCATCGACTATCTTCCTGATTGCGGCTATACTGCTCTAACCTCAAAGACTCTGACCCCCTCAGAGTTAGGAGATCCCGGCGCCTCGGGTAGTGAGCGCATAGCCCGCGGCGCTGGGTCTCCTCAAGTGCCGGGTTGATCCTATTTTTTTCCGCCACCTTCGCTCTCCGTGTAATGCTGTAAATCCTGCTCGCCCTCAACACACGCGTACTCTAGGTTTTCGTAGTTGGGATCGCGGTTGCGGCCTAAGTCAAAGGCGATCTTCCAGGGCCGTGTAAACACCTTGGAATCATCGATCGTGGCCTCGTAGTTGATCGTGTCGGCGTCGACGGGAGTATAACGCTCGACCACGTGCATGGCGTCGCTGTGAAAATTCCCAGCCATGTCGAACCACGTTCGGTCGTTCAGGTTCGTCACGTCAACGATGAGCGTGTCCCCTTCCCAACGGCCTTTTGAGTCTCCCTGAAAAAGCTTGATCGAAGCACCCGGATGGGGTTTTCCATCCAGGCGGATGATGCGATACGCGTGGAAGGCTTCGTAAAAGAGAACTACAGCACCCTCTGGCTGGAGGATCTGGAATCCGAACGGCGTGTACATCTGCCGGGGCACGCCGGACAGAAAACAGTGTGCCTGGGGATCTTCGGCCAGATGATGTTCCACCAGGTCCCTCCTCCTGGCGGCAGCCCAGGGTTGATAGGGAATCTTGCCATCGGCGGGATCCACCACGACGCCCTTGCCCGCAGGAACTTCAAAACTAGCTTCCTTGTGCTCCTCTAAATCGAATGCCGAAAAGAAGGTGCGGGTGGCCCAATACCCCTGCATGTCTGGTTTGCCGTCGGATAGGCGGTTGAAGGGTCCGGCTTTGGGCGCAGCCTTGGGGCCCCCTTTGCCAGATTTGGTGGCTCCCGCCCCCTGGCCGGCTAATGGAGCGAGACCGAGGCACAACCCGAGGGCAAGACTCGTAAACACCGCGATCCCACGCCAGTATCGATTCGTTACGGCCATCTATTTGGATCCTTTAGACCCCTCTTCCAGATAGAGGTGGCACTCGTATTCAAATAGCTGTGCCTCCGGTTCGCGATGCAGATAAAGCGGCATGCGAATTATCCATGGCTGCGTGAAGACTTTTGGATCCGTGACAGTGACTTCGTACTCAATTGTGTCCGCCCCGGTGCGCGTCAATCGCTCTATCAAGCGCATTGCTTCACTATGGAAATTCCCGGACATGTCGAACCACGTTTCGGCATTGTGATCGCCGACGTCCACGACGAGCGTGTCGCCTTCCCAGCGACCGCGCGAATCTCCCATCCAAAATTCGGCGTCCGCATAATGCGCCTTACCGTCCATATAGATTGTGCGCGTGGTATGGGCGAACTCCGAAGCGATCGCAACGTACTTGGGGGTCTGAAAGATCTGCAGAGGATAGGGCAGATACATCACCCGGGGGACGCCCGGAAGGTAGCATTTATTCAGCGGATCGGCAGTCGCGCGGTTCTTGAAATTCTCGTTCCTCTTCGTAAGCGCGTCAGGTCGATAAGGAATCCTGCCATCGGAGGGATCAACAACGACGGTTTTGCCGGCTCGCATGCCTGCGCCTGCGCCGTGGTCCTCGAGATTGACTGCGGCCGTGTTCCGCGCTTCCCAGATCCCCTGCAGATCCGGCTGCCCATCCCGCGTTCGGGGCGCCGAATATGCTTTTTGCTGGGCCGCAACAGAACCTGGGACCAGCAGCCACACTAGCGCTGCTGCGAACGCCAGCCGTCCAGATCCTGAGCGCATGCCTACTTGGAATCGGGCGCTTCTCGCGCCGGCGAACCATCGTTGGATGAGCCAGCAAACATTTTCTTTCCGTCTGCTGTAAGCACGGAACGTGCGCTCATCGTGGCTGAAGCGTCCTTTGCTCGGAAGCCTTCAACCGTTACCGGATCACCCTTCTTCAGGCTGTTCCGGGTCCAACCTTGGCGGAACAAAGAGTTAGGTGGCGCTGTTTCGCATTGCCATGTGGTGACTTTCCCATCCGAATCGGCCACGTCCACGAAAACCCAGGAATGCGGATTAACCCAGTCAACTTTGTTGACTGTCCCTTTGATGGCGACAGGCTGCTTAGAATCGTATTCGGCGGCGAATGAATGATGTGCCGCGAGGGGCAGAAGGGCCGCGGCGAAAAGCGTTAATACCGCAAATACAGTCTTCATCGTGTCGCCTCCACTTTCTTTTTGGAGGCGGCAATCGCTGACTCAGGCACCCGAATCGGCTCTAAGGACGCCACAATTTCGTCGCGGCGATTTTCAAACCATGGTGGAACATGGAGCTTGGTACCCAGTTCCTCCTTGGTTTCGTCCTTCTCGAATGACCCGGGAGCGTTGCAGCAACTTTCCACCAGGATTCCCCCGGGGCAGCGGCAATACATTGAGTAAAAGTAGAACCGGTCCTTGATCTCTGACGCATCCGTGTAGCCAAGTTCTTCGTAGATCGCCTTCTGCTCAGCGAGCGCGTTCTGATCGGCACCCCACAACGCGATGTGATGAACTGTGCCCGCGCCGAACGTCCAGCTTCCAGCGGGACGATCCGGTTCGTGCAGAAGTGTGACCGTCTTGTTGGCGCCGCCTACTCCCGTTTCGAACCGGTGATATTGGCCGTCCACGCCGGTTTTCCTGAATCCAAGTGCGTCGATAAAAAATCGCTCGGTCTCGGCAACCTCGCGCACCGAAAGCACCGCCCCATGAAATCCGTGCGCCGCTTCGCTTTGTGCGATTTCCGGTGTGGTCCAGCCTTGGCGCTGGTCGTTACTATCTTCGATCACTTCGAAAGCCAGTCCCGCCGGGTGTCTGAATCGGATGAACGATTGCCCGAACCGTTCGGCCCCAGGATCCTGATCCACATTGTGCCGCTTGAAATGGTCCTTCCAGAACGGCAAGGATCCTTTTGCCACCGTAAAGGCAGTGGCTGCGACTTGGCCCGATCCAGGCCGCCCGGGCTTTCGGCTGTACGGAAACGTCGTCATCACCGAACCCGGTTCCAGGTTGGCATTCGAATAGTACAAGTGATAGATGGGAATGGATCCATCCATCAGCACGGTCTGCTTGGCCATCCGCAGGCCGACGACTTGGGTGAAGAAATTGACGTCTTCCTGAGCGCCGCCAGCACAAGCCGTGATGTGATGGTAGCCGGTAAGTGGGTAGTTCATGAGTTTTTCCTTAAACACACAACGTACTTCAGGTTAGCTCCTGCTTCGGTCGCCGTCGATACAATTTCGTTGATAATTTTCATCACATGAGGTGATTCGTATCAGGAACGGAGAATAGGTCGGCCATAACCGATCGTAGCCAACGGCTCGCTGGGTCATGCGTGTAACGTTCGTGCCAATGCTGCATGATGAAGTAGCTTGGAACGCTAAAAGGTAAAGGGAGGACCTTAATATTTCCGCTACTCGCGAGGTGAGCCGCCAACTGCTCTGGAACGATAGTAAGGTAGTCTAACGTCGTGATGATGGAGGCGATACCGAGAAAACTGGGGACAAATAGACCAATCTTGCGGCGGATGTTCTTCCCTTGGAGCACCTTGTCCACCACGCCGTGACCTGTTCCGCACGTTGTGATCGCCAGGTGGGTCTCATCCTGGAATCCGTCGATCGTGAGAACGTCGCCCACCCTGGGGTGGTCACGCCGCAGAGCGCAGACAAACTTTTCCTTGAAAAGCCTCTGCTGGCAGAATCCGGCTCCCATCGGCAAGATGAATCCAAGGGCCAAATCCGCCTCGCCCGTTTCGAGGAGTCTGGGGGTGACTTCCGAGATCCTCCTTAAATCGATTCCAATGTTAGGGGCGACCTTCTTCAGCCGCTGCATAAGACGCGGCATTAACGTCACCTGCGCGATATCAGTCGAGTACACGTTGAATCTTCGATCCGAGCTTAATGGATCGAATACGACGTGAAGATCGAGGGCCGTCTGCAAAATGTCTTCTGCGTTCTTCAGCAGGTTGATTAACTCGACCGCGTGGGGTGTCGGGTCCATTCCGTGCGAAGTCCGCACGAACAGAGGATCGTTGAAGTGCTTGCGGAGCTTCGCCAAACTCATACTGATAGCGGATTGGCTTAGATCCAGATTCTCGGCCGCTTGCGAAACGCTTCTGGTTCTATGAAGTTCGTTCACGACGGCGAGAAGCTTCAGATCGATGTTCGTCACGTCAACAACACCTTCCAAAATCTCTTTTGCCGGTCATAAACCCCTGACAGCATAGCATAGAAATGCATGCACTGCCCTGCAGGACCGGGCGAGCAAAAAAGGTGTGGAGAAGCCGGTAATGGCATTAATAATCCAAAAGCGGTGTGACCGAACGATTACCGGTCCGGGCGTCGTCTCGTCCAGACCCGCGTGAATGCATGCAATTGACGGTTCCGACAGTATCAAGTCCCTTGATGGCAATAATCAACCTCCGCTTATCGACGGAAGGAAATCTGGGCGCTAGCTTGAAGTAGTGGAGAAAGCCGCCGTTCGGGGGTGCCAATACACTACCCGGATCCTGAGCAATGTGCCAGGATAGCGCTCGCGGGCGTCACGCCGCTGGATTCGCAGATCAAGGAGTAGCTCGGCGAATCTCGCGGCCACTGGGAAGACAACACTCTGGTGGCCGAGACGACGAACTTCAACGGCCTGGTGGGCCATACCAGCGCCGGAGTCCCCGGCGCCCCTGGTCCGTTGCAGCCGGAGACCCCGAACATGAAGATCGTCGAGCGGTTCACGCGTACGGCGCCCGATACGATCGAGTTCAGAATGACCGTCACGGACCCGACGGTGCTGGCGACAGGTTCTTACACGGTGGCCTATCCAACGTATCTCGACAACAAGTATGAGATGTACGAGTACGCGTGCCACGAGGGCAACACAGCGGTGCGGAACTACATCGAAACGTCGCGTTTCGAACGCGCTCACCCCAAACAGAAGAAGTAATCCCGCGCTGGAACGGCCGGCAACCTACCGGCACCTGTTCGCTTTGGCCCCGGGGCGGTACTTGTTATGGCAGTTCGAGCAGGATGTAGCCAGAACATCGGACGCCTTGAGCATGTTGTCGCGATCTTTGGTTAGAGCCGCTTTGTAAGCCGCCATACTCGCTTCCCGAAGTCCACTCACCAGTTGCGCCCAGTCCGCGTTCGCTAAGGGAACATCACGCCCGTTGCTGCACTTCCGGCCGGCCGTCATCAGGAGATCCGCAGCATCTGCCAATGTGAGCGCACTGTTCTCCACGGCCTCCCAGCCCCCGAAGACGCCCGTCAAGGGATCGGTGGATGCAGAGGGTTCCAGGGCAGGCTTAACGTCCGCAGGGTCATATCTCTGGGTGAAGAAGACCACGTTCGAATGCGGAAAAAAGAGAGACCTCATTAGTTGATTGAGGTCCGCGGCGGGCGCGGTTGTTGCCCGCGGCGATGACTGTGCCATCAGGAGTCCCGCACAGAGAACCGCCGCGCCGGTCATGAACCAATTAATTTTCATCCCAGCACGCCGCGCCCGGCGATTGTGTCCGTCCTGCATCGTTTCCTCCCTCGCTGATCCTTTGATAAGAATACATAATTCGCCCTGGCACCAAATCTTGCTGTGCAAATCGCGTCGTCTTCGGCTCTCCCGACCCGAGTCCAGTTCACTTAGACTGTGGTAATGGATCACGCTAGCCTCGTCAAGCAGGCAGTTCGCAGCCTCTCCACAGTGGTGAGCGCTGCGTTTGCAGCAGCAGGTCTGATCGCTGTGGGCACGACCCCGGTCCGTGGCCAAGCCTTCGCCGAACTGAAGTCGGCACTTGTGGACTACTCCAAGTCAGACATCCAGCCGCGTAGAACCTGCGAGGATCTGGGCAAGTTCAAGAAAAAGGAAATCGTGCAGATCGCCGCGGCGATGATGCCAGCGGCAGGCGGCGCACCAGCGCACTGCCGCGTCACCGGTCTGATCGCACCCGAGATCGCGTTCGAAGTGAGCCTTCCATCGAAATGGAATGGGCGCTTTTATATGATCGGCAACGGGGGTCACGCTGGTGAGGCGCTGGACGACGCCGGCCGGGCAGCCCAGCGCAACCAATCCTTACAACTCGGCTTCGCCTTCGCTCAGACGAATACTGGTCACGACGCTCGCAAGGAACCAGGCGGGACCTTTGTGCTGAGTAATCCGCAGAAGGCGATCGACTATGCCTGGCGCGCGGTGCACATCACTGCCACGACTGCTAAGGACATCACGAAGGACTACTATGGCAAGGCGGTCTCGCGCGCTTATTGGAACTCATGCTCCAACGGCGGACGCCAGGGTCTCATCGAAGCCCAGCGCTTTCCGGACGATTTCGACGGCATCGTAGCGAACGCACCTTGGGTAGATCAGACCGGTTTCACAATCGGCGCGTTGTGGAATCAGAAAGCGCTCAGCGCGACGCAGGTTACGCCGGCGAAACTCGCCCTGGTAGCCGACAAAGTGATGGCCAAGTGTGACGCGATCGACGGTCTTAAAGACGGACTGATCGACGATCCACGCAAGTGCAACTTTGATCCACGCCGTGACGTGTCGGCCTGTAGTGCGGGCACGGACAGCGCGGACTGCCTCACTCCCGCGCAGGCGGAAGCAATCGCCAAAATCTATAGCGGTCCGATGAGCAATGGGAAGCCTTTCTTCCCCGGGTACATGCCGGGGAGCGAAGCCGTTACCACCGGACTGTTTGGCGGGGGTGCTGGCAGCGGTTGGCTCAACGTGATCGTCAGCCCGCAGCCGGACGGCAAACCCGCCGATTTCAATCTGGCGGAGAACACCATGCGCTATCTCGTGTTCAGTCCGCCGCAGCCAGAGTACGACTATAGGACTTTCGACTTCGACCGCGATATTCGCCTGCTGGACGAATGGAGCAAGAAGGCGGACGCGAAGAACTCCGATCTTTCGAAGTTCCACAAACGCGGTGGTAAGTTGCTGATGACGTACGGGTGGGCAGACTCGATCCTGCAGCCGATGGCGGGTGTGACTTACTACGAGTTGGCAGCAGCCAAGAACGGCCCGGCGACGTCAGATTTCTTTCGCCTGTTCATGGTGCCCGGCATGGCGCATTGTAGTGGCGGGATCGGTCCGGATCGCCACGACCCGATGACCGCGATGATCAATTGGGTCGAAAAGGACAAAGCCCCAGATTCCATGGTGGCGAGTCGCGTGGTCAATAATCAGGTGGTCCGAACGCGCCCGCTTTGTCCCTACCCGCAGGTTGCACGTTACTCCGGTCAAGGCAGCATCGACGACGCCTCCAACTTTCATTGCATGGCGCCCTGAGTCCGTTCTTCGGACGCGCCGTTCCGCAGGCATCCGTCGCAGTCTGTTGAGCTTTCCCGGCGGCTCTCAACATTATCAATGTAGTTGATTACTATCATCACAAGGACAAAATTGACCGGATGTTACACTAGCCGGTTTGGGTCAGTTGAAATGAATCGGCATTCGAATCGACCTTTATGAATGAGCAAAATTTAGAGACGCTTTTACAGAAGACCAGCCCGGTTAAGCTCTTAAGAAATTCAGCGATCGGCCCGTACGTGTATCCAGTGGTGGCCAGTGAGTACACGAATTGGCGGGATGAGCAGCGCGCCTGGCAGAAGACCTGCGTTCTGTTCAACCAGTCGTATCACATGACCGACATGTACGTGGAAGGTCCCGATGCGCTGAAGCTGCTCTCTGACCTCGGAATTAACACGTTTAAGAACTTCGGTCCGAATAAGGCGAAGCAGTTCGTCGCCTGCAATCACGAAGGGTATGTCATCGGGGATGTCATTCTGTTCGGCCTGGAGCAGAACCTTTTCAACCTGGTTGGCCGACCTTCGGTTCACAATTGGGTTCAGTACAATTGCGAAACCGGCGGGTACAACGCCAAGGTGACGCGGGATGAAAGAGCGGCGGCGCAGAAAGGTCCCGTGGTGCGCAAGACCTACCGGTATCAGGTCCAGGGTCCGAATGCGATGAAGCTGATGGAAAAGGTGCTCAACGGCCCGGTACCGGACGTCAAATTCTTTCAGATGGCGGTCTTCTCGATCGCGGGGAAAACGGTTCGCGCGCTCCGTCACGGTATGGTCGGTCAACCTGGATTCGAGCTGTTCGGCCCCGCAGCCGACGGGGACGCTGTGAAGGCGGCGATCGTCGAAGCGGGCCAGGAGTTCGGGTTGCGTCTGTGCGGCGCCCGGGCATATTCCTCGAACACGCTGGAATCGGGCTGGATCCCTTCACCTCTGCCTGCCATATACACAGGTGCGAAGATGAAGCCTTACCGCGAATGGCTGCCCGCCGACAGTTACGAAGCAATCGGTTCTCTTGGCGGGAGCTTCTACTCCGAAAATATCGAAGACTACTACCTGACACCCTACGATCTTGGCTATGGACCAAGCGTAAAGTTCGACCATGAGTTTGTTGGACGGGAAGCGCTCGAGAAACTGTCGAAGAATCCCACGCGCACCAAAGTCACCCTGGCGCTCAATCCCGCAGATGTGATGAAGGCGATGGGAACAATGTTCGAGAAGCGCGACCGAGCCAAGTACTTCGATTTTCCGTCGGCGGTGTATTCCACGTGGCCGTACGACAAGGTCACGAAGAACGGCAAGGCGATCGGCATCTCCACGTGGATCGGCTACAGCTCCAATGAAGGCAAGATGCTAACGCTCGCAATGCTGGAAAATGAGCACGCGCAGACGGGCAATGAAGTGACGTTTATCTGGGGCGAGCAGCCGGGTACCGGATCAAAGTCCACCGTCGAGAGCCACATCCAAGTGGAGATCCGCGCCACAGTTGCTCCGGTGCCTTACGTGGAAGTGGCGCGCGAGGCATATCGCACGACGTGAACAGACAATCTCTCCGCATTATTTCTTGGGGGCCGCGTTCTGCAGAAGAGCGCGAATTTCGGCTGCGGCTGCTGCGCTGACGCCTCCACTTCCAGGGCCGCCGCGACCTGCACCACCTCCAGGGCGTTCCGCAGTAGCAGCAGGCGTTGCCGCAGCTGGAGCAGTCGCAGACGCGTTACCGGGTGCTGTGGGAGGACCCGGAGTCGCTCCGCCTCGCCCACCGCCGCCGACCAAATCGATAGCCTTGCGACCGTCGCTATTAACGATCTCAGTGTTGGCGCCTTTCTCGAGCA
>JAOAPR010000268.1 GCA_025463005.1 Bryobacterales bacterium | reverse complement strand
CGGCCGAGGATTCCGCCTCCACAATTGACCGCCTGCTGGACCGCATCGTGCAGCGGGAAAACACCTTGCTCGAAACGCTTCGGACGCATACACCTATTGTCGAAACCTACATCCAGGAGACAACCGGTGACGTGGCTCGTCCTGCCAAAGATCACTACTTTCTCGGAAGAATCCAGATCGGCTCCGCCATCGAGTACACTCCGCTAATCGAGCGCACCGACTCCGTGCTCAAGAGCGCCTCCTGGATGCTGTTCGGGTTGGGTGCGAAGAATCAGCCCATGACGTTCCAGCCGCGCGGCTTCGCACAAATGGCGTTCCCGGACCTGCGCGATTTCAACAGGCAAACCTACAGTTTCGAATTTGTCCGGCGCGAGTTCCTGGGCGACGTGCGTTGTCTGGTGTTCGACGTGACGCCGATTCGCAAAACAGACGGCGGCCGGTTCGTGGGTCGCATCTGGGTCGAGGATATCGATTCTTCCATTGTTCGATCTAACGGCACCTACTCATCGGCGACGCCCTCCAGACACTCGCCGCCGGCTCGCTACTTTCAATTCGATAGCTGGAGAGTTAACGTGGCACCAAATCAATGGGTGCCTTCGCAGATCTACGTGGAAGAACAGGGGTCGTCCGTAGAAGGCCGCGCTTCCATTCCACGCTTCAAAGCGCAAACCCGTATCTGGGGGTTCGCCGCGACATCCAGCAACAAATGGGACGAGCTCACGCAAATCCTGATCGACTCAGGATCAGAGGTGCAGGATCGTGTCGCTTCGAAGGACCTTTCGCCGCTCGAAAGCCAGCGTTTCTGGGAACGCCAGGCGGAAGAAAACGTCCTGACGCGGCTCGAAAAGAGCGGCCTGCTAGCCCCGCCCGGACCCGTGGATGAGCTGCTCAATACTGTAGTCAACAACCTGATCATTTCGGCGAACCTGAACGTGGAAGCGCGTTGCCGAGTGCTGCTCACTACGCCCCTTGAGACGTTTTCGATCGGCCGGACTATCGTCCTCAGCCGCGGGCTCATCGACGTGCTGCCGGACGAAACCAGCCTGGCCCTGGTGCTGGCGACCGAGCTCTCCCATATTGCGCTGGGGCATCGCACCCCGACGCAGTTCGCGTTTCGTAATCAGACCATGCTTACCGACGGCGAGATGCTCCAGCGGGTCCATTTCGAGCGCACTACGCCGGAGCTCGAAGCAGCGGGCAAGAAAACCATCGAGATTATGCGGGCGTCACCGTACCAGAAGACCGCTAGCGCCGGGTTGTTTCTGAAAGCTCTGAGCAGCCGGAGGGGCGTGCTGCCACGGCTGCTTGCACCGAATCTTGGAAACCCGCTGGGGCGCATGGGCGAGTTCACTTCGTCGGCGCCCGAGCTTCAGGAAAATGAATTGGAACAGATCGCCGCGCTCCCGCTGGGCTCGCGCATCAAGCTGGATCCATGGCGCGATCAGATCACTCTCATCAAAACGCGCCCGCTGGAGCTCTTGTCGCCGCGCGAGAAGATGCCGTTCGAGATCACGCCGTTCATCCTGTATTTGACGCGAATAAACCCGAACTAGCCACTCGCGTTTATTTGCGTTCATTCAAGGCCATGACTTCGGCCAAATGCCCGGCGGTCTCCTGTTCTACGTTGGCGTGCAGGCTGTTCCCGTGCGCGTCCATGGTGACGATGGCGGCAAAGTCGTGCACGCGCAGGTGCCACATCGCCTCGGGAATGCCGAAGTCGAGCAGGTGCACGCCCAGGACCTGATCGATCAGCCGCGCATAAAACTGCGCCGCACCGCCGATCGCGTTCAGATACACCGCGCCTGAATCCTGCAACGCGGCCAGCGTCTTCTTGCCCATCCCGCCCTTGCCGATCACCGCCCGCACTCCGTAGTTGCGAATGATATCGGCCTGATACGGTTCTTCCCGGATGCTAGTGGTCGGACCGGCCGCCTTGACCATCCACTGCTCGCCCTGCTTCAGCATCACTGGACCGCAGTGGTACAGCACTGATCCGCGCATATCTACCGGCGGCTGATTCTTCATCAGGTGCGCATGCACGGCATCGCGGCCGGTGAACATTTCGCCCGTGATCAGCACCACGTCGCCGACCTTGAGCGCCCGAACCTGCTCTTCATTCAGGGGCGGCCGCAGGATCACTTCTCTTCCCGTCAGCGGAAAGCCCTCCCCGCGAGCCATCTTCGACACCGGACGCGCAGGATCGCGATACACCCATTTCGTAATCGCGCCGCTCGATGCGTCGAGCTTTACTCCCAGCCTCCGGAACGCCCAGCATTCGTACGCGACGCTCACAAAGAAGCTCGCGGGCAGCCGGTTGGCGGCGATGATTTTGCATCCGATCAACGATGACTTGCCGCCGAACCCCATCGCACCCACGCCGAGCTTATTGGCCTCCTCCATGATCTCGGTTTCGAGCTTGGCTAGAACCGGATTCGGATTCGTATCGTCCAGCGTCCGAAACAACTGGTATTTCGCCAGCAAGTAGCCGTGCGCGCGATCGCTGCCGATGCATACCCCCACGGCTCCCGGGGCGCAGCCTTGCCCTTGCGCCTGCCACACCGAGTGCAGGATGCACTTGCGAACGCCTTCCAAATCCCGGCCTGCTTTGCCCAGATGATCCAGCTCCATGGGCAGCGAATACTGGATGTTCTTGTTCTCGCAACCGCCGCCCTTGAGGATCAGCTTCACCTCAATCTCATCCTGCTCCCATTGCTCGAAGTGGATCACGGGAGTCTCTTCACCCAGGTTGTCACCGCTGTTCTTCCCGGTGAGGGAATCGACCGAATTGGGCCGCAGCTTGCCGCGCTTGGTCGCCTCGGCCACCGCGGCGCGGATCGCCTTCTTGATTGCGATCTGATTCACGCCGACCGGAGTGTGTACATCGAAGGTCGGCATGCCCGTGTCCTGGCAGATGGGTCCTTGGTCGTCCGCAGCCATGTCAATATTGGTCGCGATGATCCCCAACGCCTGAGACGATTGCGTGCCGGGAGTTTCTCCGGCGATAGCGACGCCCACAGCGGCGCGTACGTCCGGCGGCAGGTTGGTGGAGGTCTGCGTAATCAGTTCAACGAGGCTTTCTTGAAGAAATTGCATGAAGTTAGTCCGAACACTGATTTTAGCGTGGCTTCGTGAAAAAGTTTCAGCGGCCCTCGCCTTTCGCGAATGAACGCGCGCTCGATGCAAGCACGGCAAGATGGTAATGGATGCCGCGGATTCGCTGGTGGCGTTCAACCTGCCGTAGTGCTGGATCGTACGGTCGTGAATTGGTCCGGTCCTTCGGATGCCGGCAGCGCACCGATCTGACGAAGCAACCCTAGCTGATCCCAGCTATTCCAGCCTTCGACGATCTGCCCGTTCGCGATGCGAATCAGCACCAGACCGGCGATACGGACCCGGTGGCCCGTCGGCGCGACGCCAAAATGACCGCCCTTGTGGGTGCCCTCCGCGGTGATCCGCATTGTGACTTTATCGCCCTCGGCTATGATGTCCTCGATGGTCATGCGCAGGTCTGGCAAGCCCCCGCGCAGATTACGAACGAAGGGTTTGAATCCGGCGGGACCGCGAAGTGCGACGTCCGTGTCCCCCAGGCCGTATCCGATACCGTCCGCCGCGAAGAGTTCGTCGATCGTTTCCTCCCGCCCTTGGTTCCATACTTCTTCAACCCAGCGGCGGACGAGTGCTTTGTTGGTTTCGCTCATGGAGTTCCTCCCGGCGATCAACTGTATCAAAAGCGAAAGCGGCAGGCATTGCTGCCCGCCGCCCTAAAACAAACAAATTGAAACGCGTTTAGTACCGATAGTGATCCGGCTTGTACGGACCCTCTACCGGAACCCCCAAATACTCCGCCTGCTGGGGCGTGAGCTTGGTCAGCTTCACGCCGATCTTGTCCAGGTGCAGCCGGGCGACTTCTTCGTCCAGCTTCTTCGGCAAGGTGTACACGCCGACCTTGTACACGTCTTTGTTCTTCCACAGATCGATTTGCGCCAGCGTCTGGTTCGAGAAGCTGTTCGACATCACGAAGCTGGGGTGGCCCGTCGCGCAGCCCAGGTTCACCAGCCGTCCTTCGGCCAGCAGGAAAATGCTGTGGCCGTCGGGGAAGGTATACATGTCGACCTGGGGCTTGATGTTGGTTTTCTTCACGCCCGGCGCCTTGTTCAGCGGATCCACCTGGATCTCGTTGTCGAAGTGGCCGATGTTGCAGACGATCGCCTGGTCCTTCATCTTCTTCATGTGCTCGAGCGTGATGATGTCGACGTTGCCCGTGGTCGTCACGTAGATATCGCCACGGCCCAGCGTGTCTTCGATCGTCGTCACCTCGAAGCCTTCCATGGCGGCCTGCAGCGCATTGATCGGATCGATCTCCGTCACCACTACACGCGCGCCAAACCCGCGCAGCGACTGCGCCGAGCCCTTGCCGACGTCACCGTATCCGCACACCACCGCAACCTTGCCAGCCACCATCACGTCGGTCGCGCGCTTAATACCGTCGCTCAGCGACTCGCGGCAGCCGTACAGATTGTCGAACTTCGACTTGGTCACTGAATCGTTCACGTTGATCGACGGCACCAGGAGCTTGCCTTCCTGCTGCATCTTGTAGAGGCGATGCACGCCAGTCGTGGTCTCTTCGGAAACGCCGCGCCACTCCTTTGCCAGGTCGCGCCAACGCTTTGGATTCTCGGCATGAACCTTCTTAAGCAGATCCTTGATCACCTTCTCTTCGTGGCTGCCCGAAGGAGTATTGACCCAGTCCGATCCGTTCTCAAGCTCGTAGCCTTTGTGGATCAGCAGCGTCACATCGCCACCGTCGTCCACCACCAGTTGGGGACCCTTGCCGTCCGGGAAACTAATCGCCTGATAGGTGCACCACCAGTATTCTTCGAGCGTCTCGCCCTTCCAGGCAAACACCGGCGTACCGGTTGCCGCAATCGCCGCGGCCGCGTGATCCTGCGTCGAGAAGATATTGCAGCTCGCCCAGCGCACATCTGCGCCGAGCTCTTTCAGCGTCTCAATCAGCACTGCGGTTTGAATGGTCATGTGCAGCGACCCCGTGGTCCGCACGCCTTTCAGCGGCTTTTCACTGGAGTATTTCTTGCGGATCGCCATCAAGCCGGGCATTTCTGCTTCGGCGATAGAGATCTCTTTCCGGCCCCACTCGGCCAGGTTCATATCCGCGACCTTGTAGGCCAGTGCGGTCGGATTCGCTACCGTGGTGCTCATTTCTAGACGCTCCTTAAAATAGATATCGTAAAATCTCGATACTTCGATATAATACTAGATAGCTGGCCATGGCGTCAATCCTCAAATCTCTACGGCTGCTGGCCGATCCCAGCCGGATCCGCATCGTGCTCCTGCTGGAACGCGAGGAACTCTCTGTAGCCGAATTGCAGGAAATCCTCGCCATGGGACAGAGCACCATTTCCACGCATCTTGCTCAGCTCAAGCAGGCCGGCATCGTCGAAGACCGGCGCACCGGCAAGAACATTCTATATCGCCTGAAGGCTTTCGGGAACGGTACGCAGGAGCAAGTTCTTGATGTTCTGAGACATGCCGTCAAAGAAATCCCCGAAGCTGGCGAAGACCGCGACGCGCTGCGGCTCGCGCTTCAGCGCCGCCAGGACAAAGTCCGTTCCTATTTCGATGAGCTGGCGGGGAAGTTTGGGCGCCAGTATGTTCCGGGGCGCTCCTGGCAAGGCTTGGCGGAAACGTTCCTGATGCTGATGCCGCCGCTGGTGATCGCCGACCTGGGCGCCGGGGAGGGAACCGTATCCCAGCTTCTCGCCCGCCGTGCCAAGAAGGTGATCGCGGTCGACAACTCGGAAAAGATGGTCGAGTTCGGCTCAAGTCTGGCCCGCAGCCACGGCGTCAAGAACCTGGAATACCGCTTAGGCGACATCGAAGATCTGCCGCTCAAGAAAGGCGAGGCGGACGTGGCCTTCTTCAGCCAGTCGCTCCACCACGCCCAACATCCGCCGCGCGCGCTGGCCGAGGCCTTTCGGATCGTGAAACCCGGCGGCCGCGTCATTATCCTCGACTTGCTGAAGCACCATTTCGAAGAAGCCCGCGCGCTGTACGCCGATGTGTGGCTGGGCTTCAGCGAGGTGGAGCTTCGCCGCATGCTCGGCGACGCCGGCTTCCAGAACATCAGCACTGCCCTGGTGCATCGCGAAGCCGAAGCACCACACTTCGAAACCATCCTCGCCGCGGGCGATAAATAAATAGTTCCGCCGGACCTCAGGGCTTTACGTAAAGGTAGCCCGACGCGGTCAAGTCTACTGTCCTGCCGGGCGGTAGAAGGTGCAAAGTCAACTGCGCGTTAATCGCGGTCGTGGGCGGAGACGGAACCTGTACGATGGCGACGTCGACGCCATACACCAAGGTCGGAACCGCGCCGGCAAAAAGAACCGGAGCATCCGCCGGCCTCAGGTCGAAGCAATCCGGCAAGCATTTAAACGAAAAACTAGCGGAAGCTGCTGCGGTCACGCGTCGAAGCTCCACTCCCCCAATGCCGCCATCAATGACCGTCCCGTCGACGGTCCCTCCTCCAGTGAAGTAGACGGAAACGTACGATCCGGGCTTCGCAGGATGCTCTTGCGAGTTGATTGTTCCATCCTGATTGATCGCCGCGATTACATTGGTCGAAGTGAAAAAGAACCCTGGGTCAGTAGAGAACGTCGGCGCGTATAAGCACGACGTATCGCTGTGCACTGTAGCGCAGACGCCCACCGTCGCACCATCGGTGCGTAGAGAGGAGGGTGTCACGAAGTTGATTTGGCCCTTTTGCGCGTAGAGGATCGGCACGGGTTTGTTGTCAACCGTGACTCTCGTTCCGGCGAGCTCGAACGGAACACGCCCGTCCTGCAAAACGAAGGACGCGCCGTTCTCCGGGCCGAGCCCATCGCCAAACAACGTCATGATCTTTCCCGGCGTAACCGCTGAAACCTGGAGGGTCGCTCCATGCGTCAGGCATGCTGCCGAGGTGTGGTCCCCCGGGATCTCATCAGGATTCAATCTGACTACGCCTTTCCAGTGGACCGAGCTTGGTGTCAGAACCGCCGATACGAGGGCATAGAGGCGGTCGTCACCAATGGATCCTGATATTCCGGAAAAGCGATCAATCTGCTCCGCCATATAGGTGGCGTAGCGAGTCTCACCGTCTGATCCAATGATCATCAGGATCTGGCCTCCGCCATTCGAGACACCGGAGATCGAAGTGGGAAAATCTGGGGCGCATGGCTGGGTCGCGTTGCGGGTCGGAAAATTCGGAGGCACGTGACCGAATAAATAGACTAAGCCCGCGGGTGTGACTCCGAATTGTTCGAAGCGCGCGCTCGGGAAGTCGCGGGAGTACAACAGTCGACCATCCGGAGCATACTTGCGAAGCGCTTTCGGACCGGTTACGTAGACATTGCCCGTTTCATCTTTTCCGATTCGGACGCTACCGCTTGAGGAATCGTCAAGAAATCTCTCGATGTCCGTGTTCCCTGCGAAAAGAAGATATGAAAGCGAGTTGTTCAGGGCACCAAAGCTTGACACTACGGAAAATAGGACATCTCCATTTACTTTTAACAGCACGTTTGAAACCCGTTCACCCATATACGTCGCGGCCACCGCCCGGCCTGCGGAATCCAGTTTTGCGATAAAGCCGGCAGTCATGGCATCGGGGACCGGTAATGGGAGATAAGACATTGGAGATGTAGGCAACGCGTCTCTTTGCGTCGCTCCGCCCAGGTAAACGGCACCCGCTGCATCCACATCGAATCCCCCAGTCATGGAAGCCCAGCCCAGCCTCGTGCTGTAGATCAACGTCCCGGTTGGACCAAACTTGAGAACAATCGTGCCTTTGCCGGAACCCTGCGAGAAGGAAACCGGGAAGTCTGCTTCGGCATATCCCATGAGATATGTATTTCCCATTGCATCGGCTTTAATGCCGATCACCTGACTGCCGCCAATCGCCACTCCGTACACCATTCGCTTGCGCAATCGGATCGAATTTGATCACGATCATGCCTGTGCTGCCCGGGAGTCCGATTGTAGTGATAGCGTCCGGAATTGGCCCGAGTGGCGACCCGGCCAGATAGATGTTCCCTTGCGCGTCCAGGTCGAATGCGGCGACTTCGAGCCACGGGTAGAGCTGGTCGATTCGCTGGACCAGGTCGACAGCCCGGGGTAATTCCTGCGCCGCCGCGGCCAGGGTGCATAGCGCAGCTACCAATAACCGTCGCATAAGGCCGATATTCCAGCACGCCTGCAACCGAGATTGCGATCAAAAGACTTAGTACGATTGCCGGCGTAGAACACCGGGTCGTATCGACTCAGGGTGTGACGAGACCTGATATGCTACCGAAGGAGCTTTTTATGAAAAACATCTTCAGAATTGCCCCGCCCGTTGTCGCGCTTGCCGCGCTCGCCTGGTTGCCGTTCGTCGCCACAGGGCAGCAGCAGAAGAAACCCGCGGCGCCCAAATCGGTGCGGTTGTACATTCTCGATTGCGGCGATATTACCGGTGTGGGTGAAGTGCAATTCGGCTTCAAGCAAGGGCAGCTTGCGGATTCGCGCATGGTCACGCCCTGCTACCTGGTGGTGCATCCGCGCGGGACCATGGTGTGGGACACCGGCGAGATCCCTGACGCCGATTTCAAGGCTCCTGGTCCCGCCAAGCAGGGACCGTTCACTGTGACCCGGCCGTTGCTTCCGCAGCTCGCTGCGCTCGGATACACGCCCGCCGATATCACCTATCTCGCGCTCTCGCACTATCACGGCGATCACGTTGCCAACGCAAACGCCTTCGCGGGCTCTAACTGGATCGTCCAGGATGTCGAACGGACCGCCATGTTCGCCAAACAGGACGGCAAAGCCAAAGGATCGAATGCTCCGAACTTAGCTTATTTCGGCAAGCTCGAGAACAGCAAAACCACGCTCCTGCACGGTGAAGATCACGATGTCTTCGGTGACGGAACCGTCGT
The DNA here is from genome assembly GCA_025463005.1 of Bryobacterales bacterium. Lineage (GTDB taxonomy): Bacteria > Acidobacteriota > Terriglobia > Bryobacterales > Bryobacteraceae > Palsa-187. The sequence goes on along the minus strand of JAOAPR010000268.1, from coordinate 2,163 downwards.
CATCAAGTTCACTCCCGGCCACACGCCCGGACATCAGTCGCTGTTCTTGAAATTCGCGAAGACCGGTCCGATCGTCCTCTCTGGCGATCTCTATCACTATCCCGAAGAGCGAAGCATGGGAATCGTTCCAGGCTTCGACTTCAACGCCGATCAGACGCGCAAGTCACGAGCCGACCTCGAGACTTTCATGAAGCAATCGGGTGCGGTGCTTTGGATCCAGCACAGCACCGCCGACAACGCCAAGCTGAAGAAAGCCCCCGAGTATTACGAGTAGGCTCCCTTAAAACACGAGTTTTAAGGCGACCTGCATGATCCTCGGATCCTGCGCCGTAAGGATTTGCCCGAATTGGGCGCTGTTCCGCGCCGTGGTCACGGGACCGGCGCGATAGCTGTTGGTGAGGTTGAATGCCTCGCCGCGAGCCTCCACGCTCATCCGTTCACGAACACGGAAAATCCTCGACAGAGCCATGTCGATTTGAAAGAACCCGGGGCCCTGGATGTTGGAACGTCCCGCGTTGCCCAGCGTGCCCGGGGCTTGAACTGCATACGCCGCCGGGTTGATCCAGCACGCCGCGTTGGGATGGTCGCACAAGGGATTCGCCAGAACCTGATTGGGCCGCTGGCCGGCCGCTCCGGTCAGCGCGACGTCAGTGCCGTCGGAGACGCTCTGGAAAGCGCCGGACAAAAAGCGGTAACTTGTCGCCAGTCTCCAGTCGCTGGCGACGGCCCGGAGGATTCCGTCGTTGAAGCGCGGCGCTTCAAGAAGCGGCGTGAAATTCACGATATGCCGCCGGTCCAAAGCCTGTGTGCCGGACAGGGTTCCGGTCTGGCAATTACCGCGATCCCGGCGCCGATTGTTCACATCCGTGTAGGTGCCCCCGGTGCCACCCACCAGAGAAGCGATGGTAATGTCGCCGATGCAGTGCGACCACGTGTAGTTCGCGTTAAGGCTGACCCCGCGGCTCAGACGTTTTTGTACTGTAAACATCAGTCCGTTGTAGCTAGCCGTTCCTCCGGATTCGAACTGATCCACGAAGGAAAGGTATTTTCCTTCGTTGGGATTGGCTAAATAAGCCAGACGGCGCAGATTTGTGTTCGCTGTCCCGTTGCAGTTAGTGGCGGTTGCCGCGCAGGTTGCAGGCGGCAGCGGACCGGGAACGATCACGGCCGGATTGAGCTGCCTGCTCACCCAGATATGTGAACTTTCGGTGCCCAGGTAACTGACCGAAACCAGCCAGCTGTTTCCAAACTGCCGTTGGACGCTGAAATTCCAGGTATCGGTGGTGGGAGCCTTCGCGTCCGGCTGCTGGGCGACATAGTTGCCATTCAGGATAAAGGGCGTGTTGGGCGAGAGACTGAAAGTGCCCGTAAACGGGTCTCCGCCCACAACCGTCGACCAAGGATCCGAAAAATTGAGCGGCCCCGGAGGTGTCACGAAGTTTCCGAAAGGAGGAGCCGTGGTGGGCGTCGACATGATCTGGATATTCGGGAAGTCGTAGGAAATTCCGAAAGACGCGCGGATGGACATCTTGCCGTCGCCTTTCGGATCGAACGCTATGCCGATTCTCGGAGCGAACTGGTCAAGGCGGTTGTTCACGCCTGTCTTGCCCTGGAACCCCGGGTCGCCGGCGTAAATGAGGCCGGCCGGAGCGTTCTTGAAGACCGTGCTCTTAATCCCTTTGTTGAAGTTATCCCAACTGAAGTTGTACACCGCCCCGTTGCTGATTCCTTGAGGAAGGAACGGCTCCCAGCGGAGTCCCAGATTCAGAGTCAGCCGCCGCGAAACCTTCCAGGTGTCCTGCCCATAGAGACTATAACCCCACTTGTAGGTAAAGGTGCTGTTAGGCACGCCCTGGGTAAAGGTTCCAACCTGGCCAAGGAGGAAGTCCGCCATTCCCAGGCCTGAGACAAGTCCGGTGAAGCCGAAGGCGGCCGCGGAATTGACGTTCGCCAATTGGCTGTGCTGGTACTTGAAACCCGAGAATCCGAACGCAAACTGGTGCGCGCCGTGAATAATGTTCACGTCGTCCGATAGCGTGTAATCGGTGGGTATGAATGAAGCCTGGATTGCTGTTCCGATACCGATGTTAGGGCCGCTGCTTACCGTGACCACGGTCTGATTCGGGACGAAACAGGTCATCTTCACGCCGATATCGCAACCCG
>JAOAPR010000276.1 GCA_025463005.1 Bryobacterales bacterium | reverse complement strand
TGAAACCGGATCCATGGAATCGATCGTCTAGGTGATGACTTCAGCGGCCCCTTGGTCTCCGGGTATGCCGCCGTCTGCCCTACATGCCGCGCGGTGTTAGGCGTGGTCCCAGATTTGGATGCAGTCGCCGACAAAGTCGCCGCCCGTCTCAGGAAGGCAAAATGACCCGCCAGAAAATGGATTCTGCAACTTCGGATTACCTGCTGCGGGGGACCGTGTTCGCCCTGGAGCAATGCGGTTTGCTTCTTCGCGACGCTCGCGTCCTCTGTGAAGCCGGATCTTACGCAAGTGCGGTCGTGTTAGCAGCCTTTGCGCGTGAAGAACTCGGACGCTACAAAATCCTGCGTGGGTTATGGAAGCGTACGATGGCCGGAGAGAGCTTCAGCGTTAAACAGATAAACAAAAAATGCGAGCAGCATGTCGAGAAGCAAAAAAAGGCAATGTTCAGCGTCGTTCAGCGAACCGACAATTCTACCGCGCAGGGCCAGCTAATACAGACTCGAATGCGAGCGGCACCTGGAAGCCCTGAATGGAAGAAGGCAGACGAAGAGCTTAACAAAATCACTCAGTCACAAATCAAGCGAACACCCGAGGCTCGTCACAAATCGCGACTGAAAGCGCTGTACGTCGAACCTCTGGAGGCTGACTGGAACAGACCATTGGAAACATCGGAGACCACAACGCGTGATTTTTTAACGGACGCGATCAACGACTACTCCGGAGCACAGTCGCGTTACGTAAATCCCGATCTAGATGATGATCCAGAGTTCCATGCCGCTCTTAAGCAGTGGCAAGACCGTCCTGAACTTCAGCCTGCTACATCGTTGCACAAGTTCGTTTAATTGACGTGCGGATCGTTGTTGACGAGTTCAGCGATCAGTCGCATTCGTTCGTCGGGCATCGGTGCGTCACCCCTGTGCGCCCCCCCAAGGTGCTCATCGGTACTTACCTGTTCGTCGCGTTCCTCAGGCCGTTGAGGGGCTTAAAGCGCGGATCCCCGTGGTGATCCATGGTACCCTACCGCCGTGGCTTGATGCTCAATCGATTGAATAGCACTACGCGGTGCGCTTTTACGTCAAATGGAGGTAATGATGCCAAAGGGGAAACTCTCGCCTGAAGGCGAAGTCATCGCAGCTTATGGGGCTGCCATGGTTGCAGCTTTCCAGGTACTCATCAATTGCCTTGAGGAGAATGACACGCTGCCGGGACAGTTTCCTAATGCGCTTGGTGTCTACATGGAAATGGTAAAGAGCGGAGAAAGCAGTGTGAGCGAAATAACGCTTGCGGTGCTCCACGACATTCGGACGGCTACATTGACTTGAATTTTCAAACCTAGCCGTCTCGTTGGGTCGAGGTGGTGGCCCTTATCATCTTTCTGGATACGGCGCTGTGGGCCGCATATACTTTGGGATTTGAAGACCAGCGACATGACCGACGAAACCGATTCGCCTCGATATCTCTATCGATATTGCAAAGCTGAGCGAGCTTTTCAAACGCTCCGCGACGGTGAGTTGTTTTTGGGATCGCTTGGCAGTCAGAATGATGGATTTGAAGGATGCGCTGCCTCGCTCCTATATTACTCGGCAGCTATTGCGCATGAACTCGAAGTTAGACGCTTCATCGGCTTAGGTGGCCTCGACCGAGCAAAACCGGAAAGGCTAGCGGCGTCGATTGATGAGAAGGAAAAGCACGACAATTTCAACTATGTGATTGAGCATCTCAAGCCACTACTAAAAACGTTACGCCAACATTGCGGGGTCATTTGTTTCAGCGAAAGCGGTTTTAACCAAAGAATGTGGGATGGCTATGCGGATCATCGGCGGGGGGCTTGCATCCAGTTTCGAGGTGACCGCGACCCACGAAGTCTTCGCCGATTGGCGAAGCCTATTTCCTACAGTAATGAGCTGCAGCAAGGATTGCTTCTTGAGGTGATGAACTCTGATGGCTCGCTCGAAATTGATAAGATGGCCGATGCCATGTTCTTTTCGAAAACGAAGGATTGGGAAGACGAGAAAGAGTGGCGTATCCTCATGAAAGCGAATTCGCCACAAACCGATGAATCACGTAAATTGAAATTCCAAATCTGCGACATACGTCGAGTATTTCTTGGCGCAAGAATGCCATCAGAAGACAAGCAACGCTTCCATCGTTTAAGTTCGGATCAGGGTAATAAATGGTCAGTAGTTGAAACGAGCGAAGACCCCGATTTAGGTGCAATCACGTTTAGCGGAATTGAAATAGGCCGCTATCCAGAAGACTTTGATTGGCACAGCGGTCATGGGATGAAGGACAGTAAGTAGGTGCGAGTCTCCCCGGTTGGAGACCAATTCCGATCACGCGGTGAATGCTCGAATCAAAGCGTTCGAATGTGTTGCATAGGAAAGTAGACTTCATGTCTGAAGCACGCATGCGGGAAGAGATGGAAAGGCTTTACAGGGGTGCGTCGGAGCATCTGATGGCGGTTCGCAACATACTGGGTGAGTATTTCAGTGCCTCTGGCGGTGGCACTTCACTTCGAGGTAGCCGTACCTACTATTGAGGAATTGGGCGATGCTCAGGGTGGGTTGCGCAAGGCCGCCGCTGCGGGAATCTTACCCGCCGTCTAGATAAGGGGTATGAGATGAAGCGAGTTCTTTTGATCAGCCGTCGCAACTCTTCCGTTCGACCGAGACAATCTTCTTCAAAGGAAAGTGACTCAAGATACAAAGGCATTGCCACCTCCATCGTCCTTGCAGTTGTAAGTGCGGCCATCGGTTACACGGTCAGCTTTGTGGATGAGCA
>JAOAPR010000204.1 GCA_025463005.1 Bryobacterales bacterium | reverse complement strand
GACATGAGCTCCCATGGAAATGGATACGGCGACATCGCGATCCGCGACGCTATCAATGAGGGCCGCTTCGATGGCCCCCGGTATCAAGTGTCGACGCTGGGCATTGTCTGGGGAGCCGCACCTCCTGCCGGGCCCGAGAATCCGCTGGCTAGCACCGTCATTCGTTCCGCCGAGGAAGGACGTGCAGCCGTTCGCGAACAAATCGCCCGCGGCGCCGATTGGATCAAGCTGTTCCCCACCGGCGCTTACTCGTTCAACGCCACCGGCCAGCCCCAATATGTCGTAACGTATCCGTTGCCCGTCTTGCAAGCGCTGATTGACGAGACGCATCGCCTAGGGAAAAAGGCAGCTTGCCACGTACTCGGAGGCGAAGGGCAAAAGAACGCCATCGTCGCGGGCTGCGATACTATTGAGCACGCCTATGGCTTGGATCAGGAACAAGCCAACATGATGGTGGCTAAGGGACTGTATTACGATCCCACCCTTCAGCGCTACATAGAACCATACATGGACGATAACGACGCCAAAAGCACCGGCGGCAAGTATCGGATGATCCCGATTTTTGAGAAGGCCGTAGCGATGGCCGCCGCCACCAAGGGAATGAAAATCATGGTCGGCAGTGGCGCCGACGGTTCAACCTACGCGCACGGGACGCAGGCTCTCGACTTCGAGATGCTGGTGAAGCACGGCGGCTTGACACCCTTACGAGCCCTTCAGGGAGGAACCGTGATCAACGCCGAAGCGCTGGGATGGCAGGACCAGATCGGATCCATCGACAAGGGTAAATACGCGGACCTGGTCGCCGTTTCTGGCGACCCGTTGACCGATATCACCGAACTGCAACGAGTCAAATTCGTGATGAAAGGCGGAAAAGTTATTAAGAATGACATGCCGCACGCGCTTGGTGGAAAATAGAGCTTCCGTATGATTCGCCGAGTCTGCGCCGTCATAATTTGGACTGTTTCCGCCTCCGCCCAGTGGATCGACTATCCCACTCCCGGCATACCGCGACTGCCAAACGGAAAGGTCAACCTCGCCGCTCCGGTTCCTAAAGCCGCGGACGGAAAGCCGGATCTGACGGGATTATGGCAACGCGCGCGCGGGACGAACCGCCCGGCGCAGCGTACCGGCGCCGCAGGTCTGGCGATGGGTCCCAACCTTGCGGATTTCATGCGGCCGGGAGAGACGATCCCCCCTTTGCTTCCGCCCTACGAAGCGCTCCACAAAGCACGGATGGCGAATTTCATGGCGGACCGGCCGTCCTCGCGTTGCCTGCCCCACAGCATCCCCGACCAGATGCTCATAGGCGTGCCTCTGAAAATCGTGCAGAATCCCGGCCTGACCCTCATCCTGTATGAGGAGTTCGCGCGTTTCCGGCAGATTTTCACGGATGGCCGCGGTCATGCGACGGTGGCGAATCCCGCATGGCTCGGCTATTCCATCGGCAAGTGGGACGGCGACTGGTTCGTTGTGGATACGCGCGGCTTCAACGACAAGAGCTGGCTCGATGATAGCGGCCGTCCTCATACCGAAGCTCTTCATACCATCGAGCGCTTCCGCCGCCGGGACTTCGGCCACATGGATGTCGAAGTCACCATTGACGATCCCCAAGCCTACACCAAGCCCTGGTCGTTTCCGATGCAATTTGAATTTCTGGCGGATACCGAAATGATCGAGGACGTCTGCGACAACGAGAGAGACTCCACTCACGCCGCGGGAAAATAGACGCGTGTGCCGGAATATCAAAACACTCTTCAATTTCGATCCGCCCGTCTCTGAGCAAGAGGTCCAAGCAGCTTCGCTCCAATTCGTGAGAAAAATCAGCGGCTTCAATAAACCCTCAAAGTCCAACGAAGGCGCCTTCCTTGCGGCGGTAGATGAAATCGCCGGCATTTCGACTCGGCTACTCGCTTCGCTCGAAACCAATGCACCGCCGAAGAATCGAGAAGAAGAGGCTCAAAAGGCCAAATCCCGCGCTGCGGAGCGATTCGGGGCTTGATCTTGCCTACATCGCGCAGGACCGACGCATTCCGGATAAACTCATCTGAGAGGTATTGATATGAGAACCCGCTCCAGCTTGCTGCTTCTGATCGTCAGCGCGCTTGCCGTTTTGCTCGCGGTTACCATTGTCTCCGGCCAGCAAAAGGTCCCCTTTGATAAGGGCATTCCGGTCGCTCCAAACGGTCTCGCCCACCGTCCGTTGCCGAAGCTGCCCATGGAATTCGATACAGGCGAAGGTCAGAGGATCCGGGTGGTCGCGGTCAGCAGGGCGCTCGAATCTCCCTTCAGCATCGCGTTTCTTCCTGACGGCGGCATGCTGGTGACCGAGCGCACTGGCCATCTCCGGATCATCCGCAATGGCGTGCTCGATCCGAAGCCCATCGCCGGAACGCCAACCTCATATTGGGCCGTTGAATCCGGATTGCCGGGCGCGGTTCATGGCTTCATGGACGTCGCGCTTCATCCCCAGTTTGCCCAGAATCGCTTCGTGTATCTCACTTACACCAAGCCGCTCGACGAGCAACGGAGGGTGGTTGCGCTGGCGCGCGGGAAGTGGGACGGCAACGCGATTACCGAGATGAAAGATATCTTCGTGACCGACGTAGCCGGCACGTCCCGGATCGCGTTCGGCCGTGACGGCGCGCTCTTCATGAGCATGACGGGCAACGATCCCCAGGATCCCAACACCCTCGGCGGCAAAGTGCTTAGGTTGAACGATGATGGCAGCGTTCCGAAGGACAATCCTTTTGTCGGACAGGCCGGCCACAGGCCAGAGGTTTACACGTTAGGTCACCGCGGCACGCTGGGTCTGGCCATGCATCCGGGAACGGGCGACATGTGGCAGAACGAGAATGGCCCGAATGGCGGCGACGAGATCAACATTCTTAAGCCGGGCCGCAACTACGGGTGGCCGGTTGTGAGCTACGGTCGCGATTATCCGGGTCCTTGGCACAATGAAGTTCCCGGCCACGCTGGCTTCGAAGCTCCGGTGGTGCTGTGGATACCTGCGATCGCGGTCTCGGGAATGGCGTTCTATACCGGCGACAAGCTCCCCAAGTGGAAGGGCGATGTCTTCGTCGGCTCCCTCCGCACCGGCGAGATACCCGGGACCGGTCACCTCGAGCGTATTCTCTTCAACGAAAAGATGCAGGAGCTGCGACGCGAGGCGCTGCTCACCGAACTGCGGCAGCGGGTCCGCGATGTTCGACAGGGACCTGATGGGCTGTTGTACCTGCTGACCGACGAAAAAGAGGGAGCGCTGCTGCGAATCGAGCCGGCGCCCTAGCAGGATCGCCCCCAGTAAATTCAGACAGAGCCGACGAGAATTCTTACCTGGAGAGCGCTATTAAGCCGCAGTCCGCGTTGAAAAAACGCCACTTAACGCGCGGCCCTGAACTTGCCTGTCATCGGGCATGACACCCGCCGATCAAGAATCACAAAGCTTGCCGATGCTGCTGGTAATTACCACGGTCTTTGGCGGTGCCGTGCTGATGGCAGCGGCCGCAATCGTGTTTTTGATTATGACCACGCATCTCTAGCGGGAACCGCTCACTGCGGCTGCATGGCTAAGTCGCAGCCTTACCGCGCTTGGGCGCACGCAGTCTGACGAACTCATAATGCTCCAGCGAGACGGCAAAGGTCTTCTCTGGAAGTTCTCGCAGCACCATTCCCTTACATCGCACCGAGACATCCTTTCGAGCCCGCCGGAACCTGGGCAAACTAATCGTGTACTCGATGTGTTGTCCGACCTTCAGTCGCTTCTCACAAGTCAAGACCACGCCCGACGAGCTGATATTCCTGGTCTCGCCTTTGGTTTTCAAACCGGACGCAACGTGAACAATTTCGCAAGCCAGCCGTAACTCAAAGCGCTGCCTCTTTCTTCGCTCGACCATTCGCGAGTCTCAAATCTAGAATTAAAACGAGCGATGGTCAATACAATTTGGCGCAAAGACTTTGAGTGCTACTGGTGGGATCCTTCTTCGAAATTTTGCGTGAGTGTTCCGTTAACCTCTTTCACCACTTTGGAGTGCGGACGAAGCATAGTACCTGTTTGCGAGTAATCGGGAACACTTCACGCGCTCAGCGGTATCCGAAAGATAGGCTTGTTGTCGTCCTCATCCGCGATCACAATCATGGCTCCCCGCCTGGCGAAGTCGTGATCCGGGCCGGTTCAGCCTGATACCGATTCAAAAAAGCGATACAATCTTTTCGAAAGAGATAGCCACGATGGAAGACCAGAAGAACCAGCAGAAAAATGATACGCAGTCCGCCGATATCGCACGGCGCGAGTTTGTAGGTCTGTCCGTGGCCGCCGGTCTTGCCGCCACGGCGGGGTCGGCCGCGGCAGCAGGCCTTGAAGTCGTCGAAACCAACGTCGAGGTCAAAACTCCTGATGGAACCTGCGACGCCGCATTCATTCACCCGAAGAGCGGTTCCCATCCGGGCGTGTTGCTGTGGCCGGATGCATTCGGATTACGCCCCGCGACGCGCGAAATGGCCAAGCGTCTTGCCGCGGAGGGATATTCCGTTCTGGTGCCCAACCCGTTTTACCGCGTTTCCAAAGCTCCTTTCACCGATGCCTCCGGTTTTAATTTCCAGAATCAGGCGGACATGGCGAAACTGCGACCGCTGATGGCCTCGGTGAACGCGCTTGGCAACCCTGAGAAGGATGCCGTCGCTTACGTTGCCTTCCTCGACGCGCAAAAGGAAGTGAACAAGTCAAAGAAAGTCGGGACTCAGGGCTACTGCATGGGCGGCCCGCTGGTGGTGAGAACCGCCGCCGCACTACCCGATCGCATTGGCGCCGGTGCGTCCTTCCATGGCGGCAACCTGGTGAACAATACTCCTGAGAGCCCGCATCTGCTCGCGCCGAAGATCAAGGCCCGCATGTATTTCGGGATCGCCTCGAATGACGATGCGAGTCAGCCCGACGCCAAAGACAAGCTCAGGGAAGCGTTCGCTGCTGCCAAGGTCCCTGCTGAGATCGAAGTGTATGCGGGAGCCCAGCATGGCTGGTGCATGCGCGACATGCCTACACAGAACGGCGCGCCGATCTACAACAAGGCCGATGCCGAACGCGCTTGGGGCAAGCTTCTCGTTTTATACAAAGCGGCCCTCGCCTAAGCCGCGCTGCTGCTTCCCGGCGCCGTCCCGCTCCTATAAATGCGCCGCTCAGTTCCCCTGACAGGAACTGAAAATCGATGGGTTCATTTCGTCGATGTTTCGGTAAGCTACAAGAATATGCACCAGCGGCCGGCAATCTTTCTTGCCGAGGATAGTCCCGCCGATGTCTACCTTTTTCGAGAGGCGCTGAAGGCGCACGACGTCGAAACCGATCTCTTCGTCTTCCATGACGGCGAGACCGCAATGTCGTTTCTCCTCGCTGCCGAGGATAACGGTCCAGAGCCGCAACTGTTCGTTCTAGACCTCAGCTTGCCTGCAATAAGCGGACTGGCGCTCCTACGACATCTTCGGGCTAGCAAGCGATTCGCTGACTCGCTGGTGATCATTCTGACCTCGTCGGACGACCCTGCCGATCGGACGGAATCACTCAAGTTCGGCGCGACCTGCTTCCTTCGAAAGGCAGACAACGTTGCTGACTTCCTAGAGATCGGTCGCGACATCAAAGCAATCCTGCGGCTGAAGTGAAACGCAGCGGATCCGGTGCTGAAGATCAGTTCTTAATTCCAAGCTTTTGGGCCGAAGCTCGAAGGACCGGATACGGATCAATCGGCGTGCCTCCCCACCACTTTTTATCCGCCCCGATTTCCGTGATCCCAAAATGCAGGTGAGGGCTATTGGGGGCAGCGTTGCCGGTGGTCCCGACATATCCGATCACTTGGCCTTGTCGAACGTGCATGCCCTCGGTGAGACTCGCTTCATATCCATCCAGATGTGCGTAGTAATAGCAGTAGCGCTGCGACGGGTCGAATTGATAGATTGTCCGCCCTCCGGCCTGGCTCCAAAAGAGCTTCACGATAGTTCCATCTTCTACGGCCAGCACCGGGGTACCGCGCGGCGCGACGATATCGGTGGCTTCATGCCGGCGGCTTCCGCCGCGTGACTCGTTGAACGTATCCAGCATGTCCGACAGCTTCATGTGCGCCACGGGAAGTCCCAGATTGCGGGAGACCAGGGGCGTCTGGAAGTACGCCATTAAAGCCGCGCACGTCCCGGACCATGCCAGCATTGCCGCTAAGCGCCGCGTCATTTCATTCCGTCAGGCTTACGGGGGTACCCTTGTCGACCATTCCCGCCAGTTCTAGCGCATCCCAATTCGTAAGGCGGATGCAGCCATGCGATTCGGTGTGTCCGATCTGTCCTGGCGATGGTGTTCCGTGAATCCCGTAATGCTCTTTGGACAGGTCGATCCACACCACTCCCACTGGATTATTAGGACCCGGTGCGATCGTGGCCTTTGAATCTTTTGGTTTGGCGTCCCAGAACAAGTCGGGATTGTAGTTGAATTTTGGATTCTTGAATACGCCAGTGACCTTCCATTCACCGATAGGCAGCGGATCGTGCTCGCTGCCGCTGGTGCACGGGTATTGAGCGATCACCTGCCCCATATCATTTACAGCTTTTACCGTTGACTCCGATTTTGAAACCACAACCCGAGTAGCTTTTTGGTTGACTTGCGTCAACACATTCGGAACGTAAATCTTCTGATCTGCATCGCTGAATTTGCTCCCCGGGTTCAGTTGCTGTAACAAAGCCGGGTTGATGTGAAACTTCTCAGCAATGCCCTCCAGTGCCGAGCCATAGCCAAGATACTTCAGCTTGGCCTTCAGCATCATCTCCGCTGGAACGGTGACGAACGGACCCTCTACGTCCTCCCCAGTGAGTGTATATTCGACCAGAGCCGGCGCCTCATCCATATTGAGAGCTTTCCAAACGTCCGCATCGACCGAGGTCCCTGGGGGCAATCCGTGCGCGGCACGGAAGCCCTGTACGGCATGCAGTGCGTTGGTTCCCATCCGCCCGTCGATTTCTCCCATCGAGAAATGGGCGCGCGCCAGCAGAATTTGCGCCCGCAGCGCCGCCGATCCTTCTGCCTTTTCGTCCAGTTGATCCGTAGTCGCTGGGTTATTTACGGCAGCCAAATCATACCGGATACGAGGAGCCGCCTTAATTCGCGACTGCTTATGTTGCTGTTTACTTGTGTGTTGCTGTTTACTTTTGACTTGGCCAGTTGAGATCGAGATCAAGCCCAAAGCGACCGGCAAGACTGTGAGATAGCGTCGCATAAACCCCTACTGTAGAGAGCCAAGCTTGAGGGAACTGTTTCCGCACGACATTAAGCCAGAGAACTCTTTACACGCCTATGGCTTACGTGGACGCCTTTAGGCTGATTTTGCGGAGCTAATGGATCTGGTATGTTCAGCCTTCCGCGGCGGCTTGGGTTTCAAAACGTCCGGCACAACACCATCCAACATGAAGCGGTTCAGGCGAACAACCGCGGTTGTCAGATCATGTGCAGCGAGCCGGTAAGATCGAGCCGCCAGACTGACCCGTTGCTGGCGATTTGCGTTGGATATTGAGTTTTGACGGCCGTGGATGGCTTCATCGAAGTACTCGGTAGTGTCCTGAAAGCGCTTCCTGGCAGCCTTCACATCGTCGCGGAGGATCTCGAGAACTCGTTCCCGGGTCATTGGACACCCCAACCCGACGCTTTCGATAGTACCAGTGGGACGCGCCGGCGCAACCTGGGTGGATCCCTAGATCCCCGCCGTCAGCGAAAGCAGAACCAGCCCCGTAGGACATAGAATAACTAGGTCCGCAGATTCGAGGAGACTCAAGACATGAAATTCACAAGATTCGCATTTCTCACGGCCGCTGGAGCAGCCTTTTCGACGTGTGCCTTCGCGCAACTGCCGGCATCGAAGATACTCACCCTGGACGTCGCTCAGACCATCGCACAGGAAGCGATGGCCAAGTGCCGCGCCGATGGCTATAAGGTCACTGTGCTCGTAGTTGACGGCCTCAATGCGCCAAAGGCCATGCTGCGCGACGACGGGGCGACCGCGTCCACAACGGAAGTCGCCAAGATGAAAGCGACTGCGACGATGCTTTACAACCGGCCCTCGGGTCCGGCTCAGCCTCCTCCCGCCGGCACCACCGCCCCGCCCGCGACGATTCCGGGTACCATCAACGCTCAGGGAGCCGTCCCGATCAAAGTGGGCGAGGCCACCATCGGCGCTGTAGCGGTCAGCGGCGCCCCGGGTGGCGACAAGGACGCTGCCTGCTCCAATGCCGCCCTCACGAAGGTCGCAGACAAACTGCGATAGCCCAAAAATAGCTCCTGGACCGTGCAAGTCCCTCCATTCACGAGGTCTGGGGTAAATCCCGCTCGATGAAACCATGCGTTGAGTCGCTGCGTCAAAGAAAACGTTAATAGCCCGACTCTTCCTTGGTGGTTCTAATGGTTTTATTCTCGCGTTTCCGCTATGCCCGAGCTACGGCTATCAGCGGACTGCTCTTGACAGCATTCCTCGCTCTAAATCTTATGGCACAGCGCAGCCGCCTCGACGGGCCCATTAAGTCCCGCGAGCGGGTGTCGCTCACCGGGCACACACGTTCTCAAGTTCGACCTGAGAACGATGAGGGTCCAGCCGATTCGTCTATGGTGCTTGACGACATGAGCATCGTGCTCAAGCCGTCCGCGGCCCAGCAAGCCGAGCTCGATCAACTCTTGCGAGAGCAGCAGGATCCGTCGTCGGCAAACTATCATCGCTGGCTTTCGCCCGACGAGTATGCGCAGCGATTTGGAGCGAGTCCCGGCGACCTCGGCCGAATCACGGATTGGTTGAAGCAGCAGAACCTGGAAGTGACGGGCGTCGCGCGCGCAAGGAATTCCATCCAGTTTCGCGGAACGGCGCAGGCAGTTGGTGCGGCATTCGCGACACAGATTCGAAACTACCGCGTCAACGGAAGGAGGCATTACGCAAATGCCACCAACCCGAGCGTTCCGGCCGATCTGGACCTGATGGTCGCGGCTATCGAGGGTCTGGACGATTTTCATCTGGAGCCGAGAGGCGTGCGGGCAAGAGCAGAGACCCTGTCTGTTGAACCAAACTACACTTCGAGCAGCGGACGGCATTATCTTGCGCCAGACGATCTCGCAACGATCTACAACGTGAAGCCGCTGTATGCTGCGGGGATAGACGGGTCGGGGCAAACCATCGTAGTGGCGGGACAGACGCAGATGGATCTAGCCGACGTACGCACATTTCGCGCGCGGTTCGGTCTCTCCGCGGTTGATCCGGAGACGCTATTAGTGCCCGGCTCGCGCGATCCCGGCATAAGCTCCGGCGACGTGGACGAGGCCAACCTGGATCTGCAATGGGCCGGCGCCGTCGCTCGCAACGCGCGGATTTTATACGTCTACTCATCCAGCGTGATGAACGCTGTACGTTACGCCATCGATCAAAACTTGGGATCGGCCATCAGCGTGAGCTACGGATCGTGCGAGCTGCAGACTTCGGCGGCTTCGCTGCGCGCATTCCAAACTTGGGCTCGCCAAGCCAATGCCCAAGGGATGACGTGGGTGAATGCTTCGGGCGACTCCGGCGGAGCGGACTGCGCGAGTGGCAGTTCCGGGGCAGGCGGCCTGGCAGTGGACGCACCGGCGAGCGTTCCGGAGGTCACCGGTATAGGCGGCACTACGCTGCAGGAAGACGGCGGGACATATTGGAATGCATCCAACGGTACCAACGATGCCTCGGTGTTGTCTTACATTCCCGAAACTGCGTGGAACGACAGTACCGCGGGCTCACCGGCTTCCGGCGGCGGCGGCGCGAGCAGCTTCTTCCTGAAGCCCTCGTGGCAAACCGGCGCGGGAGTTCCGAATGATGGCGCTCGCAGCGTGCCTGATATATCGCTCGCCGCTTCAGCGAATCACAACGGGTACATGGTCTACACAGGAGGAACGCTGGTGGTGTTCGGCGGAACGTCGGCGGGGACACCGGTGTTCGCAGGAATGGTCGCGCTCCTCAATCAATACCTGGCTCGTGGCGGCGATACAGGGAGCGTCGGCAACGTGAATCCGCGTTTGTACAGCCTTGCGCAGTCCGCGCCGAACGCATTCCATGACGTAACCAGCGGATCAAACACGGTCAGTGTGACGTGCGCGCCGCAAGCTCGCAGTTGCTCGCCCGGATCCTACGGATACGACGCCGGACCAGGTTACGACCTTGCCACTGGGCTGGGCTCGGTGAACCTCTACAACATGGTGACGGGTTGGAAGGGACCCGTCGGTTCCCTCACGCCCGGCACGGCGAATATGACGTTGACGTCCAGCGCAGCCAGCATCGGCGCCAGTGATAGCGTGACCTTGACGGCATCGGTCGCGTCGGCGAACGGCGGTGTACCGCTCGGCACTGTGGCCTTCCGGATCGCAGGCGTTTTACTGGGAACAGCCAATCTGATTGCCTCGACAAACAAATCCGTTGCGACCTGGAATGTGACGGGGGCCAGCCTTTCAGCAGGATCCAACACGATTTCGGCCGAGTATAGCGGGAATGCAGCCTACGCAGGTGCAACAGCTTCGACGACGGTCACTGTCGCGCAAGGGTCAAGCGGCCCGCCAGCGATCAGCGGTTTTACCAACGCAGCTTCTTTCAGGACCAGCTACGCGCCCGGCATGCTACTGAGTGTGTTCGGATCACAACTGGCTCCGGCCGCGTGGAGCGCCACCAGTGTGCCGCTTCCTTCGCAGATGGCCGGGGTGTCCGTCACCATTAACGGCGTCACGGCGCCGCTGCTTTACGTTTCGCCCTCTCTACTAAACATCCAGATCCCTTACGAGATCGGGCCCGATACGCTTGCCACGGTAATCGTCAACAACAACGGCCGTACTGCGACGGGCTCCTTAACAGTTGGGGCGCTAGCGCCAGGTATTTTTGTCGACTCAAACTTTGCGCCTATCCCGAATGCAACCGGCACGCGCGGGCAAATCATTACGTTGTACATAACCGGCGCGGGTGCGATCACACCTCAGGTCGCTACCGGAGGCGCACCGGACCAATCCACGGCAGTCTCGAATCTGCCCCAGCCGTTGGCGGCGCTTAATGTGACAGTCGGCGGGTTGCCTGCTGCGATCCAGTTTGCCGGCATTCCCTGGGGCCTGGTCGGCGTAATGCAAATAAATTACCAGATACCCGAAGGCGTTCCGCTCGGAACGAATCCAGTCCTGGTGCAGATTGGCAACGTGTCAAGCGCCGCAGCAAACTTGACGGTGACGCAGTAACAGCGCCGATTCGCGGTTACTTCTTGGCGAGTTCGTCGTAAAGCGAGCCGTAAAACGCGGCGTTGAATTGCCAGCCAAGATCGTCCGTTTTCACCTGCGATGCCAATTGATCTTTCGTAGCGCCTGCCTTAATAGCATCGGACGCACGGCTCACCACCGTGGCGAACTTTGTACGGTACGCTTCCACGTCAGCCCTGCTTTTCGGCTCGCCGCGGCCCGGAATCGCCATATCGAAATCCAGCTTCAGCACGCCATCGAGTATTTGCGTCCATTCAACAGCGCTCCCGCCATTGGCAAAATCGACGATGGGCGTGGCGTCCGTGATCTGATCGCTGACCATGACCACCTTCAGATCGGGGAAGTACACCATGGTGTCGTCACCGGTGTGGCCGCGTCCGTAGGAGTGGGCCTGGACTTCGGCGCCTCCGAATTTCAAGACATAGTCTTTTGCGAACGTCTCGGTCGGCAAGCCGGGGATATCTTTGGTCCGGGGATCACTTGCCATGCGGGTTTTCAGAGCTTCCAACGCAATGACTTTGGCCCCCGCATCGATGAACTTCTGATTTGTGCCCACGTGATCAGGATGATGGTGGGTGTTGAGCACGTACTTGACCGGCAGATTCGAGACCGATTTGATTTCTTCCATCAGCCGGTTATAGTTCTCGTCGCCGGGATTCTTCGTGTCCACTACGATCAGTCCTTCGCTGGTGACGCGGATCAGTGTATTCGCGCCGCCGCCGGTGATCATGTAGAGGTTAGGCTTCAACAGCCTGATCTTTTCGACGGTCTGGCCGGCTTTGGGGCCACCTCGTCCGCCGCCCGGAGGGCCTTGGGCTACCAGGGCAGTGGCAACGAAACTCGCCGCTATCATCAAGACCACGTTCAAAAACTCTTTCCGTCGCATGCTCTCTCCTTGGGTCAATACGGGGCTCAACTATTATCGCTTGTTCGCGGTACGCGCTACTGTGACTGGAATAACTCGATCTTGAAACCGTCCGGATCCTCGACAAATATATTGCGAATCGTGGGACTAAACTGAGCCGGTTCACCGCCCGCCGAAACTACTTTTACTCCCGCGGCTTTAAGGCGCTTGAGCAGCCCGTCCAGGTCACTCACGCGTAAGGCGAGCGCCGGACAACCGGGATCGGGAACGCGCAGATGGAAAGGCGTGCGCTCCACGCCCTTGAATTCGTAGAACTCGATGCGCGCGTTGGTCCCAGGTACGGTTCCCGCTGTTTGCCTGTATCGCCCACCGGCGGGCGCGCCGATTAAATCCATCCTCGTTTTATCGCTCGCGAACTCCATCTGACCGCTCAATTCAAATCCCAGCAGATCGCGATAGAACTTGAGCGTGGCCGCCATATCGCTCACCGCGATGCCCATCGCCGCGCCGGGAACGTTCGTTGAAGTCTCAATTTCGTCCACTTCAATCAGGAATCCATCCGGATCGCGGAACATGACCGATCGCCCGTTGCCATTCTTGATCGCCCCGCCCGATCGCGTGACGATGGGCGCTCCAGCCTTCTTGACGGCTGCCAGCACCGGGTCCAGATCCCGCATCCGCAGGATCAAAACCGCTGCGCCGGGGTCCGTGGGCCGGGCCTGCCCGGGCTTTC
>JAOAPR010000201.1 GCA_025463005.1 Bryobacterales bacterium | reverse complement strand
TGCGAGCCGAAGACGCCGGAGAGATGCTTCCTCCATGCGCCCTTCACATTGCGCAGTGTTCGTTTTTTGTTAATTAAATAGTCGCGCTCGATCGCGACGTAGAGATCGTTGACGAGAACCCCGGAGTGCGTTGCATTGCCGTTCGCCTTACCATTGGACTTCCCGACTGCCTGGACTGCGCTGGTACCCGACCACCAGAATCCTTGCATAGTTCTCCCGATATCGCAGGGCGAACATAGTACAGCCCTCGGAAAGAAAACGTCGAGAGAAAGTTTTTTCGTTCTACAAACGGAACAGGAATCAGGAGGCGGCGGGAAGCCGGAGATCGGCGCGCGCCCGGGCGAGAGCAGCCTGCACGATGTACCAGCTGGAGCTGGGCGGCGGCTCGCGCGACTTCGCGGCGCGCTCGATCAGTTTCAGGTCGGCTTCATCCAGGCGGATGAGCTTAGTGGTGGCGGCAGGCCGTCCGGGGACGTAGGGCTTGAGCGCGCGGCCTCGGGGATCGGCGCGGGGAGCGCGGACTTTACGCGATATCTGGCTCATGCGGCGAATAGTACCGCACAATGATGGGGAAAGGGAAGAGCCGGGAAGCGTCAGGCGGGGATTACGGGGTGGCGATCTCTTCGAGTTCGAAGCGGCGGGCGGAGAGCCCTACTCCAATGGAATTCTTCGAGGCGAATTTGTCGGTGACCCGGAAGGTCTTGCCGCGATAGGCGGTGGGAACCGGTTTTTCGTTCGGCAGGACTATCACGTCTCCGGTCTTCGCCTGCTTCAGCAGGGCGTCGAGCGCGGCGTCTGCCTTTTTGTAATAAAACTTCCCCCGCGCCAGGCTCACCACGTGGCGCACGGCGAGGGTTTCAAGCGGAAGGACGGAGGCGGCGGGCTTTTTGGTGCGGGCGGATTTGGGTGCGGTGGAAGGCATCAGAGTCGAGTGTAGCCGTCCTCGAACGCTTTCGCGGGAGAGAACGATTTGTAGCCGTCGTCGTATTGCACGTAGTACCCACCGACATCGGGCTTGTGCTTGTCCATGTAGGCTTGGTCAACAAAGAACGGGCCGAAGCCGCGCTCTGCTGGCGTGATGATCGTGCGCATTTGTGGGCCGTGTTGTCGCTCCCATTCGCAGCGTTCGCACTTCCCACAGGCACTGCCGAGAGCGTATGACCCTCTGCACGTGGCTCCCTTAAACGCTGGCAGGCCTTCGCGCTCGATCTTGGCAATTTTCAGCGCCCACACTTTTTTGTGGCACTGATAGCGGGGCATGGGAGTGACGGTATTCTGCATCTCCATCACATCCTTGATTCGTTGTGGGCTTGCGGTTTCCATCAGGCAGCTTGGTAACGCGGTTGGTTGGCCATCGCCTTCTTTGCGAAGAACGCGGCCTCTTCGAGTTTGGTTTTCACGATTGAGAACTCGCGCCCTTCGGTGCACATTCCACTGAGGCGTGAGAGGCAATCGTTGAACGCGGCGGCGATCTCTTCGGCGCACTTCATGCCGTCATCGTTCAGGCGGTGAACTTTGAAGAGCGGGTCAACTGGCGGCATCGTGTGTACCTCCTTAGGTGATCAAGCGTTTCGAAAGCTCAACGCTCACCGCCACTGCGGCGGCTTCCCAGGCGGCGCGAATTTCTTCGGACTGCATGGAGAAAGTGGGAAGGGGAGAGCCGGAGACGAGCGACTTCCCCTTCGAATGGTCGAAGTAAGCCTCGTAGGCGATTTGCCCGAGAGACTTCAGGCGGCCGCCTCCTGCGTCCCTGCCATCCGCTCCGGCCAGGTCCAGGTACCGGGCTGCGCCGAAGCCGAGAACGGCACCGCCGACAGGTGGAGCACCTCGTCCGCATCCGGGAAGAGCATCAGGTTGCAGGCATTGTTGTCGAGCACCCGCACGATCTTCCCCGGCACGGTTTCCGCAATGTTGTAGCGTCGGCCGCCGATCTGGTTGAGTTTTTCAGAGGCCGCCCGATCCACCGTGAAGTGGATGTCGCGGCCGAGAGCTTGAGATGGGTTCTGCATAAGCTGGGAGTTCCTCCTTGCCGAAGATAGTACCCCACTCCGGATTCAGAGTGCACCACAAATTGTGCAGATTCTACTCGGCCCAACCGAAGAGCACGCCGACGATGGGCTGATATCCCGCCCCGTTCGAGACCGACGACTTCACGATCCGCACGTTCGGCAGCACCCGCCAGTTGTTCTTAAGCTTGATCGAGGCCAGAGCCCCGGTCGACCACGCCCAGCCGGTATTTGAGCCGTTGTAGGAGATGCCCGCCGAAGTTGGGACGAAGATGGGAATGCTGCCGACGGTGAACATCTTTTGCGCGACTCCGACCCCGAAGTTAGTCGTCACCGTGAAAGGCTTAATGCTGGCAGGCAGGGCATCCACCACGGTGAAGGCATAAGTCCCGGTTCCGTCTGAAATCAGGCGGGCATAGAGTCCGGTTCCGGCGATCCGCGGCGAGGCGCTCGAATTGAATGACACGCCCGCGGCGTAGAGGTTAGAGGGAAGAGTGTTCGAGGGAGCAGGAGCCGGAGTCTGCGCAATTGCCCCAATTGCGACCGCGCACACGAGTAGCAGCGAAGAGACGAGTTTCATGGATTGTCCTTTTTGAATTAAGTTTTCGAGCTAGTTTGAAACCGAGATAAGTTGTCGGCGTCGAGCAGGTCCTTCGGCACCGTGAGCGTCAGAAAGTTCTTCTTCTCTAAGTTTTCGAGACTGAGATACATGGCCGTGGCCGCGTCTTTGAGCGCCTGCCCTTCGCCCGTCCACTGCGCCCACTTCGCCGAGCCGCTTCGCCACAAAAAGGAAATCTGCGCGGAGTAGAGCATCGACAGGAAAGTGTTCGCCGTGTCGCGTTCGAGGCCTGCGTTCTTTGCGCCTTCGTACCACGCGACCGGGTTGGGGAATTCGAGCAGCGCCATTTACTTCTTCGCCAGTTCCTGCGCCGAGACGCGGTCGATGAAGTTCACGTAGAGACGCAGCGTTCCTCCGGGCGTAGAGATTTCAATCCCGCCGGTCAGAAGCAAGGCGCGCAACTGGGCCAGACTGAGCCACTCGGTGACGATGGGGTTGTTAACTGTTTCCATTGACTGCGGCCTTGGCTTCGACCGGTACAGCTGGACGGTTGGGCACCATGTAGAGAATGCGTGCCGCAGCCACCCCGGCAGCCACGAACGTCGGCAACAGATGATGCAGTTCGCCCCAGGACATGTGAAAGCCGGCGTCTTCGTAAGCGTGGGCGGCTGCGGCCAGAAATCCGCTGGCGAAAGCAACCAGCATGGCCTGCACCGGATGAGGCAGAGAAGCCCAAAGGCTTTTGAGTTTGTTCATTGGAATTGTCCTCAGGAAAAGGATTGATAAAAGTCGAAGAGCCACTGCTCGAGCCGGAGCGCGGCCAGGCGCTGCGCGTCCGCGAAAATCTCCGCTTCGCGCTTCAGCCGGCGGAAGTGCACGAGGCGATATATCAAATTTGAGATGAACACAAAGACTCGAACCAGGCCCACACCCCGCGCACTCCCCCGAGCGCATATTTCTCCCGCAGCACTTCGCAGGTTGCGGGAATTTCGACGGGATAGAGGTGTGGGTTGTCGGGGAACGTTCGCCACTCCGCGCCTTCGGCCAGCAAGCATGAGGGCGCGAGCTCCAGCATTCTTTTCCATGCCGGATGCGACAGGTTCCAGTCGGCGATGCCTTTGTCTATCGCCGTGACGTCCACCGCGAGCCCGAAGTTATGCTGGCTGTGACCACCTGGAGCTTTGGTGACTGTCGCGCCTAGTGGATGAGTCGCGCAGGTTCCAGGCTTTCGCGAAACGCCGTCGTGCGTGCACGAAACGTCGGACATTACCGTCCGACCCTTGGCGTAGAGCGCATTCTGCTCCTCCCAGGTCCGCAGGCCCTGGGTGGCGATGAACTCGTAGCCTTCCGCTTTCAGTTTCGCGAAAAGTTGGCGCACGCGGTCCGCCAGGGTGGGATGCACCAGGGCTAATTTATCCACAGGAAATGTCCGGGGGAATTCAGATCATCAATCGGCGATATCGGGAGAAGCGGGTTACACTGCACGGCATGGAAACTGACAAGAAGTTCGCCGACCTGTTGGAAGATCGCAACCGCCTGCTAAAGGCTCTAATCAACGTTCAGCACTACAACGCATCCGCGAAGGGTGAGAACAAGCTGCCTGCGCAGCTCATGAGCCAAATCGAGGATGCACTGAACCATGACGAAGCTCGTAAAACTGCTTAGGGCAGCCGACGCGAGGTTGAGTACGGCCAGCGTCATACGAATCGTTTCCTTGGCGGCGATTGCCTGCGCCCTCGCATCGTTCCTTTGGGTGTACTACTCATAATCAGTTGACGATCCGGTAGCTGAGGCACGCCGGGTTGGTGGTCGGCGCCACGCTTGTCTTAATCGTGAAGCTGGTCGCGGCCGTGCGCGCGCTCACAAAATATTGCGCGGCTTCAGAGGCCGCCGCGTTGTTGCAGGTCACACTCAGGGCCGTGCCCAGGGTCTCGTCAAACTGAACGAAAATCTCGCTGTTGGCAGTGACCGTCGTCGTGCTCACCGTCACCGTGGTCGCGGCGGCGGCGATCGACACCCGGCCAGCGATGCTGGCGCTGCAGGTTCCGCCTGCACTCGCGCAGTTCGTGAGAGTCGCCTCCGTCGTTCCCAGCCGCAACTGGTTCCCGATGGCAGTCAGAGAGTCATTTACAAAGATCGGGTTTACGCTGCCCGTCTCGTTTTGCAGGATCCAGGCTTTGCCGGCTCCATACTGAAACACGGTGTTGTCGCCCGTGTTTATCGAAAATAGATGCAGTAGCGTGCCGCCGCTCTTGAGGCCAAAGAACCAGGAATTGTTAGCTAGTCCGAGCGGCGCGTCGGCCGTCTTCTGGCTGCCCGTGATCTGCGGAACTGAACTCGAATCCGGGCGCAAAAAATAGCTGAAAAGTTTGTTGGGAAGATCTGCACCACCCGTGGTTTTGTTCGCTAGGAAGACATTGTTGTACGTCGCACTATTGTTGTCGGTGATCGAGGTGACCGTGCTCCCGGTGATGGTGCTGGTGATGGGGCTATTCCCCAGGGTCACCGCATGGGCTGCCGAGTTGGTCATTCGCAACAGCGGATTGGTGCCCATGGTGAGCACATCGGCGAAGTTCACGTTGGTCAGATTGACCGTGGAAGCGTTGTCGATGAGATCGGCGCCATCGCTAGGGGTGGCGTTGATATTTTCATCGTGGAAGCCTGCGCTAAAGGTGGCAAACGAGCCGTCTTGTACGTAAGCTACCGACTGCGCGAAGGCTCCCTGGCAGGTCCCGCTGGTGATAAAAATCTCGCTTTCATTTCCGGCCGGCCCCTGAATTTCATAGCAACGATTTACTCCGGTTCCGCCGTCCCCTTCCACGGTATTGAGCGAAACCGCGTTCGAGGAATGCTGAAAATGAAATGAGACAGTCGCTGAGGAGAGGACGCGGGTGGAGTAGATCGCGGAAGTTTGAAAGTTGTCGCCAAAGATCCCATAGCTCCAAAAGCCCGAGCCGGAGACGGTGATTCTCACTCCGATGACGGTGTTCTCGGTGGTTCCGTGGAGCGGGGTGTTGAAGCTCAGCGCCTTCCCGCCCGCCGCGTTGGTGGTTTGAATATTGCATCCATCGATGCGGATGTGATTCAGCAGCGGGGAAGCATCCGCGATGACCACGCCATCGGTCGCCCCGGTGAATTGCAGGATGGTTGCCGGCGCGCACCACAGCGTCGTGTTCGCGGTGTTGATGGTGAGCGCGGATGAAGAGGTGTAAGTCCCGGCGGGAACAAACACAATTCCACCGGTCGAGGGCACGGCATTCAGCGCCGCCTGTACGGTGGCATAGCGAACTCCGTCAACGATGAACGCGCCCTTCAGGACCGGGCAGGCATCGCCTCCGGAGCTGGTGAGGCAGGTCTCGATGCCGCTGGTCGAATCGAAATAAGCCCGGACTTTGCCGGCTGCGGGGTTGCCGGGCGAAGCCTGCGCGGTGAAATCGGTAGGCGCCGCGATGCCGAAGATGCTGGTGCCAGAGTTCCAGGTCAGTCCAGAGGCTCCTCCGAAGGCGGCGGAGTTGTTGAATTGCAGCTGCTGGTCCGAGCCGGCGGGGTTGCCTCCTGGTGCGCAACTCCCATCCCCGCGCAGGATGGTCGCAACCGAGCAGGATCCAGAAAACAAGGCGATTACGTCCGCGCTCGCCGCCGGCCGCGTGGTGTTGAGGCCGTTGCGGAAAATGGGGCCATTCGCGCCGGGATCCCCCAGGCCGCCCGCCAGGCTGATGGGCGTCGCCACCGTGAGCTGGTAGGACTGGCCGGCGAAACCAAAATTCGTCACCGTTACGGTGTAGTTTCCTGGCGCGATCGCGAACTGGTAATTGCCGTTCGCGTCCGCAAAGAAGGGGTTGGAGAGCGGCACGGTGAGCGCCGTGTCCTTAAAGATCGAGTTTGCAAGCGCGGGCGAACAGGGGAAGCCCCCAGTGTTGGCCGCGCACACCGTGATGGCGGCATTCGCGATTGGCGTGGTCAGACCGTTCACCACTTTGAAGGCGGTCTGAGGCGCAACGGTCACGCCCTGCCCGAAGGCGCAGAGCGAAGAGGCACACGAGAGCGACAGAAGCAGTAGCAGCTTTTTCATAAATTCATGAATTTCGGAATTTGAGTAATTCGGCTAATTCGACGAGAAGATGGTGATGTCCATCCCCGAGTTCTGCACGATGCCTTGCGCGGCCGCCTTCTTCACGGTGTAGCCGGTGTCGGTCGATTCAGTTTTCAGGCTCAAGGTAATGACCTGGTTGTTCGCATACGTCTGGTGCGACCAGCCCGAGGCGCTGATGCCGATCTGCGTATTTCCGCCCACCGAACCGGTGGCGTTGGCTTGCGCGAAAGCAAAGGTATTGGTGCCGTCATTGATGCCCGCGCTGAATCCGCCGGAGGAACCCGTCTGCAGGCCGATCGACCAGGCGACCAGCGCCCGACAGGGGCAGCCCGAAGCCGGCATGGTCACCACCTTTGAGGTCAGCGTGGTGTTGGTATTGACCGGGACCGAAACGTCGGCTGAAAGCTCCTGGCGAACGTAAGAGGTCACCGCCGGCGCCTGCGTGAAGGTGGGTACCGCGCCCACGACCTGCGTCCCATTCCATTGCAGGAACTGACTCGTAGAAGGCGGAGTCCCAGAAAGCGGCGTTGCCGTCGCACCAAAGTGCAGCTGCGTGACCTGGTCGCTCGTGTTGATGTCGACGCCGGCGGCGACGATCTGCGATTGCGAGCCGCCGTTATTCGCCATCATCCAGCGATGGTTCGTGGACGACGCGCACAGGAAATCGAAGTTCAGCGCACTCAGAGTGCAGGCGCCCTCGGGGAATTTCACGGCATCGCCCTGCCATCCCAGCACATCGTTCGAGTCTTTGAAGATGCAGAGGTTCGCCGTGCCCGCCTGGTTGCGCCAGCAGATCTGGTCGGAGGTCGCGAGACGCAGAATGCCGGTCGTAGCCGGCGATGAGTTTCCGGAAATAAATGTCCCGACGAACGTGGTCCCGTTATTCAGCCCAGATGGGTTCCCTGGCACCTGGTCGACGGAAAACAGCACATCCGCCGGCGCGCACGTCGGCCCGTCGTTCTGCAGACAAAGCACGAATTTGTAGAAGGCGCCCGAGGTCAGCCAGATCTGCACCCGCGCCCCGCTCCCGAAAGGGATGGGGTTGGGATTGAGCGTCAGGCCGCTGGAGTCGGTGTAAGTCGCCTGCTGGGTGGAGGTGCCCGCCTGGAAGCTGTAGAGCACGCCCGAGGTGAGCGGCTGGCCGTTATTGTCGAAGAACTGCGCCGAGCCCAGGCCCTGGAACGGGAAGACGGTCTGCGCGAAGGCCGAGGCCGCGCACAGCAGCAGAATTGCGAGGTATTTAGCTTTGGGAATCATAGGGATATAAGTTTGCTCTTGCCGATATCGGGAGCGTGTGCCACAGTCGGGACGTGCTGAACGGGATGTATTGGGACAAATCCGACCTGGAATTCTTTGAGCGGGTTATTTCTGCGCCCGCGGTTTCCGCACCGCATCGAGCGAGTTCTGCAATATCGAAGTCAGGTCGGCCGCTGCTGTTCCTGACGCCCCCGCCTGAGCCGGAGCCGTTTCTCCGCCGCTGCCGGAGCGTGATTCGGCAAAGCGCTTCGCGAGTTCGCCCTTCGTCATCCCGGTAGAATTCCGCGCGATAAATTCTCTTCGCGCTTCCGACTCCGCCGCCCAGCCATGACGTTCGAGATGCCACTGCCACTGCTGATCGACGGCTTTGTCGTCCATGAGGTCGGCCCGCGTCCCTGCTTTCGGCGCAGCCGCGTCGGCCTGCACTCGTGCGCGAATCTCGCTGGTTGAAGGGACCGGCTTCGGATCACGGTAGAAGGGCTGATAGTCGGGGTCGACTCTTGTCGCGCCTTTGTCGAGCTCACTTTCGGCGCCGGCCACGTCGCCCTTCTTCAAATAGAAATCCACTCGCGCTTTGACCGCGGCATTCTTCCCTGGAATTGCGGAATCAATCACGTCGCCGGTGTGCACCTTCAGCGCATCTTCAAGCAGTGACTTCGCGGCGGCGCGATCTTGCACGGTGAAACGAGGTGCCCCTCCTGGTGTTTGTGGCTTCGCGGTGAGATCGATCGATTGCGGCTTGGTTGCGAGCGCTTCGCCAGTTTGCGCAGCAGGCTTTGCGCCCGTCGCCGGCAAGTTGCTGAGAGCGCCCGCTTGAGTTTGCGCTTCGCGATCGCGCGCGATAACTCCGGCGACCGCATCGGCCGCTTCATCGAGCGAGGCGGCTTTGGTGAAAATGGGCGCGTTGGCGCGTTCTTTACCGAGCAGGACTTCGGCAACGTGGCCGAGCTTTGAACCGAAGTAGGCGCTGGTTGCTCCATGCCCGAAGATCGCTCCGCCGGCCGTGCCCCCAGCGACGGCGGCTTGCTTCGGGGTAACGTTCTTAGCGGCCGTGGCCGCGCGTGTGGTGGCGGCCTTGGCGATGTCGGAGATACCGCTAGTCACATCGTTCACCGTGGATCTCGCAGCCGGACTTCCCGCCACGATCGGAGCAGCTACTCCCAGTGTTCTGCCGATTCCGCCGGCATAATCGCCCTGCTCTAATTGCTCACCGGCTTTGTCGGTCTGCTGACCGATGAATGGGACCAGATAGTTCAAACCATGAATAACCGCATGCTTGTAATCGCCGCGGTCGTAGGCTTCCTTCGCCTTGATTGCGAGCTCGCCCTGCCCTTTGAACGAACCCATCATGGTATTGATGGGGTGCTCGAAGAAGTTCTTCGCGCCTTCGTCGTCGGTGATCCCCAGGCCGGAGAGAAAGTTCTCAGTGAGACGTGAGGGTGCAGACTGCACCTGGTGGGCGGAAGAATCGCCGACAGCGCCATGCTGCGCGGCCAGCGCGTCGTAATCGACGGACGCGTCTCCGCCGTGCTGCTGGGCTAAAGCGTCGTAATCGACCTGACTCCCGGTGCTCACTGTTTTGAGCGGAGCTTTGCCGCGAAAGTTGTCGGCCGTAATTACCCCGCGCGAGAGCGGGTCCGCCGGCGACTGCGTGTCGGGCAGCACTCGAAGGTTGTCCGGATTGGGGATGATCATTCCCCCGAAGTCAGTCGACGCTCCCTGCTGCGGGACCGGGAAGAGCGGATGAGCTACATCCTTGCGGTACCAGCGATCGGGTAGCGGGGCCGTGGGAATCTGCGGACCGGGAACCTGCTGCGCTTGGTCGCTGATGTTTTCGCCGATGGCGGCAAGCGGATTGACGCCGTTCAAAAAGGCGAGCGTGTAATCACGCAACCAGGATGAATCGCGGGCAGCGCTAGCCATCTATTGAATACCGGCAGCCTTTTTGAAGTTGTCGAGCGACTGCTGGTCTTTGAAGTTGTAGGTCTTGCCGTTCGGAGCTTTCACCGAAAGAACGCCACTGCCGCCCGCCGCGGATCCGCCTTGCCCGCCCCATTTGTCGAGCGTTTGCTTCGCGCGCGGGGTGAGGAAGCGCGTTCCGAACGCATCCTCCGGCCGCGAGGGTTTGTAGGTCGTGTTCCACTGCTGCTCCTGCGCCTCGATCTTTGAACGCAGCAGTTTGATGGTTTCGCCGAGATTCGAACGCAGCTGTTTATCACCGAGTGCGGGATCAAAGTCTTTCGCGCTCGCTTCGCGCTCACGTTCGCCGCCGCCGCCCTGAACATATGCGGCCGTGATTTCCGGGGACAGGCGATGCACGATGGTGTTGAAGGTCGTGACTTTGTCCTTGCCAACTTCGACGCCCAATTTCTCCGCCAGGCCGCGCAGAAACTTGTCGCCGTATTGCGTGTTGTTGAGCGCATCGATCGCGTCGCCCAGCTCGCCGGCGTGACCCATGGCGGTGTTGATGGCGTTGATCGACTTCGATTCGGGACCTGAGGTGTACGACTGCACGATCTTGTTTTTCGCGACGTAGCTGGTCTGATCGAAGTCGGGATACTTCTGCGCCACTAGCGCGAGAAGATCCGGATGCTTCACCAGCAAGCGGCCGAATAGCTGTGGGTTGTACTTGTACTGACCGATGGCGTCGACCAACGCGTCTTTCACACCCGCGGCGCCGCTGGCAGCTCCGCCTCCTGCGCCAGCTCCTGCTCCGGATCCAGCCGCGCCGGCATTCACTCGCGCGGATCCGCTGCGGGCGCCTGCAGCTGCCAGGCCTCCGGGCTTCGCCGTGTTCACCGAAGTCACGCCGAGCGTGTCGGACTGGGTTGTCGATTTGGTCTCTGCAGCTTCATAGGCGCGGGCTGCTGCCAAGCGGTCGGGCGTAACTTTCTTCCCCGCCAGAAGATCCGACAGCACACCGCGGTAGTCCTGCTCCTGTTGGGCTTTCGCAGCTTCAGATTGCGCCTTCTGCGCGTCCGCTGTGGCTTTGGTAAAGCCCATCGCTTTCTCTTCCGCGCCGATGCGGTTGGCGAAGGCGTCGAAGTTGCCGGCATGCAGTTGCGGGATGATCTGAGCCAGCGAGGGATCGAACTTCGCCCAGCGCGCCAGTCCCGGGGCGGCAGCGTCGATCAGCGTTTGTTTTTTGGTCGCGTCTTTTTCGGCGAGGATGGGCGCGGCGATCTCGCGCAGCTGCTCGAAGGAATTCTTGAGGACTGACTGCTGCTCTTGTGTGGCTTTCGACGCTTCCTGCCGAATCTGCAGCGTGTTCTTGGCGTCGGCGAAGGCGTGATCCGCCGGCACTCCGGCCTTGATCTGTCCGCGCAGTATGCCCATCAGCGGATCGTCGGACGAAACCCCCAGCATCGTGGCAAAGGTGTCATTGTGCGGAAAGTCGGATGAGTCGCTTTGGAACTTGTCGGGGTTCGACCAGTAGGCGTTGTAAGCCTTCTTCGCGTTCAGCTCGATTTGCGACGTTTGATTCTGCAGCTGTTGGCCTTTGACCCGCTCCTGTTCGGCCTGGACCTGGAGCGGAAGCATCTGCTGCTGGCCCATAAGGGCCTTGAGCTGAAGCATCTTTCCGTACTGATCGAGGGGCGACTGGGTCTGCGGGACCGCGGCCGAGAAATTAGGGAGCGCTGGAAGTTCGAAGGCCATGAGATTTATCCCGCCGAGGCGGCGTTTGCTCCAGCAGCACTAGCACTCGTATTCCAACCGGCGGTGCCGCTCAGATGACTCAGCAGTGGAATGCTGCCGAGATTGTTCAACGCGCCGCCAATGCCCTGCCCCAGCGCCATCGTGCCTCCGGCCGCGGCCGCGCCCTGCTGGCCATAGAGCGAAGCAATGTCGCCGCCGATGCCAGAAATCAACGACCCCGCCCCGCCCGCGGCCTGCAGGCCTTCGCCCGAAAGTCCCATCAGGCGCGAGTACTGATTGTTCTGGTTGTTGAGGAAGCTGTTGTAGGCCGACTGGTACTGGGTGAGCGAGTTGTTGAAAGTGTTCTGATAGTTGGTCGAGGCCGTGCCCTGGGCGTAGTTGTTGAGATCGGCGAGGGTGCGCCCGGTAAGTAGGCTTCCTTTGCCGGCCGCGGAATTCTGGATGGCGTCCTGGCCCGCCTTCAGCTGGAATTGATAGCCCGGAGTCTGTTGCGCTTGCTCCGCAGTGGGCGCGTTGAACTGCCCCGTCCAGTTCTGCAGCAGGCCTTGCCCCGGCGTTCCCAGTAGGCTCGAAAGCGTAGTGGTCGCGCCCTTGCCGGCGTCGAGGTAGGGCGAATAGTTCTGCAGTCCCTGCTGCTCTTGGCCCTTCAGGTAGTCCTGCGCCTGCTTGAGGGATTTCTGATATTGCGACGAGGCGCTCGATCCGAACAGGCCGCCCAAAAGCGAGCTGCCCGCCCCGACGAGCGAAGTGGTTAGCATTCCACCGAAAGGCATAAGTTTATAGGTGACGCACTTGCGAGAGGTGTTCGGTCACGGGACCGTATTTTGCGAATAGGTGCTTTTCAAAATCCGATTGCGGGAGCGCGAAATAAACCGGGATTCCCCGCCGGCGGAGTTCACTGTCGAGCGCGTGGCGCAGCTCGTAGCTATGGCCGCGCTTGCGAAATTCTTCCTTCACCCACGAGCCCGCGGCGTGCTGCGCCGTCTGCACCGCGGCAAAGCCGACAATTTTTTCGTCTTGCTCGAGCAGCGCGATGATCGACTGCTGCGGAAAAAGCGCGATGTTGCCGAGTTTCACCGAAAGCGCGCTGACTAGGCCCGTCTCTTCGGGCGTCGCGATGCGGACTTCCACTAGCTGCGCTCCATGACAAAAACCTGCGACGCATTCACCAGGTTCAGCACATTGGCATTGGGGCCCTGCACCGAAAGGTAGTAGCGATATTGCTTGGTGGCATCGAGCCCGGTGTCGATGAAAGAGAACGCTCCCGACTGATTCACGCCGTTCGCCGTCGGCCCGCCGAGAAAGGCATCACCGCCGACGATGACGTCGCCAACATTCGGCGCCGCGCCGTTCGCCGGAATCGCGCCCAGCGTGCGATGCACAAAGATATAAGCCGGCCCGACCGAGTTCACATTGAAGGTGACCCGCGCTTTGACGGTGAACTCTGCATAACGCTTCGGCTGCAGCTGTCCGGTGCCGATCCCGCTCGACTGGATCGCACCATTCGCATTCACCGCCGTCGCGTTCGTTGAGGCCTGCGCCCGATTGATGGCCGGCCGGTTGACGAGATCCACGATTCCCTGCAGCCAGCGCACCCGCTCAAAGCCGGAGGATCCCGGCTTTTGCGACTCCCAGCTCTGCGGAGTCAGATGTTCGACGAGTGAGCGCGACATAAATTAAGAAACCGCCGCGATCTGCTTGGAGTAGCGCGGTTTGGCGTCTTGGGTGCCGTTCACGTAGGCATCAGCGATCCGCCAGGGGATGGGATCGGACACCGTGACCTTCGGCGTCCAGCTCCGCCAGCTTCCCAGCCTCGAGTCGACGGCAACCGCCTTAAAGTCCCCCGCCTGTCCGCAGGCGATCATGCGCTCGGGCGTCCAGGTCTTGCCATAGTCTTCCGAGTAAGAAAACATGGCCATCGGATCGCGCGGGTTCCCGAAGGCATCGGTGAGTGGCGGCTGCGGGCCCAGGCCGGTTTCAAAATCGACCTGAAATTCATTGATCGGGACCGTAAGCTGCCCGCCTTCTGATTCGACGGTCGGCCCGATGCGCGTGCGGATGATGGGGGTGGAGGCGCCGATCGCGGTCTGCTCATAGGAGTACTGCGTGCTCATCGCGTATACGTTCCCAGAATTGCGATCGCCGACCAGGTGCTGGCCGAAGGCGAAAGTGTGCGAGCGCGAAAGGTGCGCCTGCTGGCGGCCGGCAACGAGCGACGTGCGGCGGTGCCAGAAGCCGAGATCGACATCGAGCGTCCAGGTTGCATTCGCCGAGGGGAACCAGAGGTCGTAGAAGTTGTGGCCCTGGTCCTGCCGCGCCATGCCGACCGCGTCTGAGATGGTTGTTTGCTGGCTCAGCCAGTACTCGAGGGCGTGGTCGGAAACCCGCTGCGGCACAAAGCCGTTTGCTGCATAAACGATTCCGGTGGCGCCGCGCTCGTCGCCGCCCAGCCACAGCACGGTGGTGCCGCCTTTGGTCGCCACCCGTTTCGGGGAGTACTGCGCCACCACCCCGACTTCCATGAAGCCGCCGCTCACCACGTCGAAGGGGAACAAGGGCGCTCCGGAGTTGTAGTAGGCGACGGCGCGCTTGGCGCCGAAGACCCACAGCAGGCGGTTTGAGGCGATGAGCGCAAGCAATTGATCGGAGAAAACCGAGACTTGCGCGACAGCAATGCCCGGCCAGGTGGTCGCGTCTTCGGGACTTGAAACCGACCAGGTATTGCCGGCGGAAAGCGCGATGAAAAAGCCGTCCAAGAACTCGACCATCAGCACATTGGTGGGCGGCGTCGAGAGCGCCTGGAAAGAATTCGAAGCCAGGGAAAACACGGTGAGGTTCCCGCCCGATGCGATCAAGAGCTGCGAAGGGTACGTCCCGCCGACGGTGCCGCCCGCTACCACGGTGACCGGCAACCCGTCATCGACGATATTGTTGTTCGCGGTGGCGGGATTTCCGCCGTAATCGGTCACGGTGCCATTGGCGTTCAACTCGAACAAATGCGTGCCGGCGACGGCGAAGGTGCGGCCGCTGAACGCGTCAAGCCAGCGCACCGAAGGAAGCTGCACGCCGGCGACGAGCGAGAGATTCGCAAACAGCGCGAGCCCGGGCGTTGGCAGTAGCGCAAATGCGGTCCGCGAGTTCGGCGACTCCGCCTGCTCGACGTACCAGTTGATGAGCTCCTCGGCCGACACCAGTGGCGAGGCTGATTTGTAGCTGGGGCCTACGAATCCGAAGCGCATGGCGTTTTTCTAGTGACGGTGCGAGCGGTTCGAGTCGCCGCTGAAAATGTTTCCCTGGCCGCCGCTCGGCAAAAGGGCGTCATCGCAGGTCGCTTCTTTTGCGAACACATTGATGCCCGCGACCCGCGCCTTCGCATCGGCCGCGAGCTTTGTCACGAGCGGCAGTTTCTGCATGTCGCAGGGGAACTCGGCCGCCAGGCGCATCGCCAGGTTGTAGCGCAGCATCTCGGCGTACCCGGGTGGAAATAAGAACTGCGCGTTCAGGTCCGCGAACTGCTGCAAGAGCGACCAGATGTAGAGAACAACCGGATTCGCCTGCGTAGGCACCGGCCAGAAGTAGAGCACGGTGTCCGGGAAGACGGCGTTCGAGGCATCGACAAAGCACACCTGGGGCAGTGTCGAAGGGTCGGATTTATTGGTGATGCCCTGCCAGCCCACGTCGTCGAGCATCTCCATGGGCAGCTCGACCGGGGTCTGCTGCGAGGCCGAGTATAGGATCGAGACGCGCTCGATCCGCGACGGCCGCGGGAGAAGAAAGTCTTCCGCGCCCGAGACGTTCCCGAGCTTATAGGACGCCTGTCCCGCTTTCAGCGTGAGCGCGACCTGGTTCTGATCGAGCGACTGCACGGTGACGGCGGGAATCTGGGTGCGCTCGATGGAGAAGGCATCGAGCATCGAATTAAAAACGAGCTTGCAGTCCTTCAGCTCGTCATTCGAGAGATTCAGGCCGGAGCGCAGGGCACCCACGAGACGCAGCGCCGACTTAATGAAGTCGGTCGCCGAAAGCGATAGGGTTTGGACTGGATTGAGTACGGGCATAGAGAAAACGCTGTGGAGAGATTAAAAAATGGCGCGATCCCTCCCCCGAGTTTCGCGCCACATCGCCGCGTTGAACTGCGGTGAAGACTTTAGCTGGCGTTCTCTTTCAGCCAGGCATTCTCTTCGGCCCGCGAGTTGACCGTCGAAGCGGTCATGGCCCGGTCCCACTCGATCATCGCCGCCTGAAAGTGCATGGCGGCCACGTCACTGGGAATGGCGACTCCGTTCACGGTCTGAAAGTTCTTCAGCTCCGGCCGCGGCCACTTGCCGAGCATCTTCGGGTATTCCTGGTGCCGGTACTGGGCGGGCACGTAGGTGCCGTGCTTGCCCGCGACCGGGTCGTAGCGGTGATGACCGCGGCGGATCTGTTCCTGCTTTGCCGGGTCGTCCATATTGAAATTTCCTGCCATATCGGTGCGCCTCCTTCAGCGCGAAAAAGGGAACTTTGGGAGTGGGTTGAGTGATTACTCTTCGGCTTCGGCTTCGGCTTCGGCTTCGGCCTTGGCTTCGTGATACGCCTCTTCTTCGTCGGCGGAGTTCACGACCACGGGCTGTTTGCCGACTCCGGAGGGATGATCGACGTGATCGACTGCCTTGGGGAATTCGGCGAGCTTGCCGGGTTTCGTCGCCCGCACTGCTTGCTCGTGCGCGTCGAACGGGGTCGCTTTGACTTCGTCTTTGCCATCGAGATTGGGTGCCATGTGTTTTTTCCTTTGATTGAAATTCGAGGTTCCAAACAGAATTGGGAGGTTCTGAAAAGTGTGGGCGCTGATGACGCTCAACGCCCGA
Organism: Bryobacterales bacterium; assembly: GCA_025463005.1. GTDB lineage: Bacteria > Acidobacteriota > Terriglobia > Bryobacterales > Bryobacteraceae > Palsa-187. The sequence continues at coordinate 22,671 of JAOAPR010000201.1, read as the reverse complement.
AGCGGCTGAAGAAACTAACTAACTGAGTCGGCTCGGGATCCACTTCGCGCTGACGACATTCCAACAGAACGTAACCGGAGTCGTAGCCGCCGTGGTTGTCCCCGCCGTGGCAATATTGCCCGCTGCCGTCCAGGTCCAGATTCCCGTGGGGTTGGCGGTGAAGCAGCCACCTAAGGAAGTGTTGAACCCGATCGGGATGTTGAAGCCGGTGATGGCTGCGGTACCCGAAATGTTGAAGTACGGTCCCGAAGGCGTGACCGCACCCGCCGCCGAGGCCACGGTTGCGGTTTGTCCCCAGGTGGATGTAGCCGCCCAAGGATTCTGCCAGCCAGGCACCCAGGTCCCGGTTATAGATGAGCAGATCCACTGCGCGCCGGTCAGTACATTGACCCACGGAGTTGTGGGCGTGTTGGCGGCGGTGCAGGTTCCACCAAAAGGCGGGTCTTGGGTGAAAAACCCGTTCGGAACCGGGTTCCCTCCAAGCGCTACGGTTACCGCGTAGTTCGGGCCGAAGAGTACCATCGCGCCCGAGACATGCGGAGACGCCTGAGTGCCCAGATAGCCGCGAATTACGCCGAGCGTGCAGCCGTTCACCGTGAAAACGCCCATGGCTTCCCGGTCCACATAAATAATGCTCGACGGAGTTCCGGGAAGAAGGGGCGCGGCAATACCGGTGCAGGCGGCCAGTGTCACCGAGGACGAGATCGTCGGCGAAGTCCCGGAATACAGCGCGGGTCCCGAGACTGCGGCCGAAAGAGTGGTTTGAGTTAAGGCGGTCTGGCCGAATGAGAGTCCAGCCAAACCCGCCATCAGAACGAGAAGTGATGCGATTTTGCTCGTGAATTTCATGGTTTGTTTTTTCTCTTTTCTCTTGGGAATTGGTGAAGCTCTCGAACTAGCTGGCCACGCGGCAGGCGCCTTGGGGATACATGGTGAGCCATCCGCCGAGTACGTCGAGCCGCATCAGGAGCCGGTCGGTGTTGATGTCCGGCATCGCCCACATGCGGATGGCGAGACCGAGTTCTTTATCGGCGGCCATCTCCATGATGTGCTGGTTCTCATACATCTCGAGGTCAGCGCATCCGAAGCAGAAGGCCTCGGGGTGGAAGGCGAGACCGCGACCAGACTGCACCGCGCTTGCGCCCTGCACTGTGATTGCGGCAGCGTTCGCCGGAGAGATATCGACCGTCTGGTAGGGACCAGCCAGGGTGATACCGTCGCCATCGACGCAGGCAATCGGGATAGTGGCCGCGCCCGCGCCGCTCGATACCACGTTCGCGGTCACAACAAACGGCCGCAGATCGCCGGTCGATTGGCGGGTCAACGGGTTGATGCGGTGGACGCCGGCAAAGAAGATGATGTCGCCCGCGTTCAGCACCTGGGTCGAGTTCGACCAGGCCTGGGTAACGATGGACGAGCCGGTTTGTCCCGCTCCGTTCACCGTCGGGGTTCCTCCCTGAGTGCCGGTGGTGAAGGTGGGCGCGTTCTGGGTCATGAACCAGTCAAAGCCCAGGCCCTTTGCGACCAGTCCTTTGAAGTAGTCCGCTTCGCCGCCCTCGCCCTTCGCCAGGTTGCGCAGGAATGCGAACTGCGCGCCGCCGGATGCGGTTGCCACAAGTCCTTGAAGTGCCGGAAAAATGGAGCGTTGCATGCGCGGCGAGATGTGCACCGACAAGCCTTCTTCCTCATCCACGGGGAAGCCTTCATCGGCCAGGACCTGCAGCGCGTTCAGATACGTGTCCGCCGTGTTCGGCACGGTGCCGGGGGTCCCGACTTCCGCCGGCACATTGGCAAATTGCTGCATGCCGTCGAAGTCGATGTCGTTCGCCAGCTGTACGATCTTTGGCTTGGTGACGCGGTTGGTGAAATCGTCGAGCGAAAGCGCGAGATCTGAGCTGGTGAAGGCGCAGGCCTGCTGATACTGCTTGTTGAGCACCAGAGGCACGGAGCGCTCGATGTAGTCCTGCAGCTGGATGCCTTGCCCCGCGGTTGAGACCGAGCGGGCGGGTTTGCGGATGTTGAGGATGTAGCCGATCTTCGCTCCGGCCTTTCCGAATTTATCGTCGTAGCGGCGAACGACTTTCTTGGTGAAGGAGATCGAGTTTTCAAGAACCATCAGGTTCTTGAAGCTGATCTCCTGGTTGGTGAGGATCATGTTCAAGGTGTTCTCCTATTACGCGCCCCGGCGCTGGGCGGCCTTAAACGCGCGGTAATCGCGCTTCTGGGCGGCTTCGCGTGAGGTCTGCGTGGAAGTTGAGGCCGAGGTCGAGACCGGGCGCACTGGCTCGGGGATATTCGTTCTCGGCTTGGGTTTCGGTTTTTCTCCCGCGTCCTTCGCGGCCTTGCGGGCCGCCTTCGGATTTAGCCTTTCAGCCAGGCGGCCGATTTCGGACGCCGCGCGGTAAGGCGTCAACTCCGCCAGGTCTTCGAGGAACTCGGGATGCTGCCCCAGGTAATAGGTCACTGCAGGCCCTTCTTTTCCGAGATCGACGACGGCGTAGTAGACAGCTTCGGGAAGTTCAATGGATTGGTTGACCACTTCATCCCAGTCGTCGTGTTCGTCTTTGAACGTTTCGACTGCGGTCTTGTAGTCGTTGAAATTCTGTTCGAGCCGCGTATTCAGGCTCTTCTTGGCTTCTTCGGCGGTTTCTCTCTCGCGGCGCAGCTTGTAGCGATAGTCGAACATCGCCTCTTCAAACTCTTCGGGAGTTGTGAAGTCCTCTTCTTTCGGCGCTTTCAGCTCCGTCTTCGCCGTTGCCGGCTTCTCGCCGGGCTTTTTGCCTTCGAGCAAGGCCAGCCGTTCCTGGGTCTTTCGCAGCTCATCTTTCAGTTCTTTGGTCGCCTTCTCGATGGCGCGCTGTTTACGCGAGGGTTTCGGCAGGGCTTCAAGGCGCTTGCGCTCGGCCTCTTCTTCTTTTTCTTCTGCGGCCTGGTCCTGCTCCTCGAGCTTGGCTTCGTGGGCCTCTTGCGCCTTTTCAAATTCCTCGTCCGAAGCGAAATCGTCGCGCTTCGGTTCCGCGAGTTCGGCCGCGCCCTCTGCGGCGGCGGGCTGCTCGGCTTCGTAGCCGTTGTCGGTTAGAACTTTCTCGATCGCTTCTTTGGTGGCTCCCTGAGAGCCGGAAGACAAAATAATCCCTGATGGCATCGCTGCTTCTCCTTGTGAGGTGTGCGGTATTCGGGGTGGTTGAGGTTTGGGGTGGATTGAAACGAACTTAGTTAAATGAAACGGTCAGATCGGTCGCCGCGGCGGTGACCACGCAGATCCCGTTCACGGTGGCCAGGTCGTAAGTGAGCGTGACCGGGTTGGTGCTTCCAATGGTCTCGATGGTCGCGAACTTCCCAGATGCCGGCGTGCCGGTGCAGCCCGCGGCTGCAATGTCGTACAAGGTGACGACGCCGGCGGTGCCGCCATTGATCGTGATCGTGTGCAGATAACCTGACGTTGGCTTGGCGATCGTAGTAGTCGCGGTCGAGATGTATTTGTAGGCGCCGTTCGCAGCCGGCGGGGCCTGCGCGCTCAACGACAAGCGGAACGTCGCCGCGCCCAGCATGAATAGTACGAGTGCGAAAAGAGTTTTCTTCATGTGTTTTGTCCTCAAGCGATAGGCTGTGGTCTGGGCGTTGGGGCGGCGGGCGTGATGGGCTGCACATGCGGCTCAACCGCGTTCGGCAGCTCCGGGGTATCGATCGCGGGCCCGGCTTCCTCTTCGATTGCCATACCCTCGTGAATCAGATTGAGCCGCGAGGTAATGGCCGCGAGCGTCTCTTGGAGGTGCGCCTGCGCGGCTTCGTCGTGCGACTTCAATTGCTGCATCACCAGGTCGTGCTGGAATCCGAGCAGCGCGATGCGCTCCTTCGATTCAAGCTCCAGGCGCTTGGTGCGGATGGTGTCGCTCGCTCGGTTAAGCTCAGCGACCAGCTGGTTGTGCTGCTGACCAAGCGCCTGGAGTTGCGATGCGGCCTGCGCCAGTTTCGCCGCTGCGTCGTCCGCATCGCCTTCCTGCAGGTTCGGAGGAAGCATTTTCTTGAAGCGCGCGGCCAGCACGTCGGCGTCGGGAAAGTCGGCGTTCTTCGCCCAGATGTCGCCGAGCATGGGCAGGAGCTGCGGATTCTCGCTGATCACCACGGTCATCGCCTTAAATGCCTCTTGTCGCGCGGCCTTGTACATCGGCCCGGTCGAGAGCACCAGGTCGTAATCGCCGGCGCCGACGTCGTAGGCTTTTTTGAGCCCCAGCTGCGCATTCAGCAGTTCATGCGCCTGCGTGGGATCCGAGTTCTTCCCGTTGAAGACCACGGCCTGCTTCACCGAGTCGTCGGGGTTGATGATGCGCTGCACCCGGGCGGATGGAATCAGCTTCGGCCACAGATCGAGCAGGATCCTCCCTTGCCAGGCAATCGCGCGGTTCAAGTTGTCGTGCCAGGTGACCGCGCCGGTATCGGACTGCTGCTGGCGGCTCATGATGGCGAAGCCCGACTCCTGGGCGTTCCCTGATTCTTCTCCGAGAGACGGACCGTAGATTCCGATCACCGCCTTCATGTCGTAGTCGGCCTGCTTAACAACTTCGGTCATGGCGGCGATCGGGGCTTCGCGGCCGGCGCGCTGCGGCGGGGGGAGCTGGCGGCCCTGCTCGTCGTAGGCCTTAAAAAACAGGTGCGAGAAGTTTTTCCGGTTACTCAGCCGGTAGTCTTCCGCATACTGTGCATTGTCATCCGCAACCCAGAGCGGGTCCTTCGACACCATATCGACCTGCTCCACCTGGCGCGTGACCATGAAGTCGTAAATGCGCTGCGCGTCGCGGTAGTCTCGCACCATGCCGGCGCGATAGATCTTGCCGTTCACGTTCAGGCGGACGCCGTTGACCTCGGGGAAAGGGATGTATTTGCCCAGGTACTCGTAGCGCTTCAGGATGCGCACGGCGTCGTGCTTCACGCAATGCACTTTGCGCAGGACGGTCTCGCGCTCCCCGACAATGAATTGCCGGTCCGCCTTCTCGATCTCGTCTTTGACCAGGACCCGGCCGTCGTCGAGCTGGCAAATGATCTTCGGGGTGAGCTCGATCCACCAGTACTCGGCAACGCGGGCGCCGTCTTTGGACACCCAGCCGGGCTCGGCGTTCCCCATTTCTGTCGGGAAGTGGAGCTTCACCAGGTCCGTCTTGCCGAACTCGGCGATGTAGTCTTCTTTGGCGTAGTCGGTGACCACGTGGGCCCAGAGCGGATCCTGCCCCAGATGGTTGCGTACCGGCGAGAGATACACCGCGAACGGGTTCTCGATGTCCTCGATGCGCGGCTCCTGGTCAAACGACATCTCGGACACGTAATCGTTCCGCACCCGCCAGGGCTTCCAGCCGATGCGCATCATCATGTCGTAGGAGTTGTCGTAGGTAACGTCGGCGACGCTCACCACTTCAATGTGCCGCAATACACCCTGATGGATCTTCGCGACTTCAATGTCCGCGCCGGATCCCACGGGCGAAACCAGCATGGCCGGCCGGTGCTGGCGCTCTTCGCCGGTGTATTGCCTGAGGAAGGCGGGCGCGCGGTTGATGGTCAGGCAGGGTTTGCCTTCGATCTCGCGGTTGGCTTTTACGGCTTCGTCCCATTGCCCGGTGCCGATCGAGAACCTCAGGTCCTCAAGTCCCTGCCGGCGGCACTCGGTCTCAGCCTCGGCAGTGATCTTGAAGCGCTTGAGTGACTTCTCGATCAGCCCTTCGTCCGCAGCGATGCGGCGCGAGCGATTCTTAGATTGTGACGTGAGAATGACGGACACGGAGGTTTAGAAAATAGGTGCTGAATCAGGCAGACTTCGCGAGAATTTCGTCGTCGCGCAGGACCAGGTACTCGCGGCCTTCGAAGACCAGCTCGGTGCCGGCATACTTTCCGAACAAAACGCGATCGCCCACGGCGACGCTGACCGGCATGAGGCGTTCGCCCTTCATCCGACCTGGGCCCGTAGCGACGACCCGGCCCTCGGGGAGTTTTTCTCTTGCCGAGTCGGGAATGATGATGCCGCCCGCGCTCTGCTCGTCGTCTGCGATGCGCTCGACCAGAATGCGGTCAAATAGAGGCTGGAAAAAACTGTCCACGATTACGCTCCTAACGTCGCCTTCCTGAAATAAGCCCAGCCGGCCGTCTGCCGATTCCCAGTCGCTGTACTGGCCTACGATCACCAGGTCGCCGACCTTGACGAGCTCCACCCGGCGCAGCGCTTCATGCACATCCAGGCGCTCGGTGGTGCTGACCTTGCGCACGATGGCGCGGCGCATATCAGGCGAGACGAGCGATGCGCCTTCGGGGATCACCACATGCTCGAACGGGATCTCCTCCGCAACGAATTCCACCAGGATGTGATCGCCCAGCGGCTCCCAGTCGACATACTGCTTCGCCCCGGGCGTCGCGTGCCAGCCGCCATCTTCGTGGTGCGGGCTGCGATAGGGCAGCGCGTGCTGCCGCTCCTGCTTAATTTGTTCGCGGGTCTTAGGCAAGGTCACTCAACTTTTTCATCTCACCAGTGTGGGCCTGGGCTTTGTGCTTCCGTTCCATGCGCTTCCCCTTGGCGGTTTCTTTCGAGCCGCGCATCGCCCCGAGGTTGTTCATCGCACCGTAGGCGTATTTGTCGGCGCGCTTGCCGGAGAAGCCTTTCTTCTCGGCTGACTGCTTCAACTTTGCTTCGAGGAATGCGGGCATAGGTTTAAATCACTCCGAACATCGACAGCAGGATGAGCACGGTGGCCAACGCGGCCGCGCCCGCGCCAAAGCCCCACCAGAACGAATCCGCCTGGAATTCAGCGGCCATTTACTTTTTGACGCCCAGATCTGCCGAGCAATCGCGGCAGAAGGCGAGGACGGTCTTCACACTCACTGCCAGCTCGCGCCCGCACTTGCCGCACGTCAGGGTTTGGGTGCGGCAATCGGCGGGGAATTCGAGGACCGCAGCCTGGACGGGATTACTCATCTGCGCCGGGCAGCCCTGCATGCTTCGCCAGGTGCGAACTGATGTGCTCGCCACCCGCGGCCTTGCCTTCTTTGTTGAAGGAGTACTCCTTGGACTGGTGCTCGTAGCCGGAGTACACGTGCTTGATGATGTGGCCGCCGCCCATCTTCGGGTGCAGCTCAAGATGCGAGAGCGTCTTCGGAGCGCGCTTCGCTTTGCTGGTCTCAGCTACCTGGATTGGCATTTCTTAACTCCCTCAATCGTTCGTAAGTTGCGAGCGGGAAAAACATCAGACCTAAAGCCATCGGGTCACTCAGCCAGTCGCAGGACAGGTGCGCGGCCGGCTGCGCGTCGGCGATCACATTGTCGACCAACCGATCGTAGTGCGATAGCGTGACCAGGTAGAGCGGCTCCTGCGGTAGTGTCCGCTGGCGTGTCATAGCCCGAATTCCCGCATCGTTCCGCCGCAATCCGGTACCGGGCAGCCCAAGCTCCCATCACCATCGGCGTCAGGTTCGCAATCGCCAGCACGACAAGTGGATCCACATTGTTCGCACACCATCGGCACGTCGAGAATCGAGCGGAGCATCATCCCATCCACCCGCCGTCGCCGCCGGCGCGCACGGATGCGCTGACGAGCGGGGCATCGACGCGCAATGGAATCTTCGCAACCACAGGCAGGGCGAAGGTGAGTGCCAGTGCGTCTCCGTCGTCGGGCGAAGACGAATCCTGTCCGGCCTTTGATAAGCGTTTCTTCATCAGGTCTTTCGGTTCGAGCTTTATGCGCTGCGCGGTGTCGGCAATGAGAACCGGTTTCTGCAGGTCGGCCGCTAGGTCTCGATCGTTGTCGATGCATCCACCCTCGCGCATCCAGTCCTTCATGCCGCCCCACATCTCATCGCGGCGCAGCACATAGAACTGATCGCGGATCGCCTGGTCGCCGAAGTTCACGCCCATTACGCGCTCCCCGAGGCCGAGGTTCTTTAGGCCTGCCAGGATCGCGCCGGCGTTTCCTCCCACGCCTGAGTTGTCGAGAAACATCATCGCCACCGGCTGCCCGTCATATTTCGAGCGCAACACGTCGGCAAGTTTCTCGCGCACCACTGTCGGGTTGCGGGTGAACTCGCCCTTGATCTTTACGGGCGGGATCGAGCGCGCGTCAAGGCCGCGGCGGAAGCGCACCACGGTATCATCCGAGCCGCCCCAGGAAAGATCGACGCCGGCGACGATCGGGTCGTCGTTGAAGAGCACGATGTCGCGCTGCTGCGCTTCCTGCACCAGCTTCAGGTCGATAAACTTGCCATTGCCGCCAGTCGGATGCAGCCCGCGGTAACGCACGCGCACGTGGTCGGAATCTTCACCGTAGATCGCGATTTCTTCGTTGATTTCTTCGACGTTCACGCCTTCAACGTCGCGGCTGTCGATGACTTCCGGGTTCCAGCGATGCTTCTGCTCGCCGAATACGGTGTCGAAGAAGTAGCCCTCGGAGCGGGTGCACTGCGAGATCGCAATCCAGATGATCTCGGTGTCGGCGTCGGTGAGCGCCCCCACCTGCGTCTTCCAGATGATGTCGGGAATGCCGGCGGCTTCTTCGTAGATGATGATCAGGCGCTTGCCTTTATTGTGGGCGCCAGCCGAGGCCTGCGGGTTCTCCTGCGACCAGGTGGTAAAGTCCGCGCGCCACATGGTCTCGTGGCCGGCCTCGAGAACCTTGATCGACTGCACGTTGACTTCGAAAAGCTCCGCGTTTGCGCCCAGGCGAAACCACTTGGCAACTTCGGGCTGGGTTTTAGTCTTCAGCTGATCGCCGGTACCGGCCATCAGGATCACTTTCGTGTCTTCGAAGGTCGAGAGTCCCCAGTGCGTGAGCCAGCTGATCTCGGCGGTCTTGCCGATGCCGTGTCCGGATGACACCGATTTGCGAAACGGCCGGAAGCGGGTGGCGGGGTTCTGGAGATGCTCGCCCAGCTCGCTCAGCAGCTTGATTTGGTGCGCGCGCGGTCCCAATTCGCCCGCGAGCTCGCCTTCGCCCCAGGGATAGGCAACCATCACAAAGCCGAGCGGATCGTGGACGAAATCGGCGAGTTCAGCTTGCACCGCGGCCAAGGGATTGCGCCCCGCGTCCGCGAACGTGCCCCCGAAGCTAACTGCGGCTGCGCTCATATTCCTGCTTGCGCTGGCGGACCTTGCGCACGATTTCGGCGATGGAGACGTTCACGTTCAGGTCGATGGGCTTGTCGTGCACGTGGTTCACAGTTTGTACGGCTTTGCCATCGCGTTTGTCGGTGAGGTATTTTCGAACGTCGAACTTTAGGCGGCTGTCGAAGCTCCACTGCAGCAGCTCCCACCAGGCGCAGATCTCACAGCGGCAGCGGCACTCGCATTTCTCGGTGTGTCCGCATTTCGCTTTGTGCTCCGGTGGTTGATCGAGCGCGAGGACCTGCGTCGCGATCTTTTTGTTTGCCTCAGGGAGCGCCTCTGCCTGGTTCTTCCTTCTGCCCAGCTTCGGGCAGTTGCCGCACTTGCAGTCGGCCGGGTGCTTTCTCGATCCGCCGCGGGGCATCTACTTCAGGTCCGGGCCGAGCGGTTCTATCACCAGCTTGTCCGGCTGGCGCAGGTACTCAAGCACGCGCTCGATCAAATTCTTGCGGCCGGAGCCGTGCAGCACGATCGGGCGAGGAAAACTGATGCGGTAGGGCTTGTCGTCGGCCATCTTTGCTGTTGCTCCTTACCTCGTGCCCGTAGGCGTCGTGCAGGATGAACTCGCCGCCACACTCAAACATGACTGCACCTTCTCGAAGAACTTCTCACGGCGTCTGCGCTCGCGGCGAACTGATATGGCGCGCGGGCTGCAGCGCTGGGCCTCGGGTGCGAGCCGCTTCAGCCAGAAGCCCGCGGCATCGATGACGTACGGGTTGTCGAAATCAACCATCATGCTGTTGCCGGCTCTAATTGGCGCAGGTCGCGAAGCGAGATCAGTTCCTGCGAGATCACCGCCTGGCTGTGGCAGCCCTCGCAGCCGCCGTGTATGTCGAGCGGGCCGATGTGCAGGCAGTCACAACACTGGAACTGTTCGCCGGTCACGGTTTGCTTCGAGCTCTATTAAGCAAAACAATCAAAACTTGAGGGCAGCCCTTGCAGCGGCGCTCGCGTCATCGTCGCCCACGATCAAATACTCGCCAGTCGAAGAAATCGATTCGTGGCCGAGATACTGGCGCGTGTTCTCAATTCCCGCCGAATGAATCATTTGCATGCCGATGGTGTGCTTCATCACGTGGGGATGTCGCAGGTGCTCAGGGATTCCGGCGCTAGCTCCGTACTCCTGCACGATCTGCCAGAAGCGCTGCCTGGTGAGGGGGAAAAGTCTTTGCTTTGGGGCGCATTTCAAAGCGTAATCAAATAGGAATTTGCGCTCATTCAGAAGCTCGTTCTCGTGCTCGATCAAGGGCTGGGTGGTCCGCTTCGAGCCTTTGAGCCGCTGCACGGTGATGAAGCCGTCGGCGAAGTTATCTCTTGCGAGTTGAACCACTTCCGTGGCACGCAGCCCATGCGCGAAGGCCACGAGAATCATCAGCCAGTCGCGCTCCCGCTTGGCTCTGGCTGCGGCCAGAATCGCCAGCAGCTCGTCCCGACTGAGGCTTTGCTTTCCCAAAAAGAATCAAAGAATTTAACAGAACCACGAAATGTAAAGCCCTAGTCGAGCGGGAACAGCCGGTTGAACTCCGCCGCCAGCTCGTCCTCGGTCATTGGACGCACCGGGAAGGTCATCTGTAAGGCGGCCTCGAGAGTGTCGGGCGCTGGACTAGTTTTTGCACTCTCTTCAGATTTAGTCCACTGCCTTGCATCCCGTAGTCCGAGCCGCATCTGCCCTGCCCGTTCTAGCCTGCGAAACCTCGTCGGCCGGCCGCGCCGGGGAAAAGTGATATCAAGCTGCTCGCCCTGCAGCTTCCTTCGCCCCTGCCGATTTGCCCGGACGTGATATTCGCGGTTTAGCACGCTGCACCGTTCCTAGTGCAACATTCTCGCGACCTGGTGCGCCTGGTCAATACAAGAAAAAAGCTTGTCGGCCAGCCACTTGATGAGCGCGCCTTCCGCGAGGACCACCCCGGTCAGGAGTCTCACTTGCACCTTTAGCCAGCCGATCTGGTCAAAGGCTTCGACGGCGTCCTTGCAGAGCTCCTCGTGGGTGCGGTTTCCGAGGTACCGGTCGCGCCAGGGCCGGATTAAGTGCTTGAGGACTCGCATTGCTTAAAACGACTGATTGGCCTGACGCTTCGCTTCCTGCTCCTGGAGGATTTTCTCGACCTGGTCGGCGAGGGTTTGCGCATCACCGGGCAAGTAATCGGCCTCGAAGTGGGTGGCCAGAAACAGGATGTTTTCGAAGTTGAGCTTGTGGCCGCCGGGCGTGGCCTTGATCGTCTCGACCAAGACTATGGCCTTGATGCGCCCAATACCCTCATCGCGAAAAGGCATCGGCGAGCCGTGGGGCAAACATAGGGGCCGCAGTCGCGGGCATGAATGTGCTTTGCCGTGGTCTCGCCGAAACTCGTATTTTCTTTCTGAAGTGCCGCCGCCACGGTCCCGCATCTCCTGCGTGCGGTATTTCGTAATGAAAGTGTTGGCCGGGGTCGGTCGGCCGGGAGAAGGGGACCAGGTTCCCGACACCCAGCCGCAGCTGCAGACGCTCCCAGCGCTTGATGGCTGCCTCGCGTTCGGCTTTGGCCCATTCGATGGCCGCCTCAGCCGTGCCTCGCAGCACCTGAATCAGGCGTTTGCCGAGCTTTCGCGCCACCTGTTTCTCGATGAGCAGCGCGGCGATCGCGCGACCGCAATAATGCTGCGGCGCAGATGAATCTGGAGACACAGCGGCCTCCAGCACACCAACCTTGTGCTTAGCCATGAGTTTTTGAGAACACTTTTTCCTGCGGGCGGGAAACGCCGAATGCCGTTTACGCGCACGGCGCGACGCTTAGCTGTTCAGTGAACCTTTGTACTTTGCGAAGAAAACGGCGGGATTCGCGGGAAGTTGTCAGGTCCGGACCCGATTTTCCCGCAGTTGGAAAGAATGTACCACGTAACGAAAGTTGTACGTGAGTAGGAATTTCGTGGGGGGGGGCCGGGGGTGGTTAAGGTGTTTGACTGGGCGGTGCTGCGTCCTGCGTTCTCCGTTCGAGCAGCTCCTCGAACATGGCGACCATCTTCTTCCAGGCCTCACGCACCGACATCGAGGCCATAGTCTCTCGTTTCAATGCGAGGCGATACTCGGCCAGGCGCTCGCGAATGTCATCGTCGGACACATCGGGCTTCACGACTTTTCCGCCTTCTTCTGCTTGGCCTTCTTCTTCCGGGCGGCAGCGGCGGCATTGGAGGCCTTCAGGGCCGATTCCCGGCGGGCTTTGGCACTCATGGCTTTAGCTCTGGCTAAACCGCCCAGGCGGCCCATCTCTCTGACGTCCATGCGGGGGATATTACCACCGTACTGCTACGATGTGCAAGAATTATCTTGACACCGTAGAGCTACGGTGAAATAGTTGAGTTGCAAGACGGGCCGACCAGGTGCTTGCAACACCCGATCAGCCCTAACCACCAATCGCCTACATAGGAGGCAACAGTGGCTGCGAACCAACATACTGCACTTTCTTCTCTCGGTTTTCAACAGCCGTTCAGCTCCTTCCTCGAAAGCCAGCTCCGCTCGATCGACCGCATGCTGGGAGCGCCCACGCTGCACTGCTGCGAATTCGAAGACGAGTTCGGCTGCGGGGCCCTTGGGACCATCACCGATTTAGAGAGTGAGCGGGAGTACTGCGCGAAGCACTTCCGGAACGTCTCGCTCTGGCGCGCCGTGGCGGAGGTGAGCCGTGGGTAGGCACACTAACGGGCCTTGGAAGGCCACCCGTGTCACATCTTTCTCGTACCAAATCACCACCGACCATCCTCGCGGCCATGCGCACTACGCAATCCTTGTCCGCGAAGTTCGCTCCATGGAAAACGCTCAACTAATCGCAGCCGCCCCGGAGATGGCCGAATTGCTTCTGTCGGCGTACTCGCACGTTTCGCACGGAGGCCCGACTCGCGCTGAAGTTGAAGTAGTGCTCAAAAAAGCAGGGCTGCTGTGACCCACCCCCACCAGGCGCTCAGCGAATTCCTCGCCCTGCGCAACGAGCTCGACGCGCTGGAGCAACAGGCGGCACGCTCCGGCGAGGGCTGCGGCTGCGATCTCGACCGCTTTCGCTGCTGCAAGGTTCACGAGCGCATCGGCGAAATCGAATTCCGCCAGGAATACCTGGTCACCCAGTGCGCGGGCAACTGGGCGCTGCTGCTCCAGGAATCCCTTCAGCTCCTCGAGGCTTACGTCGCGGGGAAATACTCGCTCACCCCTTGGGGCTGGGGCGTGTCAGCCACTTCCAAGTTAGTCAGTTCCAAATTCGAAGATGACGCGCGGGCCGTCTTACGTTCCGCAAAAGGAGAGTAAATATGCCGTTCAAACCAGCAACCAAAGAAGTGGGGTTCGTCAAAGGCAGCATGTTCGGGCCGAAGGGGACGGGGAAAACCACCCTGATGGCCATGCTGCTGATCCATCTTTCAAAGACGTATCACAAGTCAGCGCCGGTCGCGTGGCTGGCTTCCGAGAAGGGCGTCGATTTCGTGCTCGACATCTTCAAGGCCGAAGGCGTGCCGCTTTTACTCAACCGTTCGCGGACGTTCTTAGACTTGCGCTCGGCTTCGCGCGATGCGATCAAGGAAGGCGCGTGCGCGGTGGGCGTCGATTCGGTGTCGCACTTCTGGCAGGACCTGTTCACCGAAGGCATGAAGGCCAGGGGACCGCGTTTGCAGCGCATCGGCCGCATCAAGGAAGAGTGGGCGCCGTTCGCCCAGGACTTCCAGGACTCAAACATTCACTTTCTGGTCACCGGGCGCATGGGCTTCGTGTGGGACGAGGTGGAGATGCCGGACGAGCGGGGCGAGATGGTGAAGGAGCTCTCGAAGGGCGGCACCAAGATCAAAGCCGAGGGCGATTTCGGCCACGAGCCCGACCTCGAAATCGAAACTGCGCAGATGGACGATCCTGACCTGGTCCGCTACGAGAAAATCGGCGGACGGGCGCGCAAGAATTTCAAGAGCCAGATGATCCACGTGGCCACGGTGAAGAAATGCCGGGTTTGGTCGCTGAACGGGAAGGCGTTCACCTGGAAGGACCAGACCGCCTACAAAGTCGGCTACTACTCGAAAGTCGCCGAGCCCTTCCAGCCGTACTTCGACTCGATCGGAATCGGCGGGACGCACGCGATCGCCAACACTGAGAGCCCGAGAACTTCCATCCTCTTCCAGAACGGCTCGGCCGAGAGCTACGCCGAAGCCCAGGTGAAGAAGGACATCGCCCTTGAAAAGTGGCAGGCCACGATGGAGATCATCGCCGGTGGGCAGACGAAGGAGAACATCCGCAAGCGGGCGATCGTGGGCGAAGCCATCACCGGCACCAGGTCACGCACCGAATTCGAACGCAAGCCGATCGATGAAATCCTGCGCGCGGTCGCGGTCCTGGTGACGCTCGAGCAGCGGCTGAAACTGGACTCACCTACCAGCGACCAGGAGCTGCGGGCTTGTGTCGAGATGGCGATCGAGGACGTGGACCACCCCGGCAAGAACGCCACGCTGCTGGAGATGATGCTCGTGAAGAGTGTGGTGAAGGCGAACGGAGAGGCGGTGCCGTTCTAGTGCGCCGCTTCAACTATGTCCGTGGTCGCAACCCGAACAAGCCCGTACCGATAGAGGAGCGGTTCTGGCAATACGTTGAAAAGACCGATGGCTGCTGGAACTGGACCGCGAACAGAGACAGAGACGGGTACGGGCTGATCAAGGGCATTCTCGACGGCAGACGCACGACGCTGGTGGCACACAAGGTATCGTTCGCCCTTAGCGGAGGCGTGATTCCCAAAGGCTGCCAGCTCGACCACCTCTGCCGCAATCCCCGCTGCGTCCGCCCCGAACATCTCGAAGTAGTAACAGGCAGAGAGAATAACTCGAGGAGCGCCTCGCCTTCAGCCGTCAATGCGAAGAAGACGCATTGCATTCACGGGCACGAACTCACCCCGTCCAACTGTCGAATCGACCGCAAGGGCCATCGACGCTGCAAGGTGTGCGATAGGAAGCGGAAGTCGTGAACCGCCGTAGACCGATCCCGTGCTCTCCCTACCATTGGCAGCCAGAAGCGAAGCCCAGCTCCCTGCGTTACGACCTGCTGCTCGACGGCGCGGTACGACGTTATCCCGACGGGCGCGAAGTCTGCCAGGACTCGCCCGCCGGATGGCGCGAATACAAACGGCGACTGGAGATCATGCTCTCGCGCCAGGGCCACATGTGCTGCCTCTGCGACAAGCGAATCAGATCACTGGTGGACGCGACCTTCGAGCACCAGCGCAGACGCGGGATGGGCGCGGCGTTCCGAGATGACAGGATTTACAACCCACGCGGAGAGTGGATGAACGGGGCGGCGCACTGGGTGTGCAACGGGGAGAAGGGCTAATCCTGTTTGTCGCCGTGCTCCATAATGATCCCGCCGCGAATTCCGTAGCTCTCTTCAAAGCCGTGCATCACGAACTGCAGAACCATGTAGGCTTCCCCTGGAGTTTCCGTGTTTCGTCGCAATAGGTCAACGACAGCGCCAGCGATCCGTGAGTATTTCTCTTTGCGTTCCGGCGTCATCTCGGTTATGACGGCTCGCGTGCCGGGCTCCTGGAGCGCGGCCCTGGCCTTGTCGGTGAGCTTCATTTGGACTTCTCGACCTCGTACGGCGTGTAGTTGGGGTTCCCCTCGTTGAGGCGGTTGCAAACTTCAAGAATTCGCGCCGGGTTATAGGCATACACGGTGAACGCGCCGAGGGCCATCAGAAGCGTTTCGTAATCGTCCCGGCTCATGGTGAGCACCACCTGGTTGTTCTCCTCGCGGTAGCTCATTCGCGATCCCATTCGTCTGCGCGCTCGACCTTCGGCTCGACAACTTTTATCGCGATCAGTGTTCGCCAATCGCCGCACTTGGTGCAGATTAGTGACAGTTCGCCTGAACCGCGCCGCAATTCGTATTCGTAGCGATGGCCAAACAACAAGCATGCGAGCATCATTGCTTCAACCCTTGGCCAGCCACCGCAGCAGCCGGACCTTCCAGCTCAACTTGGGACGCTCGATCGAGCCAGGCGCGGCGACGATTACTCTCTTCTCGCCCACCTCGATCACCTGACAGTCATGGCGGTGCTCGATCAATTGATGCGTAATCAGGCAGCGGATTTCGACGTGCGCATGCCCGCTTGGCATTTGGATGTGTACTTCACAGCCGGAACCGTTGGGCATCTCCAGCGCGGGCTCAAACTCGAATTCGCAGCCGTTGGTGTTCACGCGACCTCCTGCCGTGCGGCTTCCCGCGCCGCCACGATAGCCTCAAATCTCTCCCGATCTCCACCCTGATCGGGGTGGTGAACCTTGATCAACGCGCGGAATCTTTCCTCGATCACGTCGAGATTCACCAGCCTCTCCAGTGGGATGCCCAGCACTTCACGCCAGCTCTGCGAAGCGCGTTCGGGGAGCGCGGCGAATCCGGTGAATGCGCGATCGAGAATTGCCGCACCGCCGTGCCGCTCGATCGCCCGCATGGCTTCGAGGGTGGCTGCGATCGCGGCCAGGTTGTCGGCCACGCGCTGGTAGCGGTCGATGGCCATGCAGCGCATCTGCTGACCTTTCTTCTGCCAGTACACCGCCGCTCCGGGATCGCCCGGTTCCTGATCGGAGCGCGGGAAACCATCCAGTCGCAACTTTGCGTTGGTCGAGATCAGCACGTCGTCCTGACCGACGCCCATGCGCTGCAATTCTCCGAGCACGCGCTGCACTGCGTCTGAAACTGAAAGTCGCTTTTTCCCTGCGTATCGCGCTTGTCCGGACGAGTAGTCGGTCGAGACTTTGCCGAAGTCGGCCGAGCGGCGGGACTTCTCGCGCTTCCAGCCTTCCGGCCAGCTCAGGGGATAGGCGTTGCGGCTCAATGTTTGCTCCGAGGCCGGCCCTTCAAGCACCCGCAGCTCCTGGTGCCGCCCGAGGTCAGGTTATACCCGACCTTCACGGTCAGCTGGCCGCAATCGCACTCACAAAGCCACATCCAGTGATGAGGATAAGATTGCGTGCGCCGATTGCGCTCAAGGACTACAAGTTTGCCGAAGCGCCTCCCTTCAAGACTCCTCTGGGGCCAGACGCGGATGAATTCGTTGCGCAGCACCTTCGCAGCGAGTGGTGTCAGAAATCGCACCTGGCCGTCTATGGAGATCCGCACCATTCCGGGCGGCGGGACCGCCTGAATCATTTCGAGAACTTTCGCTTTCATGAGGCAGGCCTGTTGCGCGGCGAACGCAGCGCTTCGGGGATTTTCGCGACCTTCACTTTACTCACCGCCTGCCTGGGGGCTTCTCCCGCGTTCGCCGGCAGCGAATGAGGCTGCTTCTTCGGCGGGAGGTCGCGAAGTATTTTCGCCTGGGAAAGCGCGATCACATTGCGCGGGGAGCGCGGCGGCTCGTGCGCGAGAAGGTTGAATTGCGCCATCGCCACGCGCTGCTCGATCTCTCGGCAGCGCTGCGATACTTCTTCGCGTTCTTCGGGGTGCTCGGCCCAATATTTTCTGGCCGCTTCCATGTCGGCTTGTTCGGCGCGGTTGCGCTCCTCTTCGCGTTGAAGACGTCGATGGTCGGCCAGAGCCTCGAGATCCGCGATCACTTCATCGATCGAGGGAAAGAATTTCCATTGCCCTTCGGTTAAAACCTGGGCGATGTCCGCGTCAGGATACTTTGCCAGTTTTATGGTCCACAGTGTGACCACGTGCGGCGCGAGGTCCTGCCTTTTGTCCTGCGCGATCGCGTGCAGAATCCCGTGCCAGCTCGGCAACTGCGAGGCCTGCTCGAATGCTTTGATAATTGTCCTGGGACCGCCGGTGCTGCTCGGTCTGACGAGTTGGTGATTTGCGCTCATCGTTTTTCTCGCCTCCTTCGTTCTTTAAACCAACATCGAAATCAGAAATAGAAACAAAACCCCGCTCTCCCTGTGCAAAAGGTTGGGAAGCCGCTGAAAACAAGTCACCGGGTGTAACGGAATCCGACTTGCTCATGGCGCGGCCTTTTTTGTTGCGGATGAGTTTCGACTGCTCTTTCAACTTTGCGATCAGCGGCGGAAAGTACAGGAGCTGCTCAGGCTCCTTCTTGCCCTCGGGCCGTAGTTTCAGGATCTCGAAGCATGCCAGCAGACGGGACTTGTGAGCTTCAAAAAAGTCGCTCCGCTTCGCACCTGCGATCATCCACAACTTCCGGTCGAGCGGCAAAAAACCAATCCACTCCGACTCCAAAGAATGAAAGATCAGGTTCCAAAACCACCCAATCTGAAAATCCGTCATCCCCGCCAAGTACTGCTTCTTCCAGCCGTCGACGGGAAACGGCAACCACTTAAACTTGATCCCCGGCGCAACTTCGTCTTTTCTTACGCCATCCTCGGGCGCTTTAGGCAAACGGCAATCTCCTCGAATGGTTCAATTTCCGGTTGGCACAGCCCTTCCGTCCAGGCGTGGGCCGCAGCATTGCGAAATAAATGAAACTCAGCCCCGCATCCGCCACAGCGATACTTCGGGGGGGGGGGTTTTTTTGCTTCATTCAATGCGCACTTCCTTTGGCAGCGCCGACGCTGAAACATCCCAGCATCGAAGCCCGCCAGTAAGCATTGCCTGTCCCGCGGCGCGGGGTGGGCTCGTCCAATGAACGGCATGCCCGGCAAACATTCGCCTTCGAGCGGATGTCGCACGGCCGGAATAGAGCCGGGTGCTTGCGGGCTGCGCACTTCTTACAGGTGATGGTCATCGGTTGTTTTTCATTGACCCGGTCGCGGGCCGATTTGCGATTTCTGCTGTGCTCGGCCCGCGACCGGACAATGGCTCTGGCGATTCTCCGCGACCTCCTTTCCTCACCGAATTCGTAAATCAGATCGGCAAGCTCGCGCTCGTCGAACTGGTTTACCTGGTTTCCCCGGCGGTCGGGCCGGGAATGCTGATTAACTTTCCGCAGTTTGCAGAAAGTAGTTGGCGAGACGCTGCTTCTCTGCGAGTGAGAGCCTCACCAGAAATTGATTGAGTTGAGGTTCTGTGACCGCGAGAGTTACGCGCGGCGAATCGAGGTGCGGGGGGGGGGCGTCCAGAATTTCAACCACGTCTTTCGCAGCGCGCCTCGCTGGCTTCGCGAGCTTCTTCGGCGTGGTCTTCCCGCGGGCCGCGGCGGAATATTTCTCAGCATACTTTTTCCGCGCATAGCATGCAGAACACAGGCCGGTGCGGTTCAACTGGCCCAACATCTCGGTGCACTCGCGCTCGAATCCCGCGCAGCGTTTTTCAGAGACAACAACGGGTCCGTGTCCGTTGGTTTTTGAAACGGAAACTTGCTGCATAGGTGACTCCTTCGACTTCGATTGCGAATTTTTATTGCGCTGATCCCAGATGCAGGGCTCGCCGTCTTCACACCAGATACAGATCGGCTGTTCATTCGCGTCGCGGCGGTCGGTGTAGCAGTTGTGGCCTTTGGAGAGACAGCGAGTGCAGCGCATCGGCATCATGCGGATTGCCTTGTCGGAAAACTGAATGCTTTTTGCAGCGCTCACGCGGCACCCCGCGGCTCCGGACGCTGAACCTTGCCACGCCCAAACTCCAACACCTTCGCGGATTTTTCCGGCTCAGATTTCTCTGACTTCGGCGCGGCTTCAACTTGCGGCTCAAACTGCGCGAGACGCCAC
The DNA here is from genome assembly GCA_025463005.1 of Bryobacterales bacterium. Taxonomy (GTDB): domain Bacteria; phylum Acidobacteriota; class Terriglobia; order Bryobacterales; family Bryobacteraceae; genus Palsa-187. The sequence continues at coordinate 2,940 of JAOAPR010000201.1, read as the reverse complement.
GGCACTTCAATCGTGTGTCCCGCGCAGAGCGTGGGGAAAATATGGCCGCCGTCGTGATCTTCGTCGCCGATGCACTGCGGATAAGGGCAAGAGCCTTTTTGGTAAGGGCGCAGCGGATCGAGAACGGTTAGGACGGCGATGCCGCCGAATTGCTCAACCGACTCCACTCGTCCGATGAATTCCCCAGTGGCGTAGCCGCGCACCAAATAGACGTGATCAGGAGAGGGGCCCCAATATTTTTCAAGCTTCTTTTGGGCGGAAGTGCCGGAGCGTCTCACGCGACCTCCGCGACGAGATCGAACAGCGCGAGAGGTAGAGGCGCTGGAGGTTCACCGTTGCGGTTGCCGGCGAGAACCACCGCAATATCCTGCTGCACTTTGCCGCAGCGCCCGCAACCGTAGATGAAGCCGCGCTGGATGCTATCGGGGTAAATGCGGTACTCGGTGCCGATCGGAATGTGATCGTGCAGGACCGGCGCGCCACATGAGCAGATGGATAGCGCGCCAAGTTTGACGATGACGCTCTTCACGCGACCTCCGGCAGTTCGAGCGCCCGCATCAGGCTTTCAGCGCGGGGACGCGCTTCGAGATACGCCTTCAGGACGCAGTCGGGGTTGGTGCAGACATCTTCGAGCAGCCAGGCGCAAGGACCTTGCATGCCGAGGAAGCAGGGAGAGTTGTCGGAGCACTTGCAGAATTTGCAGACGCCGATCATGCGGCGGCCCGCTTTCCGCCGTGCACCTTCTGCAATCGGTTCATACTGTCGGCGCCGAGCGTCAGGCCCGCGCGATGCTCCTCGCACTTTGTCACCCAGAAGTCGCTCACCCTCTCGGCGATCACAGCGACGCGGCGGCAGCCATTGTGCGAGCAGTGCTTCATGATCGTGACGGTCGGAACTTCTTTCACAGCCCCGCCTTTCTCAACTCGTCCTCGTCCACCACGTGCGCAGAGAAGTGCCAGCCATCAAAACCAAAGAGCGCGGCAAACAGGGCAATGGCGAAGGCCACGGCCACAGCGAAGCAGAGCAGGGAGACGCCGACGAGGATGAGGAATTTCACGCCGCCCTCCGTTGGATTTCGCGCAGGGCGAAGGCTAGGAACAGGGAGAGCTCGCCATTAGAGAGGCCCTGCATGGTGAACACGTGCAGCTCGCCCTCAGTGGGGCCATGTCCGAGGCCCATCACGAGCAGTGGCGTCGCGTTTCGGTCGGCCAATTGCTTCGCCCACTCCTCCAGCCGCTCGTAACAAATCCCGGGAATGTTGAGGGCGGTGCTCATACTCCCACCATCCACATGGCGAATTCGACGTGAGCGCAGGCCCGGCAGTAGGGCAGCACTTCGGCGTCGCGGGAATCGAGAAGAAGTTTTGCCTGGTTGTCGCAGTCCACCGTCGAGCAGTGGATTTCAGCCTGCGCGGGGAGTTCGGTCAGCCGGAAGTAGTTCCGCCCGTCCGGCTTGTGGATGATCGTGGGGCGCTTCAGCCCGTTGCGGACTTCCGCCGCTTCTACGGTTTCGGTGACGGAGTCGACTAGGTTGCCCTCGAAGATGGGGCAAGGGCCAACCGGATCTAGTGGGGTGATCGCAGCGGATGATTTGATCGACATGCGGCAAGCAACTTTCTTTCACCTGCCACCGCGATCTCGTAAATGGAGCCGACGAGCGGAGTTGAACCGCTGACCTGCCGATTACGAATCGCGCGCTACAGGTAATTTTCGTGAACGGAAACCTAGGCGTCCACCGAAGGCGATCACCTTATAGCCGATATCGGCGGCGGTCAAGCCAAATTATTGCCCTAAAAATGGTGCAATTCTACACAGACAACAAGTTGACGCGGAGGAACTCGTGCGGAAACAACTGCTTACCCTGTGGGAAAAGCTGTGGACGGCGCGCGGAGTTTACACAAGGCGGTGACATAGAGCTGCCGATTCTAAATCGGCAGTTCTATCTATGAGGCTCTGCCCGGCGGGATTTTCTCCCCGAACATCTCTTCCTGCTGATACCTGGCTGCTCTTTGCCGCTCCCGGTGGCCGCGCTCGATCCGGCGGGCCGCATCCTGGAGTTTTGGGGCGCTGACTTTGTGGTAACGGCGGAAGGCCGATTCGGTTGCGTGCCCGGTGATGGTCATGGCCTCCTTCACGTCGAAGCCGTCGTCGATCAGGTTGGTCACGCCCGCCCGCTTCAAATCATAAAAGATCAGGCCGTCGAGTCCTGGAGTCACTCCGACCGCTTCGCAGACTTTCTTCCAGTCTTTGCGGAAGTCCACGATGCGCCCGCCGTTTCTGGGGCGGCGTCCGAGCGCGTCCCGCTGGCGCGTGATCACCAGGTCTTCGGGGCCCTTTCCTGCGATCGACTGCCGCAGCAATTCATACTCGGTGTCGGTCATGCCGATCTCGCAGGGTTTTTTGTTCTTCGTCATCTTCGCGGTCAGGCGAATGGTGCGCCGCATCAGGTCGATCTGTTTCACCTGGAGCTGCTTGGCTGACTTCGGACGCCAGCCGCGCGCATAGCTCAGCTCAAACATGGTGCGGAACCACAAGCCGACCTTCGCGGTCTCGCGCGCGAAAGCGTCATAGAGTTCGGTCGGGAAGATTTGTTCCCTTACGTTGTCCGATTCATCGAGCGGCTTGATCTTCGCCCAGCGCACCAGCGCCGCGATCAGTTTTTCGTCCTCGACTTCAGCTTCGTAGTTCTCGATGGCGAGAGCGGCCATGCGCTTCAGGACCGCGAGCTCGCGGTTGATGGTGGCGTTCGCGGCCTCCTCCTTCTGGCGCGCCAGGATGTAGGACGAGACCCGGCTGGGGCGGAAGGGGACGATGGGCTGCGAGCCGAAGACGCCGGAGAGATGCTTCCTCCATGCGCCCTTCACATTGCGCAGTGTTCGTTTTTTGTTAATTAAATAGTCGCGCTCGATCGCGACGTAGAGATCATTGACGAGAACCCCGG
>JAOAPR010000338.1 GCA_025463005.1 Bryobacterales bacterium | reverse complement strand
CCCCAGGCCGGTCACCATGAACGCCATGCTCAGCGTCAACCAGAACGGGCCCAGGGTAGAACGCCGATAACGCTGCTTGATGTCGCGCCATCCGATCATCGACCACAGTCTGAAATTGCTGATTCCGCCATAAATATCGCGCGCAGCCAGTATGGTCTGGCTGGAGGCACCGGTATCGAAGACGATGGTGGGCTCTAGCGCGAAGTCGCCGGTGACCATGTTCGCGCCTATCTGCGCATCCTTACGGCTGGAGCCGGGCTTCGCATTCGCTTCCACGTCATTGATCCTTGCGTCCATATCCACGTCAGCCATTCCAGGTACTCGATATAGACGGACAGGCGGTGGCAAGGACAGTCCGCGGCGCTGCTTGTTCGGCTAATCGGGCAAATACCCTCTGGAAGCCGAACGACCCACGGCGTGGATGTAGGCTCCCTTTCCCGAACGATTCCTGAAGCCAGTTTGCTTCCCGACAGATGAACGTCAGTTGGGCGGCGGCAATTTGTCTAAGAGGGACGTGGCAGTCAAGCTGGAACTCAATCGAAAAGTCCTTGAAATCAGTCACGAAAAGTGCCGACGCCGCGTACCCGTTCAGCGTCACTTTGGAACGTCAACAGATAAGGGGTTTGGCGGCGGGCAGTTTGATTATTAGGCCTTCTCGCGCAAATCGAGAGCGAGTCGAGACAACCAAGAAAAGCGAACATAAACGCTCTAGGGAACCCCGCCAGCGCGCCAATTGAAAATGGTAGTGGGAAGGGTCATGGTGCTCCAGGACGCTCCAAGGGCCTCGCACACCCCGTCTCGCTTTGCCGGCGGGCAAGCTCGCATCTCGCCAGCCTGTAATAAAGCAATAGTTTCAATTATGTAGTTGATTTCATTTCATTTTTAGATGTCTTGCGCGAGATCTGATACCGGGGGGCTACCATACCAATCACTGGCCTCGCGCCTTGTGACGTAGTCGTTACGGAAAGGAATTTTGCTCGCTTGGTAAAGCCCTCAGTCGCCTATCTAGGTGATGCGGCACGCGAGGCAAGTGCCCCCGGTAACGCAGAAATAGCCCATCAACGTGGTCTGCATCGTTTCAACGTGCTAGTTCTTTGCGCGCCTTCTAAAACACGGAGCTGCCAAGCGTGCGAAGATTCTTCCTGAAGGAAGCTAGGCTGATCGATACGGGTGGATCGAGAACATATTCGAGGCCCGACTATGGGGTCACTGTAGAGACGGTTAAAGCCGTCTCGCACATTGTACCGCCGGACCAAACTCAGTGGTATCCGCCGGTGCTGATTGGTGCACAAACGGTCGAGGCCCACCTGTTTAGCCAAAATTACGTAGAGCGCGGTATCGAACTGATGCGCCGCCTGACGCCCGACGATTACACGGCATTCCTAATTCAATTTTTCTCCGACGGGTTAAGCCGCTTCGGGAGAAATTGGCGCTACGCCGATATCGTGACGGTGCTATCATGTCTTGCCGACTTGCTCGCACCAAAGCGTTACCTCGAGATTGGGGTGCGCCGCGGCCGCAGCGTTGCAGCCGTCGTTTCAGCCAACCCTGAATGTGCGTTGGTCATGTTCGACATGTGGGTCGAGGGCTACGCTGGAATGGAAAATCCAGGTCCAGATTTTGTTCGGCAAGAGCTCAAGCGCATCGGGTATCGCGGCGATATGAAGTTTATTGACGGCGATAGCCATGTCACTGTGCCCTTGTACCTTGCTCGTAATCCTGACGAAAGCTTTGACCTTATCACTGTTGACGGCGATCACAGCCCAGAGGGTGCTGTTCAAGATCTTTGCGACGTCTTGCCGCGACTCAAAATCGGAGGGGCGATCATTTTTGATGATGTTTGTCATCCCATACATCCCGAACTCGGAAAGGTCTGGCACGACGTCGTAGCTTCCGACCCAAGATATTCAGCCTTTACATATTCGGATTGTGGATACGGAGTTGGTTTTGCGATTAGGAAGTATTGACTTGTCGTGACGATGAGTGAGGCGGTAACAGCTTCAGGCAGATACACGATTGGGCAGCGCGTTCTTGGGTTGTTTGCAACCGCCGATGCCCAAATGTTCAGCTTGTAGACCAGTCGGATTGGACCCCGACTATTCGATCCACATACCTGCCGACACTCTTTTCTTTGATTCTGTACAATGCCTGGGGACCGCCGATCACGAGATTTTCCAACCGTTGCTCGTCCTGTGTACCTTCATTTTAGCCGATCTTGATCGGCGGATCATCGAGAAGCTGTTACGGAAGTTGACACGCAGGTAGCCAACCGGTTTGGTCAGCAACGTCAAAGTTGCCGCATGACAAGCCAACCCGCGATAGCACATCAAAGGTGATGCTCGTCAAAATCGCGTAAGTTGACGCATTGCGAGCCGCGGTTCAGCTGAATGCCGTAATCTCATTAGGAACGCAGTGACGACTAGCTAGCGCGTTTCAATCTGAATTCGTGCATATGAACCATGCGCCGCGAGAGATGCGATCTGACCACTTCGACGACATCACCCAGACGTTCTGTCTGAATACCCTTTTGAATTGATCACGCCACCACGCCTCGCTGT
>JAOAPR010000167.1 GCA_025463005.1 Bryobacterales bacterium | reverse complement strand
CGTGATCGGCCCGGATGCGATGGTCGGCTTTTCGACCCACAACGAAGCGCAATTACGCGCGGCCTGCGCGGAACCGGCGGATTACCTGGCGCTCGGCCCCATCTTCGGTACGGCGACCAAAGAGAATCCCGATGCCACGGTGGGTCTCGACGAACTGCGCAGACTGCGGCCCTTCACCGACCGACCGCTGGTCGCGATCGGCGGCATCACCCGCCTCAACGCGCGTCAGGTGCTCGAAGCGGGGGCGGATTCGGTGTCCGTTATCGGCGATCTGTTCCCGGAAGACGGAACAATTCGTGCGCGCGCGGAAGAGTGGATTCAGCTTACCGGTTGGTGACCGACTCCTAACGCACTCCGCCCGCGGGTCTGTTGGGCGATAATGTGAGTTCCGTTCAACATGCCCAAGATCACTTACATTTCACACACCGGGACCACGCGCACAATTGACGTTCCCGTCGGCGATACCGTCATGGAAGGCGCAGTGCAGAACGGGGTCGATGGAATCGTCGCCGAATGCGGCGGCAACTGCCAGTGTGCCACCTGCCACGTCTACGTCGAGGAAAAATTCCTGCCGCTGTTGGACCCGATCGGAGAGGATCAGGATGCCATGCTCGACACGACGGCATCGCCCCGAAAATCCAATAGCCGCCTGAGCTGCCAGATCCACGTGAAGGCGGAGCTCGACGGCCTGGTGGTCCACACGCCGCCAACGCAGCAATAAACGTCCGTGGGCGTCGTCATCATTGGCGGAGGACAAGCCGGATTCCAGACCGCCGCGTCCCTGCGCCTGGAGGGTTTCGAGGAGCGCATCACGCTGATCGGCGACGAGCCGCACGTACCTTACCAGCGTCCTCCGCTTTCCAAGGGTTTCCTGCTCGGTAAACAGGAGCAGCGGCATGCCGAGCTGCGTCCGGCGGCGTTCTACGAGACGCAGCGCATCACGTTGGTAACAGCGCGCGTCGCGGCGATTGATCGGACTAGCCGGCGCGTGAAGCTCGATTCGGGAGAGCACATCGAATACGACACGCTGGTGCTGGCCACCGGCGCGCGCAATCGAATGCTGCCGTACGAGGGCGTATGCTACTTACGCACGCTGGGCGAGGCCACCGAGATCCGCCAGCGCCTGGCCGCCGCGCAGGATGTCGTCGTGATCGGCGGCGGATTCATCGGACTCGAGGTCGCCGCAGCGGCGCGAACGTTAAGCAAGCAGGTCACCGTGATTGAGGGGCAACCGCGGCTCATGGCGCGCGTGGTCGCGCCGGTGGTGTCCGAATACTTCCGCGGCCAGCACGAGAATAAGGGCGTCGACGTCCTGCTGAATGCGACGCTGTACGGGATTCGCGAAAGGGAAGTCCTATTACGCGAACGAACCAGCCGGCCGGCGGATTTGGTGATCGCCGGGATCGGGGTCGAGCCGAACGTGGAGTTGGCGCGGGACGCCGGGTTGCCGGTGGGGAACGGCATTACAGTGGACGAGTACTTGCGAACTCCCGATGAGCGTATTTTCGCGATCGGGGACTGCGCGGAGTGTCCGAATCCGTTCGCCCAAATGTGCGTGCGCCTGGAATCGGTGCAGAACGCAGTGGATCAGGCGACCTCCGCCGCCAAAGCGATTGTCGGCCGTGGGGCACCCTATGCGGCTGTCCCGTGGTTCTGGACCGATCAGTATGATATCCACCTGCAGATGGCCGGTTTGCCGGTGGGATTCGATCAGATCGTGACGCGCGGCGAACCCGAGAGTCGCAAGTTTTCTGTGTTTTACTTCCGGATCGGAAAGCTGTGCGCGGTGGATTCCATCAATCGGCCGGCCGACCATCTGGCCGCAAGAAAGCTGATCGGGGCGCACACGGCGCTGAGCCCCGATCAAGCCTCGGATGAAAGTTTCGACCTAAAAACCGCTAGTTAATGGACGTACACCGGCAGCCGGCGTAGATTTCGTCCAGCGCGCCGTTCAGTGCGTCCAACACGCGATCGGCTACCTTGGCAGCCTGATCTGCCGGAACATTGTGGCGCTCGATGAGCGCTTCCCACTGCGCGGCGTGCTCAACGTCGGCCGATTCGTGCACGGCGAAGTAGCGCAGCGTCTCCTCGTCGTTGATCTTGTAATTCGCTTTCAGACCGGCGATCTTCGCCGCCGATACGGCAGGGATCTGGTTTTCGTAGCAGTACAGACCCGCGGCGGCGAGTCCGGTGTCCATCTTCGCGATGGAACGGAACGTCTCGACCAGCGCTTTCATCCGCGGACCAGCGGTTTGTCCCAGCACGCCCTCGCGCGATTCGCCCAGCCCTGCGGCGAAATCGAGCCACAGCTCGGGGTGCGTCGGTGAAGTGGCTTCTTCATCGGCAAGGTTCGCAGCGATGGTGCGGCGGGAATCGAGATCCTCGCAGTGGGCGTGCATTTCGCTCAGATAAGTCGGAAACGCCCGCACGTGCGTGAAGTACTGGCGCGAGTAGGACTGCAGGTCTTCCAGAGACAGCTCGCCCTTGCTCCAGGCCACATAAAACGGATGCTTCAAAAGGTGTTTGGCGTCAATCTTTTGGTTCAAAACTTCGATGGTCGAAGACATATGCGTTGTATTCTACCAGAGATGACCGGCACTGGCTGGCGCATGTGGGCCGCCTCCGTGGTGATGATGGTGTGCTCATGGCTTTCCTACGTGGATCGCCAGATTTTCGCGACGTTGTCGGTGGTGATTCTCGCGGACACCGGATTGAGCGCGGAGCGGTACACCGAAGTAGTGTCAGCGTTCTCCATTGCTTACATGATCGGGAACCCGCTGTGGGGCTCGCTTCTGGATTACGTGGGACTGCGCGTCGGGATGCTCGCGGCCGTCGCGATCTGGAGCCTGGCGAGCGCTTCGCATGCCTTTGTGGGCCACGGTGCCGGCGTATTTCTAGGATTGGCGGCGGCCCGTGCATTATTAGGACTTGGCGAAGGCGCAACCTTTCCTGGGGGATTCCGTACGGCCATGGATTCCCTGCCCCCGAATCGCCAGTCGCGCGGCATTGCGATCTCCTACAGCGGCGGATCGCTGGGAGCGATCGTGACGCCGTTTCTGGTGATCCCGATCGCCGCGCGGTTCGGATGGAGAGCGGCGTTCCTGGTGACCGGCGCCTTGGGATTGATGTGGCTCGCGCTGTGGGCAACGGTCGCCCGGCCCCCGTATCTGCCATTGCCGGAGCGCAAGCCGGCGAAGATCGTATGGCCGAATTTTCTCGAACGGCGTTTCTGGGCTCTTGTCTGTGGCTATTCGCTGGGCGCCTTCGCCCTGGGCCCGATCCTGTATTTGAGTTCGCTGTATCTGAATCGCGTGTTCGCCGTGTCCCAGAACGACTTGAAGTATTACCTGTGGGTTCCGCCGGCGGGTTGGGAAGTGGGGTATTTCTTCTGGGGTTGGGCGGCCGACCGGTACGCGTCCGGCAAGAATCGGCCGGTCGGGATGTTCGTGCTGTTGACGATCCTGGAACTGCCGCTCGCTGTTGTCACTTGGCTCAATTCGCCAGTGCTGGCCGTGCTGGTGTTTTTCTGGTCCATGTTCGTCGCGGCCGGATTCATCGTAGTGGCGCTGCGAGCAGCCGCCCGCGCTTATCCAGCGGGGCAGATGGCGATGGTGGCGGGGTTGGGCGCGGGCACGTGGTCGGCGCTGGTGGCGGTGCTTCTGCCGCTGCTGGGGCGATGGTTCGATCAGCAGCGCTACACGGAAACGTTTCTATTGGTAACTCTGGTCCCGGTGATCGGGACAGCGCTGTGGGTTTGGCTCACGCGTGCGTCGGCTCCGCGAGTGTCAGGAAGCAGGACCGCTCCATGACGGTGAATCGTGTCCTCTCGACTTCATTTTGTACCTTGCAATTGGCCTGTCGGTGGGACTTGTCTTGATTTGGCTCGCCTTTCATGATTGTTTTCGGTTACACGATGAGGAAGAATCGCATCCTTTGGAAGCGCGGTTCGTTTTGGGGGATCATGTTCCTCCTGCTAACCGTGCACCTGCTCGTGTTCACCAGCATTCTCCGCCGAATCGTCGGAACTCTTCTCATTGCCACGGGCCATAGCCGTGGAAAGTGGGTCAAACCATGAAGCGAGCGACTCCGAGTGGCGCACGCACTCGTGCGTGCCGTATCGACACTCCTGTCGATACCTGAAGACGTCGAGAAGAGTCTCGACGCAGCACGCATGAGTGCGTGCGCCACTAAGAGTTCATTTCCAGGAAGTGCTTCCGATAGGGCCGCCGCGTTACCGACACGACAATGAGCATCAGAACGCCGGAAATCGCCATGGTCAGCGACAGCGCCGCGCCGATCATCTTGGGGTCCTTGAACAGATAGTCGGCAAACACCCCTGGCATCAGCGGCCCCAGAGTCAGACCGCCCAGGTTCAAAATGAACAGATAGAGCGCGCTCACCTGCGCGCGGACCTGGTTGGGAAAGATCAATTGCAGGGCTGCACCGGCGGTGCCCATCGGCAGCACCAGAAAGAAGAGTCCCGGCCCGATCAGTGCCAGCGACCAGCCCGCGCTGGGCATCAGCATGGCCGGGACCAGAAACAGCAGGATCCCGATGGCGCAGGGGATGCCCACCAGCAGAGGCGCATCGACCATGCCTCGTTTCTGCCAGCGCTCGCTGAGCCAGCCGCCGAGGTACAGGCCCAGGCAGCCGAATGGAAGAATCAGGAAGCCCAGCGCGCGGCCGGTCTGGCCGATGGTCCAGCCATGGGCGCGAAGGAAATAGGTCGGCACCCACGCGGTAAATCCATAGTTGCAGGCGGCCTGGAAGACGAAGCCGACGGAAATCCCCAGCACCGATTGCCAGCGTGAACGGATTTCGGTGAACGTTTCCGCGATGGTCAACCTGGTCGCACCAGTGGAGGTTCGCGCCAGGTTTTTGCGGATCGGCTCCTTCAGGGTGAAAACCAGCAGGGCAAAGAAAAGTCCCGGCAGCCCTAGAATCAGAAACGTCATTCGCCAGGAAGCGATGGTTCCCAGAACAGGTAGCGTGATTTCGGGCTGGCGCGTTACAGCCTGCACGGCGGTTCCCCCCACGATGAGCGCCAGGCTCGACCCGAGCAGGTTGCCGATATAGAAGACGCTCAGCGCGGCCCCTAACCGTTCCTTCGGAAAGAGATCGGACAGGATCGAGAAGGAGGCGGGATTCAGCCCGGCCTCGCCGATGCCGACGCCCACGCGGGCCAGGAAAAGAGTGGTGTAACTGCGGGCCAAAGCGCATCCCGCCGTGAAGATGCTCCAGAACGCGATGGAAATCGAGATGAGATTGCGCCGATTGGCCGAATCCGCCACGCGTCCCAGCGGCAGGCCCATGATGGCGTAGAACAGCGCGAACGAAAATCCCTGCAGCAGGCCGACCAGCGTGTCATTGATCTTCAGGTCGGCCTTGATGAACGGCACCAGCAAGCTGAGGATCTGGCGGTCGATGTAGGAGAGCGTGTAGCACAACATCAGCACCACAGCGGCATACCAGGCGTAAGTCGATGGAACCGAGGCCTGCGCGGCGGGGGCCGAAGTCTCAGGACGGCGGGTGGGCGTCATGGTCGGAACCAATATACTGCATCGTGTATAAAGAAACGTGCTCTTAACGATTCCTGAGCGTGGCCTGGTGCTCTTGATCGGCGCGTCAGGAAGCGGCAAATCGACGTTCGCGCGAAAGCATTTCAAAACCACGGAGATCGTCTCGTCGGATGCCCTGCGTGCGGCGGTTTCTGACGACGAAGCCGACCAGAGCGCCTCCGCCGATGCATTCCAACTGCTGCATCTCATCGTCGCCAAACGTCTTCGGCGGGGCAGGCTGACGGTGGTCGATGCCACCAACGTCCAGGCGGAACTGCGCCGGAGCTTGCTGCATTTGACTGAGCCCGGCACAGCGCCCGCCACGGCCATCGTGCTGAATCTCCCGGTGGATGTCTGTGTGGCGCGAAATGAGTCGCGGCCGGATCGCCGGGTACGCCGGGAGGTGATCGAACAGCAGACGCGGGATCTGCTCGGTTCCCTTCCCGGCCTGGCGCAAGAGGGTTTCCAGCACGTCTATGTGCTGGATAATCCACAAGATATCGATTCGGCTAGTATCTTGCGGCAGCCCTCCTAAGGCCGCTTCGTCGCCGTACTCCTTTTGGCACTGTTTTGACGCGCCAGATTCTAGCTAACATTACCCTTAGGGGCGTTTCTGTCTTGAACCTCACGGCATTATTCATCAAGCGGCCAGTCATGACGGCGCTCGTCATGATCGGCATTGTCATCTTCGGCATTGCCGGGTATCGGACGCTCCCGGTGAGCGATCTGCCCAACATCGATTACCCGACCATGCAGGTGCAGGCGACCCTGCCAGGCGCGAGCCCTGAAACCATGGCCTCCTCCGTGGCGACCGTGCTGGAGCGACAATTCTCCACGGTGCCGGGTCTGGATTCGATGACCTCGACCAGCGCGCGTGGAAACACCAACATCACGCTGCAGTTTTCGTTGGACCGCAATATTGACGCTGCGGCGCAAGACGTCCAGTCGGCTATCGCAGCCGTGGTTCGCCGGCTTCCGGTAGGCATGCCCGCCCCGCCCCAGCTACGGAAGGTCAACCCAGCCGACCAAGCGATCCTGTTCATGGGCCTCAACTCGTCCACCATCTCGCCGCAGGTGCTGGACGATTTCGCAGAAACGTTAATTGCGCCGAGGATCTCCACGGTCGACGGCGTTGCCCAGGTAAACGTGTGGGGCGCATCGAAGTTCGCGGTCCGCGCCCAGCTCGATCCGAACCAGCTGGCCGCGCGCGGTATCGCCATTAACGACGTCGCTACGGCCATCCAGAAACATAACGTCAATCTGCCGGCGGGAACCCTGTGGGGATCGAATCAGGCGTTCACGGTCCAGGCCAACGGCCAGTTGATGAAAGCCGACGAGTACCGGTCTCTGATCGTCTCGGACAATCACGGATCCCCGGTGCGTCTGGGCGACCTGGGACGCGTGCTCGACGGCATCCAGAACGACAAAGAAATAGCGTGGATCAACAACACGCGCTCGATCATGTTCCAGGTCCAGCGCCAGCCCGGCACGAACACCGTGGAAGTGGTGGACAAGATCAAGGCCCTGTTCCCGGAATTTCGGGCGCAGCTGCCGCCGGCCGTGAATCTGGACGTGGTGTACGACCGCTCGGTGTCCATTCGCGAGTCGGTGGACGACGTCAAGTTCACGCTGATCCTCACCGTGGTGCTGGTGGTTCTGGTTATTTTTGTGTTCCTGCGGAACGTTTCCGCCACCATCATTCCCAGCCTGGCCCTGCCTCTCTCGGTGATCGGCACTTTCGCCGCGATGTACTTCCTCAACTACAGCCTGGACAATCTGTCGCTCATGGCTTTAACGCTGGCGGTTGGGTTCGTGGTGGATGACGCCATCGTAGTGCTGGAGAACATCGTCCGGCACATGGAAATGGGCAAGTCGCGCATGGCGGCGGCGCTCGAAGGCGGCCGGGAGATTGCCTTCACCGTGCTTTCGATGACGTTGTCGTTAACCGCGGTGTTCATCCCGGTGTTGTTCATGGGCGGCATCGTAGGAAGACTGTTCCACGAGTTCGCGGTGGTCATCAGCGTGGCGATTCTCATTTCGGGTTTTGTATCACTGAGCCTGACGCCGATGCTCTGCAGCCGGTTCCTGAAGCCCCCGACCGAGGACCATGGGAAGTTGTTCCGCGTCACCGAACGGGGCTTTGACGCGATTCGGGATGTCTACCGCTGGACGCTGAACGGAGTGATCCGGCATCGTTTCGCAACGCTGATGACGGCGGTCGGCACCCTGGTCCTCACCGTTTACCTATATGGACTGGTTCCGAAAGGTTTCATCCCCAGCCAGGACACCAATCAGATCAACGCCTCGACCGAATTCGCCCAGGACGCGTCGTTCGATGCCATGGCGCGTATCCAGCAGCAGGTTGCGGCCGTTGTAGCCGCCAACCCCAACGTGGACGCGTTCTTTTCGCGAGTGGGCGGAGGCGGAAACCAGGGAGCCGGCAATTCCGGCAACATGCAGATCCGGCTGAAGCCCCGCGCCGATAGAAACGTCACGCCGGAACAGATCATGGACCAGATGCGTCCCCTGACCAACGCGATCCCCGGCGTGCGAACCTACTTCCAGAATCCCCCGCTGGTCCGCATTGGCGGGCAACAGACCCGGAGTCTCTACCAGTACACGCTGCAAGCGCAGGATCTGACCGAACTGTACCGCTCCTCAGGCGAATTCGAGAAGCGACTGCGGGAAATCCCCGGCCTGACCGACGTCAATAGCGACCTGCTGATCACCAGCCCCGAAGTGATCGTCGATATCGACCGGGATCACGCGTCGTCGTTGGGCGTCACCGCGGATCAGGTGGGAAGCGCTCTGTTTAACTCCTTTGGGACTGCCCAAGTTTCCGACATCTATGCGCCGACCAATGATTATTGGGTCATCATGGAGCTGCTGCCGCAGTACCAAACCGATCCGAGGGCGCTCGACCTGATCTACGTCCGATCCTCGAACGGCAAGCTGGTGCCGCTCAGCACGGTGACCAAGGCCCGCACGACCGCGGGTCCGCTGGCGGTGAACCACCTGGGGCAGCTCCCCTCGGTGACGATCTCATTCAATCTGCAGCCGGGCGTGGCGCTGGGCGACGCGGTCGACCGCGTTGAGACGGCCGCACGCGAAGTCCTTCCCGCGACGGTGAGCGCAACGTTCCAGGGCGTGGCAGCCGCGTTCCAGTCGTCCTTCGTCGGCCTGGGCTGGTTGCTGGTTATGGCGATCCTGGTCATCTACATGGTGCTGGGGATTCTCTATGAGAGCTTCATTCATCCCATCACCATTCTTTCCGGGCTCCCGTCAGCCGGAATGGGCGCGCTGGCCACGCTGCTTTTGTTCCACGATGAGTTGAACATCTATTCTTTCGTGGGCGTCATCATGCTGATCGGAATCGTAAAGAAGAATGCGATCATGATGATCGATTTCGCAATCGAGGCGCAGCGCCTCCACAACGTCCCTCCGGCCGATGCGATCTACGAAGCCTGCCTGGTGCGCTTCCGTCCGATCATGATGACCACGGTCGCTGCGCTGATGGGCACCTTACCTATCGCGATGGGCCTGGGCGCCGGCTCCGAAGCGCGCCGTCCGCTGGGCCTGGCAGTGGTGGGTGGACTGGTGGTTTCGCAGCTCCTGACGCTGTACATCACGCCAGTGGTCTACATCTACATGGAAGGGTTCCGCGCGACTCTCGAAAAGCTCGGCGGCAAGCTTCGTCCCAGGCGCAAGAAGCGCACCGAGGCTGTGCCCGCGCCGGCCGGCATCGTCAACAGCTGACGATAGTTGGTCAAAACAGCAGTTCCCAACAGATGCAAAGTTCGCGCGAGACGCAGAAAGTGCGCGAACTATTTCCTCAGTAACCTGAGGCCGCTTTTAAGGGAGATACCTTAGGCTGCGTGCCGGACCAAAGCGTCAGCAGATGCTGCGGAGTGAACCACCGCTCCGACCAGCGGGACTGGGGCAAGAGTCTCACCTTCACAAAGAATCCCAGCGGCGCCTGGCGAGTACAAGCCTCCACAACACCTTCCAGTTGATGGGCTTTGCTGACGATCCTTACTGTGGCATCGCGCGGGAACGCACACTCGGTGAGCACCTCCGCGAACCACTCCCCGATCTCTTCGAGATTGCCCAGCATGGCTTGTCGTCCCCGGCGATCGGCTCGCGTGATAAAGACAAGTTCAGAACACAGATGACGGCACATCGATTTCGAGTCGCGCATGACTAGACCGTTGCACGTACTAGACCATTTCCCCGATGCGGATGGCGGGTAATTCGACTCAGTACGGGGGCGTGGATCGAGGTGCGGGCCCGAGTTGCGGCCTTAGGCTTCGCGCGGTGTTGACGAGGCCGATATGGGAAAACGCCTGTGGAAAATTCCCCAGGAACCGCTTTTCGACGACGCTGTACTGTTCGGGCAGCAGGCCGACGTCGTTGCGAAGCTCCAGCATTTTCTCCAGAATCTCTCGGGCCTCCGCATGACAGCCCTGCAAGGCAAGATTTTCGGCCAGCCAAAACGTACACAGGAGAAATGCGCCTTCACCCGCCGGAAGCCCGTCCACATTCTGCGCCAGAGGATAGCGGTAGACGAAGGGGCCATCCGTCAGCTCGCGTTGAATGAGCTCGATGGTTCCTTGTATACGGGGATCGTGGGGGGGAAGGAATCCGACCAGCGGCAGCACCAGCAGGCTCGCGTCGGGATCCTTAGAGCCGTAGTACTGAACGAATGAGTTGCGCTCGGTATCGAATCCCTGGCGGCAAACGTCATCATGGATTTCGTCGCGCAGAGCGCGCCAGGCGTTCACGTCGCCTGGCAGCCGAAACCGTTCCACCGCCTTCACCGCGCGATCGACTCCGACCCAGGCCAGGACTTTGGAATGCGTAAAGTGTCGCCGCGGACCTCGAACCTCCCAAATGCCTTCGTCCGGCTCTTTCCAGCCGGACTCCAGAAACTTGAGCAGGTCACGCTGGATGCGCCACGCGTTTTCATCCTCGGCCAAGCCGGCCTGCCGTGCCAGGTGCATGGTATCCATGACTTCACCGTACACGTCCAGTTGAAACTGCTTGTAGGCAGCGTTTCCGATGCGCACGGGCACTGATCCCTCATAGCCCCGCAACCAACCCAGCTCCAGCTCCGTCAGGCGGCGTTCCCCGCGCAATCCGTACATGATCTGGATTTCGGAAGGAGTGCCGGCCACGGCGCGAACCAGCCATTCCCGCCAGTCCTTGGCTTCTTTGATGTATCCGCCGGTCAGCAAAGCGTACAGGGTAAACGTAGCGTCGCGCAGCCAGCAGTAGCGATAATCCCAGTTACGCACTCCGCCGATCCGCTCCGGCAGAGATGTGGTCGGCGAAGCCACCATGGCGCCGGTGGGCTTGTAGGTCAGGGCCTTGAGTGTGAGCAGAGATCGAACCACAGCATCGCGCCATTCCCCGTGATACGTGCAGCGCCCGGCCCATCGCTGCCACCATTTCTCGGTAGCTGGAAGGCTTTGAGCCCAATCCTGGCGGGGCGACCTCCCGCGATGCGTGGGCGACCACGTGAGCGTAAACGACACCGTCTGCCCTTCCGCGACCGTAAAATCGGCCACCGTATGCAGATCCTCGCCATGCATTGGAACGTCCGAGCGGCAGTACAAAGTATCCGGTCCCGCCAGCGCGCGTATTCCGCCGTCGGTCTGCCGCACCCACGGCACTGTGGAACCGTAATCGGTACGGATGATCAGATCCATGTGCATGGGGACTTCGCCGCGACGGCCTTGGACCAGACGCACGACATCCGACGTCCCGGATCGGATCGGCATGAAATCGATAAGCGTCACGGCGCCGTGATCTGCTTCGAAATCGGTTTCGAGAATCAATGTATCGCGGCGATAGCGCCGCCGGACAGCGCGGACCTCGGCAGCCGGCGCGATTTGCCACCGGCCGTTCTCGGGAGCGCCGACCAGCGCCGCAAAACAGGCGGGAGAATCGAACCGCGGAAAACACAGCCAGTCGATGGAACCGTCCGAAGACACCAGGGCCGCGGTATGACAATCTCCGATCAGCGCATAGTCCTCGATCCTGGCGGCCATGTTAGAAGGACTCCTGAACGCAGCATAGCGTTACGAAAAGCTGTCGCATCGATGGAGTGTAAGATTTAAGAAGATCAATGAGCGTCCGGTGCGCAGTTATGTGTGCAGTTATGATTGCGGCGGCCGTCTGGGCCGCGTCCTGCGCGCGGCCGACCGGTTCCATCGATAGATCAAGATTAATCGACCTCAGCTATTCCTATAACGCCCAGACCGTGTATTGGCCGAACGCCGCCGAGGGTTTTCAACATCAGAAGGACACCTGGAAGATCACGCCGCAGGGATACTGGTACGCGGCTGGAAACTTCTCTTCCGCCGAGCATGGCGGCACGCACATGGATGCTCCCATCCATTTCGGCCAGGGCAAAACGACCGTCGATAAGATTCCCGTCTCAAATCTAATCGGCACCGCGGAGGTTGTAGACGTGACGGAGCCCGCGGCGCGCGACCGCGATTACCGGGTCAGCGCCCAGGACCTCACCGGTTGGGAGCAGGCTCATGGAGCCATCGCCCCAGGGTCGATTGTGCTGATTCGCACCGGATGGGGAAAGTACTGGCCGGACAAGAAGCAATATCTGGGCAGCGATGTTCCAGGCGATACGGCGCATCTGCATTTTCCAGGCTTGTCGAGGGAATCCGCCGAGCTGCTGGTTCAGCGCGGCGTGGCGGGAGTGGGGATCGATACCGCCAGCATGGACTACGGACCATCGCAGGATTTCATTGTCCACCAGGTCGTGAACAAGGCCGATGTCTATGGTCTCGAGAACGTCGCGAATCTGGAACGGCTGCCGGCCACCGGGACCACCCTGATCGCGCTGCCGATGAAGATTGAAGAGGGCTCGGGCGCGCCGGTGCGGATCGTGGCGATCCTGCCGTGATCAATACAAGTGGGACGAAAACCACGCGCGGAGTCGCTCTCCGCCTGGAGCGCGTCCGGAGAGTCTTCGACAACAAATTCGTCGTGATCGAGGGGATGGATCTCCGCATCGATGCCGGCGAGTTTCTCGCTGTGCTGGGTCCATCGGGATGTGGGAAGTCGACGCTGCTGCGGATGATCGCACGGCTCGCGGCTCCCGATGACGGACGCATCATCGCTGAGCCCGAACAGTTTCAGACTGCGTTCGTGTTTCAGGATGCGCACCTCTTGCCGTGGCGCACTGTCCTGAATAACGCTGCCCTGCCCCTGGAGCTGATGGGAATCGGGCGCGAAGATCGCAACGCCAAGGCTCGTACTGCGCTGGCTCAAGTGGGATTGGCCGAAGCCGAGGATCGTTATCCGGCCCAGCTTTCGGGCGGCATGCGGATGCGTGTGTCTCTCGCACGGGCGTTGGTCACCGATCCACGACTGCTGCTGATGGACGAGCCGTTCGCCGCACTGGACGAGATCACGCGGTTTAACCTGGAAGTGCAGCTTCGCGAGCTGTGGCAGCGCCGGGG
Source organism: Bryobacterales bacterium (assembly GCA_025463005.1). Classification (GTDB taxonomy): domain Bacteria; phylum Acidobacteriota; class Terriglobia; order Bryobacterales; family Bryobacteraceae; genus Palsa-187. Next base: position 31,776 of record JAOAPR010000167.1, on the reverse strand, counting down.
GATGACCGTGATCTTCGTCACGCATTCCATCTCGGAAGCCGCGTTCCTGGCAAATCGCGCCGTGGTGCTGGCGCGCCGCAAGGGCCGCATCAAACTCGACCGGCGCCTGGATCTGCCGCCGGAGCGCACCAACGACTTGCGCTCCGATCCGCGTCTCGGATACGAAATGAAACTGCTGATGGGCGCGATGGAGGAGGAGTGAGGAAATTCCTGCCGCCTCTGATCCCGTTCGTAGTGATTACGCTCGCCCTCGAGTGGATGGTGCGCAGCGGATTGGTACCGAGCTATCTGGTCCCTGCTCCCAGCGCCGTACTCCGTGCCCTGCTCGACAATCGTGAGGAACTGGCAGCCGCCATGACGAAAACCTCGGCCGCTGCTCTTATAGGCTTCGCGCTGAGCACGCTGGCAGGCGTCGCCATCGCGGTGCTGCTGTCTTCTTCCCGCGCTATCCAAAGGGCGCTCTATCCCTACGCGGTGTTTTTCCAGACCGTACCGATCATCGCCATCGCTCCCCTGTTAGTCATCTGGTTCGGATACGGGATGAAAACGGTGGTCGCGTCCGCATTTATCGTGTCGATCTTTCCGGTAATCGCCAACACGCTCACGGGACTGCTTTCGACCGATCCGGCGCTGCGGGATCTGTTCCGGCTGTACGGGGCCTCGCCCGCAATCACGCTGGTCAAATTGCGATTCCCCGCTGCGTTGCCGCAGATCCTGACGGGACTACGGGTGGCGTCGGGGCTGGCCGTGATCGGCGCGATCGTGGGCGAGTTCATTGGCGGGGAAGGCCTGGGATCGGTGGTGGACATCGCGCGCACGCAGCAGCGCGTCGACAAGGTGTTCGCGGCAGTGCTGCTGGCGTCGGCCCTGGGACTAGCGCTGTTCGGGCTCATCAACTTGATCAGCGCCCTAACGCTACGCCGATGGCATGCGTCCGAGCAACTTCAATAACCGGGCACGCACACGCGACAATAGAGGAAATGAATCGAAGAGCGTTTTTAAGCGCCTGCGGCGTAATGCTGGCCGCGTGCGGAAAGCCGGCCAAGAGCCGTCTCGCGTTGAACTGGAAACCGGACCCGCAATTCGGCGGATTCTATGCGGCTCCCTTTCAGAAGCACGGACTGGACGTGGAAATCCTGCCGGGCGGCGCGGGCACGCCCACCGTACAGATGATCGGCGCCGGATCGGCTGAGTTCGGCATCGTCTCGGCCGACGAACTGGTGGTGGCGCGCTCGCGCGGCAACGACGTGGTGGCGTTGTTCGCGGTATTCCAGAATTGTCCGCAGGGGATCATGGCACATGCTTCGCGGCATCTTGGTTCCATCGGCGATGTTCTCAAAGAGGGCACCCTGGCGCTGCAGCGTGGTCTTCCCTACGCGCGCATTCTCGAAAAGAAGTACGGGTTCGATCACGTCAAGGTGGTTCCGTCCCCGGGTGGCGATATCAGCGCGTTTTTGCGCGACGAAAAGTTTGCACAGCAGTGTTTCGTGATGTCGGAGCCGCTGCAGGCACGGCATGCGGGCGTGGATGTGAAAGTTTTTCCGGTAGCCGATGTCGGCTATAACCCATATACAACGGTGCTGGCCACCAGCGGAGCGCAACTCAAGAGCGATCCGGGGCGCGCGGCGGCAATCGTCGCGGCCGTCCGCGACGGCTGGAGAGCTTATCTGGACGATCCGAAACCAACCAACACCCGGATGCACGAGCTGAATCCGTCGATGGACATTGCTGCCTTCGCCGAAGTAGCCGAAGCGCAGAAACCGTTCATCGAAACCGGGGACTTAGGAATGATGACAGCCGAGCGGTGGGCAACTCTGATCGGCCAGCTCGCGGAACTTGGCGATATTCCGCAATCGATCCAGGCGCAAGATTGCTTCCGTAACATGTAAATACGGCCAAAACAAAAGCGCTCTCCCGGTGGTGTCCGGGAAAGCGCTTGTTCAACAAAGTTCCGACGCAGCTATCTTACTTACCCTTTACGCTGTCGGCTTTTAGTGTGTCACCTTGCGGCGTACCAGAGACCGTGATATGTACATCGCCGTCCTTGTCCGCCTTTATCCCGCCTGACTGCATCTCTGACGCCACTTTGGCGTTGCCCGAAGGATCTAATTTGTAGACCTTTCCGTTAGCATGCACCGCGAACACGGTCGTCGAGGCTGTGGGCGCACAATCCTTATCGATTTTATCGAGCGAAGGCGCCTTTTGGCCTGCGGAAGTCGCCGTCGCTTTCGAGTCATAGCAGGTGGCGTCAATCAGCTTGCCGCTTATGGTCTCCGCATAGCTGAGTACGGCACCCATGCAGAGGATCATTCCCAGCTTTGTCAGTTTGTTCATACGTTACTTCCTCAATCGAGTTTCGAGCCGTTCCCGGCCCGGTTCTTAAATGGCAATCAGCCTGCCAAAAGGAAGTAACGGAAAGATTCGAGCAATCAGTAATTTAGCTCTAGCTCGGCGCAAGTACCCGGTATATTTGTTTGCTGCCGGGGGTGGTATCGGGAAAAACGCCCGTGCGATGTTCGCTTACACCTTCGCACCCGCCTCGCGCTTAACGACCTCCTGAACGGCGTCGCGGACGGCGGATTTGACGGCGTCTTTGACCGACTCTTCCAACCCTTCTTTATCCAACTGGAGTTTCTCGGCCTTGGTTTCGATCGCCACCACCTCATTAAGGACGGCTGTGACGTCGGGCAGTCTCTTGGTTACCAATTTCGCCACTTTCTTGGCGACCTTTTCCGCCGGAACTTCCTCGGCGGCTAATGTCTTGGCCTTGGTCCAGTCTTCGTCGAAGATCTTCCCGAGGCGATTCGCAATTGCCCGATCCTGAAAAATCAGGCCTACTTCCCGCCGTCGATCCAGTTCCGCTGCGCGCAGGCTCTGGCTGCCCAAGAACGCTCGGTCCTCGTCGCGGAGGATGAGCCGCACATGCAACCGCATCGGATTCAGGGAACGCACTTTCAGCGAGTCAATGCGCCGGGAAAGTTCTCCGATAATCTTCACGTCGACTCCGGCTTTCGCACGTTCTTCGAGCAGCCCGGTCATCGACGGATCGCTGATTTCCGGATCATAGATCCAGAGTGATTTTTTGGCGCCCGCGATGAATTCGGAGAGCTGCTCGCGGGCGTTCACAGGGCTCACCACGAACTTTTTGGCTTTAACGGTGTATGGTTGCCGGGTGCTATCAGCTTTGAACAGCCTGGCAGCATCGTGGACCAGGCTTGGATTGCGAACAATCAAACCGAAACTGCGGCTCCGAAGATCCGCACGTGCGAAGTTAAACCCCAGCAAGTAAAGATCCCGCGCGTCAACGATGATAAACTTACCGTGGTATCTGGCCAGATCATTGGCCGTGCGCGCGACAATCGCTCCGGCTGCGAGCAGGCGCGCTTCCAGTGCTCGCAGCGTCTTTTCACCGCCTCGATTCGTGCAGGCGATCAGCGCGTGAACCGCGACACCCCTCTTAATGGCCTCCATCAGGGCTCGCTCAAGCTCCGCCAAATCGAAGCGAAAAATGGCGATCTCGATTGATTTCTGGGCCTTCTGAATCGCACTAAGGAGCGGTTTTATACCGTCCCCGGGCTGCACCAGCAATTTCACTCGTCCCTCCTACGCGTGGCAATTGCCCACTACCTAACAGATGACAATTGCGTGGGGAACGTTTGCACCCAATTGGCATGATTCGTGCAAGTGAGTACCTGCTTGGCTTGTGGGATCCTTATGGACTCAACGATAGGCTGGAAATCCACTGGAATCAGTGGATTTAAGCTTTTCCTGCTCTTGAGCTTGATGCCGCTTGGGCAGTTTGCGGCGTCGGGACATATTTCTGAACGGCCGTTACTCGCTGCTGGGACGGCAAAAGGAACTGACGAGCAGTCGGGTATCCTGTGGCGCGATCCGGGCGATCTGAGAGCGCACAATCTGTTCTATGGCATCGGAGGAAAACAAGGCGCGCCACCTGCACAGGGCTACACCTTCGTCAAAGAGGACCGCGGCGGAAGTTCGCCGAAGTTTGTCGTAAAGGACCCGAAGGGAGTCCGCTGGAAAGTAAAACTGGGCCCGGAAGCGCGCGGAGAAATCGCTGCCACGCGGCTGGTTTGGGCCGCCGGTTATTTTACCGACGAAGACTATTATCTGCCGCGTCTGCACGTGAAGAATATGCCGCGCTTACGGCGCGGGAAAGAATTCGTGTCCCCCGAAGGCGTCGTCGAAAACGCTCGGATGGAGCGGGAGATCGAAGGCGAAAAGAAAGTCGGCTCCTGGAAATGGAAAAGCACGCATACGTCTAATCGGCGCGCCTTCAATGGACTCAAGGTCATGATGGCGCTTGTTAATAACTGGGATCTGAAGGATAACAACACGGCCATCTACAAGCGTGAGTATCCCGGAGGCGCAGGGGAATACATTTACGCCGTCAGCGACTTGGGCGCGAGCTTCGGCCGCACTCATCTGGATCGGGCTGAAACTAAGGCCAGTCTTCAGTACTACGAAACTTCCAGGTTCATCACGAAGGTGGGCAGCGAGCACGTACGTTTCGCGACCCCCGGCTCCCCGACGGCTTTTTTACTGGTAAATCCCGCGGACTATTTCTACCGTCGTGGATTGATGTCGGTAACCCGCGAGATACCTCGCGCCGACGCCCGGTGGCTCGGGCAGCTTTTGTCGCGTCTGTCCCGGCAGCAGATTCGCGACGCCTTTCGCGCAGGCGGATTCTCCCCTGAAGAAACGGACGGCTTCGCGCGCGTGATGGAACAACGCATCGAAGTTCTGCGGCAATTATGACTCGGAATCTGTCAACAAAGGAGTGCTCATGGCTCTATTGAAGTTCCAGATAGCGGCGCTGATTCTGGCAAGTGCGCCAATGGTGTTGGCGCAAGATAACGCCACGGAGCCTCCGGCGCGCATTGAAGCCGCCGCAGGTCCTTCGGCGATCGTTACGGCGCAGTACACACCACTGACTCTCTCGGGCCGGTATCGCTGGGTCGCACTGAACACTCTCAGCGCTCCGCGGTGGGCCGGATACTCCATCTCATCGGCTTGGTCCACGATGACCAATGCTCCGGAGGAGTATGGACCGCACTGGGACGGGTTTGCAAAACGCGTGGGCATGAGAGTTGCCGTCGGCGCCACGGGCAGCATGATGGAGGCAAGCCTGGGAGCGCTTTGGGACGAGGATCCGCGATATGTGCGCGCTGCCGGCCAGCCTTTCAAGAAGCGCGTGCTGAACGTCGCTAAAATGACCTTCCTCGCGCGTAACCGGAACGGGGAGCTCATGCCGGCCTATGCGCGCTATATCAGTATTCCCACAAACAGCTACCTGTCCAATGCATGGCGGGCGGACAGCGAGGCCGACGGGCGGCACGCGGCCATCCGCATTCCGATGTCGTTCTTGACTCGGGCCATTGGCAATGCCTTTACTGAATTTTGGCCTGATGCGACTAAGCTGTGGCACCGGGATCCGGACTGACGCCTGGCATCCGGTCCTGAAATCGCCATGGACTCCGGATCGCCGTCAGAGTGCCCGCGCTTTCCTGTGGCCACGGCTCCAGCAGAGCGACCAGGCTTTCCCCGCAGGCGGCCAAGAAGCCAGCGAATAGCGAAGCCCGACGTAAAGGACAAAAGAGGGGCTAAAGCTGCGCCGCGCTTCAAGGGCCGAATCGATCTTGAGAACGTGACGTTTGGGTACGAACCGGACCGGCCGATTATTGAGAACTTCACTCTCAACATTGCGCCTCAGGAGGCCGTTGCGCTGGTGGGCCCGACCGGATCAGGAAAATCCACGATCATCAGCCTGATTGCGCGCTTCTATGATCCTGCCGGCGGCGCGGTGAAAATCGACGGGCGCGACGTCCGGGAATACAAACAACGCTCGATTCGCGACCAGATCAGCATCGTGCCCCAGGAAAGCGTCCTGTTCCAGCGCCGATCTGGAAGAATATCGCCTACGGCAAGCCTGAGGCGAGCCGCTCAGAAATCCTGAAAGCCGCGCAGATGGCCAATGTAGACGAGTTTGTCGACAAGCTCCCGAACGGGTACGACACGATCGTGGGCTAGGCGGGGCGTTACGCTCTCCGGCGGGCAGCGCCAGCGCGTCGCGATCGCGCGAGCGATCATCCGAAACACTCCTATACTGCTTCTGGATGAGCCAAGCTCCGGCCTCGACGCCGCCTCTGAAGAACTTGTTTTCGAGGCGCTGGATCGATTGATACAGGGCAAGACCTCCATCGTAATCGCGCACCGTTTGTCGACCATCCGCAGAGCGGACGTGATCTACGTTCTGAAAGATGGCGCGATCGCGGAGCACGGAAAGCACGACGACCTGTTGAAAGCCGGCGGGTTATATACCGCGCTTTGCGAACTGCAATTCGCATCCGGCGCCGAAGCCGGCGAACACATAGCGAAACCCTCAAGAGGCCGGTAGCGGAACTAGAGCGGAAACGATCTATGGAATAGAAAGGCGACACTCATGGTGAGGCTTCGAACAGTCTCCTTCGCTGTCCTTGTTCTGGCGGTAGTGGGGCTGAGTCAGGATCAAAGCAAGAAGTCGGCACCGTCAGATCAATTCCAAGAACAAGTTGCAGCGTACCTCAAACTTCGGAAGATGGTGGCGGATCAACTTCCCAAACTAAAACCTACACCGTCGGCGCAAGAATTGGCGGATCGCCAAGCTCGATTGGCTTCGAGCCTCGCAAAAGCCCGCGCCGGCGTTATGCAAGGTAATATTTTCACACCGGAGGTCGCAACTGAGTTTCGCCGCCTGGCTGAGCTTGCCCTGGATGGCAGCGACGGCGCACGCGTGCACAAGAGCCTGAAGCGTTCCGAGCCGGTCAAGGGCACCGTCGGCGTGAACCAAGCTTATCCTCCTGCCGTTCCTCTGCAAACCATGCCGCCGACACTCCTGATGGGTCTGCCTAAACTGCCTATGGAGCTCGAGTACCGCCTGGTAGGCAGGACGCTTATTCTTCGTGACGGCGAGGCCAACCTGATCATTGATTTTCTCCCGGAGGCAATCCCGTGAGCATCGCACGACGCCAGTTTCTTTGTTACGCCGGGTTCGCGGGTCCTGCAGGATTCCTTTCCATTGCAACGCGAGCACGAGCGCAATCCTCCCAGGTGGCGGCTGTTCCATTCAAGCTTCCGCTCAAGCCGAACTCCACCCGTTTTGCCGTGATCGGCGACAGCGGAACCGGCGATACACCGCAGTTCCAGATCGCCCAGGAAATGGAGCGTCTTCACAGTGAGTTTCCGTTTGAATTCGTCCTGATGCTGGGAGACAACATCTACGGAAATAACGACCCCGCCGGATTTAAACAGAAATTCGAAGATCCCTACCAGCCGCTTCTAAAATCGGGAATCAAGTTTTATGCGACGCTGGGGAACCACGACGATCCCAATCAGAGGCTGTACAAGCCTTTTAACATGGACGGCAAACGGTTTTACAACTTCAAGAAAGGCGACGCGCACTTTTTCGCGCTGGACAGTAACTACATGAGTCCCGAGCAGCTCTCGTGGATTCAAAAAGAATTGTCAGGATCCTCAGCCAAATGGAAAATCTGTTTCTTCCATCATCCGCTGTACTCGGATGCGCGATTCCATGGCCCCGACGTGGATCTTCGCAAACAACTCGAGCCGCTTCTGAACCAGTACGGCGTGAATGTGGTTCTCAACGGGCACGAGCATGTGTATGAAAGGCTCCAACCGCACAATGGGGTCCAATACTTCATTTTGGGAAGCGGCGGCCAATTGCGCCGAGGCGATCTGCGGCCGTCACGCGATACCGCCAAAGGATTCGATACGGATCGAGCGTTTGCGCTGATGGAAGTCGCTGGGGATGAGCTCTATTTTCAGGTGATCTCAGCCCGGCATGAAACCGTAGATTCCGGCGTGCTGACCAAGATGAAAGCCGCAGCGGCTGGACAGGGCAACTGAGCGTAAGAGTAGCGATGCGCCCGCATCGTCTAGCTCGAGCGCCGGTCCATAATCGATCGGCCGCCGCGAATGAAAGTTCTCGTCTTTAATCCAGGCAGCAATTCGCTCAAGTTCCAATTCATTGACGCTTTCCCGGATGCGTGGGGGCGAAAGAACGCCCTCGGGACACTTGAACCGATCGGAAAGGATGCGCGCTTAACGGCAAGTCTTCCGGGCAGCGCACCTTTTATCGATGAGAACCTGCCGATTGACAACCTGGGAGCCGGAGCAGCGAACCTGCTCTCGAAGATCGACGGCGGACTGTTTCAGGACGCCGGAATTCGGCGCATCGCCGATCTCGATTTGATCGTCTGCCGCGTTGTCCACGGGGGTACCCGCTTTCGCGAACCGGTGCAGGCCGACCAGTCTGTAGTGGAAGGCATTGCTGCGCTGGACGATCTCGCGCCTCTCCACAATGCACAATCGGTGGCTATTATCCGGAGTTGTTTTGAAACCGCGGCTCGCAGCCTGCCTATCATTGCGGTTTTCGATTCGGCGTTTCACTCCACGCTTCCGGAGGTCGCGTATCGATATGCGATCGATTACGAGCTCGCCGGTCGCCACGGCATTCGGCGGTACGGCTTTCACGGAATCTCCCACAAATACCTGATGCTTCGCTATGCCGAGTTGCAGGGGATATCCCGTGACGACGTGGACATCGTTACATTACATCTGGAAGGCGGATCCTCCGCTGCCGCGATAAAGAATGGCCAATCGGTCGACACCTCAATGGGTCTCACGCCCCTGGAAGGCCTTATGATGGCGACGCGCTGTGGAGATCTGGACCCGGCTATTGTGGGTTTTCTCTCCCGAAAGGAACAAGTGGATGTGGCTACGGTGGAGGAGTTGCTCAACAAGAAATCCGGCTTGCTAGGAGTTTCCGGATACTCACCGGATACGCGCATTCTAGTCCAGCGATCAGACCAGCGGTCTCAGCTCGCCCTGGACATGTTCGCTTACCGTGTCCGAAAGTATATCGGTGCCTACATTGCGGCGATGGGTGGAGCGAGAGCAGTCGTATTCGCCGGGGGAATCGGCGAGAACACACCTGACGTTCGCCGCCGCATCTGTACTAATCTCGGATCCTTCGGCCTGGATCTCGATGACGCGCGGAACATGGAGATTTTGGATCGCGAAGGCTGCATCACGCGTTCCAGTTCCCGCTTGCACGCTTGGGTGATTCCGACAGAAGAAGGATTGATGATGGCGCGGGAAGCAGTCGCCTGGCGGTCGCGTCACATTTGAGGCGAGCGGTGGAAGAAAGCTCAAAGAAAGCCATCTACGGAGCCCTGTATGCGAATATCGCCATCGCAACGACAAAGTTTATAGTGGCTGCGGTCACTGGCAGCTCCGCCATGTGGTCGGAGGGGATTCATTCGAGCGTTGATACCGGCAATGAGATCCTGATGCTGATCGGACTCCGCAGGAGCGTCCGGCCACCGGACCCGGAGCATCCTTTCGGCCATGGCAAGGAATTATATTTTTGGAGCCTGCTTGTCGCTGTATTGATTTTTGGCGTCGGCGGCGGCCTCTCGGCGTACGAGGGCGTGCTTCACATTTTGCATCCGGTGACCATCCGGGAACCGAAGTGGAATTACATCGTATTGGGCTCCGCGTTCCTGTTTGAAGGAACCAGCCTGTTTATTGCCCTTCGCGTCTTTATCAGCAAACACGGCCGTGGCAATCTCCTGAGCAACATTGTAGCGAGCAAGGATCCCACAACGTACACCATAATCGCCGAAGATTCCGCCAGCTTAGCAGGAATCGCGATCGCCGGCGCCGGCGTGTCCCTCAGCTACCTTCTGAAGCTACCGGCGCTGGATGGAGCGGCTTCAGTTCTGATAGGCCTGCTGCTGGCAGCGGTCGCGACGTTTCTGATTCGCGAGTGTCGAGGTCTGTTGACCGGGGAAGGGGTAGACCGCCGCACGGCGGAAGAAATCAGAAGGCTCGTCCGCGAAGATCCGTTGGTGGAATCAGTCACCTGGCCTTTAACAATGTACCTGGGCCCTGACAACGTCCTGCTGGTGCTGGACGTCGAGTTCCGCGATACCGCCTCAGCGGTTGAGGTGGCCGACGCGATTAGGAACATGAAGGCCAGGATCCAGGCCCGTTTCCCCGAGATCAAAAGGATCTACGTCGAAGCAGTCGAGCACTCCATTCAATCGCATGCCACCCGTTGAGTGCGACTGGACGCCGGTTTTGCTGAAACAGAAACACACAAATCGCGGTCTAAAGGTCGACAAGGATTCTAATCCATGAACACAACGTCAGATGTGTTGATTGACATCGTCCATCGTTGGGGCGTGGACGTTATCTTCGGGCTGCCCGGCGACGGCATCAACGGGATTATGGAAGCCTTGCGTAAACGCCAGCAGCTTGTTCGCTTCGTGCAAGTCCGGCACGAGGAGTCGGCGGCGTTCATGGCGTGCGGCTATGCCAAGCACACCGGCCGCCTTGGTTGTTGCCTTGCGACCTCCGGTCCAGGAGGAATCCATCTGCTTAATGGCCTGTACGACGCCAAGATGGATGGTCAACCGGTGCTGGCCATCACCGGCATGCAATTCCATGACGTGACGGATACCTATTCGCAGCAGGATGTCGAACTGGACAAACTCTTCGAAAATGTTAGTGTTTACAGTGCACGCTGCATGGGGCCCGCGCATATTGAGAACATCGCAAATCTTGCGTGCCGGACGGCCCTCGCCTATGGCGGCGTATCGCACGTGTGCGTGCCGGTAGACTTCCAGGAACAGGAGGTTCCGGAAAAGACAAATGGACGACGTAGCGAGCGGAACGTGCCCGGCCATACTTCCCCTATCCGGGGTCACGCACGCCTGCCGGCTGAACAAGATCTTCGAAAAGCGGCCGACGTCCTCAATCAGGGAAAGCGTATTGCGATACTGGCCGGCCGGGGCGCTTTGAATGCGACCGAAGAATTGGAGGAAATCGCAGAACGGCTGGGTGCTCCTATCGTCAAGGCGCTGCTGGGCAAGGCGGCCGTCCCCGACGACAGCCCCTACACAACCGGCCCATTGGGACTTTTGGGAACTCGTCCATCGATCGATGTGATGAGAAACTGCGACACGCTGCTCATTGCCGGAAGCTCATTTCCCTACATCGAGTTTCTTCCCAAGCCCGGTCAAGCGCGAGGCGTGCAAATCGATCGCGATCCGGTTCGCATCGGGCTGCGCCATCCGATCGAGGCGGCCTTGGTCGGCGATTGCAAGCTGTCCCTGAACGCGCTGCGTCCCCTGCTAAAGCGCAATTCCAAGAGATCGTTTCTCCACGACGCGCAACATGGCATGCGCGAATGGCGCAAACTGATGGAGCGCCATGAAACCGTAATGAGTACGCCGATGAAGCCTCAGCTTCTAGCAGCGGAGTTAGGAAAGCAGCTCGCCGACGACGCCATCGTAAACTGCGATTCAGGCTCGGTCACGGTATGGTGGGCGCGGCACGTTCTGGTAAGGCAGGGACAATCCCACACCGTTTCAGGAAACCTGGCGAGCATGGCATGCGGCCTTCCCTACACGATCGCTGCCCAACTGGCGTATCCGGATCGCCAGTGCGTGGCCTTTGTCGGCGACGGAGGGTTCAGCATGCTTATGGGCGAGCTGGCGACAGCCGTGAAATACAAGCTGCCGATCAAAGTGATCGTCGTGAAGAACAATATGCTCGCACACATCCGATGGGAGCAAATGGCGTTCCTGGGTAACCCTGAATTCGGCTGCGATTTGACGCCTATCGACTTTGCGGAGGTGGCTCGCGCGTGCGGCGCTACTGGGTTTACCCTTGACGATCCCAAGCAGTGCGGAGCCATCTTAGGACGCGCCCTGCGAACTCCTGGTCCGGTGGTGGTCGAAGCGACAGTAGATCCCAACGAACCGCCCATGCCAGCCTCCATCTCGGTTCGTCAGGCTGCGCACTTTGCCGAGGCGCTTGCGAAAGGCACGCGCGAGCGCGAGAAGTTGGTGAAAGAGGTTTTCGAGTACAAAGTCCGCGAGCTGGTCTAAAGACAACATCCCTGCGCGGGACCTAACCGGAAGCCATGCAATGCTGATCCGGCCGATCGACTACTTCCTCGTCGTCTGGTTTGCACTCGCCGCCGCCTCGACGGCATACGTTGCCTGGGATCAGTATCGGAACAATCCAGAGCCCGCCGTGATGAAGTGGGGCTTCATTCTCGTCACTCTTTATATGGGGCCACTGGGGGTTTTGCTCTACGTTTTGGCGGATAAAGAGCCGAGTCCGGGGGAGCACGAAACCTTCATCCAGGCCCTGTGGAAACAGGGCGTCGGCTCGACTATTCACTGTGTCGCCGGCGACGCCACTGGAATCATTTTGGCGGCAGCCATCACAGCGACGCTCGGACTGCCCATGTGGATCGATCTTATTGTGGAATACGCCACCGGGTTCGCCTTCGGCCTGTTTATCTTTCAATCCCTGTTCATGAAATCGATGATGGGCGGGACGTACTGGCAGAACGTGCGCAGGAGCTTCCTGCCGGAGTTCATCAGCATGAACTTCATGATGGCAGGCATGGCCCCAACCATGACTTTCCTGATGATGGGGCGCGACATGCGCGCGATGGAGCCCACAGAGCTGCTGTTCTGGGGCGTTATGTCGCTCGGCGTGATCGTGGGTTTCTCAACCGCCTATCCTTCGAACGTCTGGATGGTCAAGAACGGCCTGAAACACGGCCTCATGACCGAGCGCAAGTTCGGCACCCGATTCGACGTGCGGCACGAGCATCAAGCGGGCGGACATCCTGAGGGCGGCCATGGGATGAAATCCGGCGCTACGCCCGCTCAGTTGGCCGCGGTGGCTGGCGTCTCGTTGTTCGCGCTGGCAGTGGGAATGATAGCTCCTGCCAACTGGGTGAATCTCCGCCTCTCGGCGCGCGACGTAGGCGGGGCAATCATGCCGCCCGGCATGACCATGGATCGAGACATACCCGCCGAAGCGATGATCGACATGGCCGCCGTAAACCCGCGCGACGTAACCAATGATTTCGGCCTGGATGTCCGCGGCAACCGTGAACTGGCCCCCCACATGGACGCCGGCGTCAAGGTATTCGATCTTGACACGGCAGTCATACGCTGGACGATTCTGCGCGGCGTTACTGTTGACGCCTATGCATTCAACGGCCAAATCCCTGGGCCGCGACTGCACTTCAGACAAGGTGATCGCATACGCATCAACGTCAGGAACCATTTGCCCGAGAATACAACCGTGCACTGGCATGGCCTGATTCTTCCGAACATCATGGATGGTCCAGCGCACATCACGCAGGAGCCTATCCCGCGTGACGGCGGCCTCTATCGCTACGAGTTCACGGCTGTACAGTCAGGAACGTACCTCTACCACTCGCATGATCACATCGACCGGCAGCAGGCTTTAGGTTTGTACGGTGCGATGATTATTGACCCCGCCGCGCCCGATCCAAGTCTCGAAGCGGACCACGAGTATGACGTGCTCTTGCAGGAATGGCTGTTGCGAGAAGGGCTTACTTTTCCCGCCATGCCGATGGACGGCGCCCAACCGAACTACTTCACGATCAACGGGCGCGCGTATCCGGCAACGGACCGGATCCCCATAAAGGTCGGCGAAACGCTCAAAGTCCGCTTTATCGGCTCAAGCAACGGCTTCATCCATCCAATGCACATCCATGGCGGGCCATTTCAAGTGGTCGCGATAGACGGCAATACTTTGCCATCCACGTCCCGCTATCAAGCTGACACGGTGAACGTCGCGCCGGGCCAGCGCTACGACGTCATCTGGACGGCACGGCAACCGGGGAAATGGCTCATCCATTGCCACATCGCCCACCACACGACCAACAACAACGTTGAGACAAACGGAGGCGGAGGACTGATGGTCGTGATCGATGTCACTTAGCGGATGCGCCGTTTATAGAACAGATCAATCCCTACCAGTCCATTTTCCTGGCGGGTCGCTACGGCCGACCATTGCGGGTTGAGGGCCCACTCGGCGCGCAAGATTTGCGAATCCGCGCGAGTGAGGTCGGTGATATACGTGAATGTCAACTTCTCCGTCACGTTCTGCTGCAGGGTCATGCGGGCCTGCGGAAGCTCAGACCCGCTGGTGAACGTGGGATCGATCTTGAGCTCGGTAACGCCGAATACGCGCTTGAGCTGACCGGACACCGGGTCCGTCACTACCTTGCTCAGGATCGCCGATTCCCCCATCTGCTGGAAGCTCTGAGGCGGGACTGGAGGCTGATGGGCGAGCAGCACCGGATCCGATGTCGGCATTCGTCCCGCGGCGAGGAGACCCACGATTTCCGAAAACTGCAGCGGCGGATCGGACTGATACGCCAGGTTCATGTTACTTACCGGTCCAGTCACGTTAAGCGTCACCTGGACGCCGCGAGCCGTAGTGGTCATGTTCAGATCCAGGATTGGCTCTATTTTCGTCGGATTGAAAAAGGACACGCTTCCGTTGTCGAGCATGTATTTTGTGCCGAAAAACACCAGTTGTCCGCTTGCGATCGTGACGCGCCCGAGCATCCCCGGGTTCGCCAACGTGCCTCGCATCGTCAGGCTGGCATCGGCGTCGAGGCTGGTAGTGTACACGCTCTGGAAACTCGCGCCGGGAGCGGTTTTGATGCTCACGTCCAATCGTGTTCCCCCGAGGAACCCATTCGGCGTAGAAGGCGCCGCAGGCGGATCGGCGGTTCGCGCGAGTATCGTCCCCAAATCTGTTCGCGGGTTGAATCCGACATTGCGGATGGTCACGTTGCCGGATAAAACACCGGCCTGCTGTGTGCCGTTCAACTTCAGATCTGCATTCACGCCAACGCTGGCGCCGGTTTGTGTTCGGACCTGTACACGGGTCGCGCGAAATCCAAGGTTATAGCCGATCTGCCCGCCGGATCGCGCGAACGTGCCATCAATGGTGACCTTGCCTCCACCGGTTTCAGCCGTCAGTGACTGGATGGTGGCGATGGTCCCGGTAAGCAGGATCACGCCATTCGCTTTCGAAATCCCATTGGGCATGTCGCTGGTCTGGAATGCCGCGTCTTTAAGCTCCACTTTTCCCCTGATATTGGGTTCTTGCACTGATCCCTTGAGGGAAGCATTCACCTGTACGTGGCCCGCGGAGCTGATATCGTCGCGGATCCGATGCACCAGCTCCAGGTCGGCGTCGGCATTCACATCAAGGTTGAGAGCGAGTGGGCGGAGCACGACATTGCCGCTTACCGCCACCTGGCTGCTGGGTCCGGTCCAACGGGCCCGCTTCACTTGGACACCGGACCGATCGGCCACTACACTCACGGGGCCATCATTTTTGAGCGCCAGGTCAGACGCGCGCGCAGCGGTACCAGTTGGAGGAGTTACGTATAGCTCAGCTTTGGTCAGTTCCGCATTGCCTGTGAGATTCTGCGGCTGCAGTACCGGCCCCGAGAACGTTACACTTCCTTCCAGCAGAGCATCGAAGCTCTGAGGTCCGCCTCCACCAGGGAGCAGGCCTGCCCAGTTCGCATAGCGAATTCCGGCAAATGTGATTTGCCCGCTGGCGGGATAATCACCCGTCAATTCCGTCCGCACCGCGGCTCTGATCGACGATTGGGCCAAGTTCGATTCCAGGTTCGCGGTGACTGACGATCCTCCGCCTTCCACAGTGGCGGTCAGACCGCCGTAATCCCGTCCGTCGGCGCGAACCCCAGCAAGAGAAGCGCGGGCGTTCAGGCTTGAGAGCGAAACGCGCGCCGGTGTTCCCGGCGGGTTCAGTTTTGCGGAGCCGTCTGCGGAAAGTTGCAGCGTCCCCGCGATTCCGGGCTTCAATTCCTGCAGCGCGACGACTTGTGCGAGTTGCACCTGGCTGCTCTGGACCCGCACCTTCAAATCTCCGCTCGAAAGGTCCCGGGCGGGATGGGCGAAGGAACCCGACAGATTGATGCGGTTTGTTCCCGACTGAATCAGCGCGTTATCCAGCTCCACCAGGACGTTCGAGTACGCCACGTGGCCCTCCACGCGGTCCACCGGCTGACGGCGCAAAACGGCTTTGGTGAGACTCACGTCCAGGTTTCCTCGCGGGTCGCTGATTGTTCCGGCCACGTCGCCTTTGGCCGATAGGAGTCCGCTGGCCGCAAGATCCTGCCTCCCCGCCACGGCCAGGGCGTCCTGAATCGGCAAGTCTTGAATATTCAGGTTCGCCGACGTTTCGTAGTTCCGCGCCAGATCGGTTTCCCCATTGGCGTCGATTTTCGATCCGGCGAAATCCGACACCAGCCGGAAGCCGAGCTTGCTGCCAGAGGTTTGAACGCGTGCCGTCAAATCTCCGAGATTGCGACCCTGACGTCGCAGACCGCGGCCGTCCACGGTTCCATTCGCCGATACCAGGCGTAGAGCAGAGGTGCCATTCATGGGCTCGAGCGCCAGGTCTGTGTCGAGATTAACCTGAATGTTGCCATCCAGGTCCGGACGTTGCTTCTGGATCGTCTGTAGCCGCGAGAGCGCCACTTGGTTCGTATCCAGATGTGCGCGGATCTCGCCCTCCGAGAATTTTTCGGCAGGATGGTCAAAGGTAGCGTTCAGATTGGCCCGTGCCGATCCGGACTCGATCCGCAGCGAAGGGATGCTGATGCGTCGCCCGCCATAGACGAGCTCTCCCTCGACAAGATCTAACGGCTCCCCATACGCCATACCTTTCATGACGCGGAGTTTTGCGTTGCCCTGCGGATCGCCTACGGTGCCGGAAACATGCGCCTCCAGGCCGAGGTCGCCACTGACGGGCACGTTGCTTTTGCCGGCGAACGCCAACACGTCCAGCAAATCCCCGTTCTGGATGGTTGCGTTCACAGCAAGCGGCGCGCTCGGTTTGATAGCCCACTGATCCAAACCGACGGAGCCTTGAAATGCGGCCACTAGCGAACCACGAGTAAGGCTGGCGTTGTCCACGGCAATCCGAGTGTTGGCCGCGCTGAGGTCGGCAGCCAGTTGGTCGAAAGACCGCTGCTCCACCCGGAATCGGCTGACCGCCAGATGTCCCACGATCTTCGGAGCGCTGAGCTGCCCCATAACCGTGGCGTCGATCCTGGCCGATCCGCCCTGATCGAGTTGCACCGGAAGCTGAGCGGGCGGGCTCGACATCAGGTTCAGTGCCGGCCGAAAATCCTCCAGATTACGAGAAACCAGATGGACGTCCACTTGATTCCCCAGAGTGCCCGAAAGATCCAGACGGCTCGCCGGAAGAGCGATATAGGAGCTGCGGAGATTCACGGTATCCCTCGGCCCGTCATAATCCACGTTGAGGTTCCCCGAGACCGGCACGCCTTGGCGGCCTGGCGCGATGTTCAGCCGCGCTGTCGCGCTCAGGGAGTTTGAGCGCTTCAAATCCCCAGAGGCTTCGATGGGACCTGAAAGTATCGCGGCATACTGGACGCGCCTCGATAAAACGCTGTTGACAAGATCCTGGAGATCCAAGCGGCTCAAATTTCCTTTCACGCGATACCGCGCAAATTCCTCCAGGGTGGCGCTTCCGCTGATTTGACCGGGACCGATCTGAATCGTCAGAGGATCCACGTCGATCCGGCGCGGATCAGCCGCGATTTTCGAGCTCAGACGAATGTTTTTGAGGTTTACGTTACCCCGCCGAAGCGCCATGTTGGTGCCGGCCAAAGCGGCGTCGATGTGATAGTCAGAGATGCCGTTCAGACGCGCCCGGCCGCCAACTTCCAGCTCGCCGCTCGCCTGAAGCGTCGGATCCACTATGCGGCCTAGCTCCGCAAGCGCAAGCTGGGCCTGAAACTGGGCAGACCCGCCTTCCAGATTCGTGTTGCGGAAGGCTCCTGAGATTTCAAATGAAGATCGACCCAACGTCAGCCTCGCTGAAGTGATACGAAGCTGCTGATCGTCCATGCTGGCGTCAATTCGAGCGTCCAAAATATATGGCGAATCCCGTGGAATGGTGATCGGCAGCGATGGCCCAAGAATCTGTTTCATTTCGATCAGATCGATCTTGCCTACGGCGCGTCCGGAAACTCGCGGCGAAACCAGGTGCTCCACGGCTCCGCTGAACTGCACATTCGAATTCGGGGTAGCCACTCTCGCGTTGGAGAGCTCGATCCGGTCTCTTCCGAGAATTACGCTCATGCCGAGGTTTACGTTCGCGCGCTTATTCTGCGCATACTGGGCAAACAACGGGTTCATCGCGATTTGTCCGCGGTAGCGTCCCGGCACCATTTCGTAGAACAATTGCACGGCAAGGTTTTCGCCCTGGGCAGAAAAAGGGATCTTCTGGTCGGCAAGACGCAGAGATCCCTGTTGCAGTGTGAAACGTCCGATGGCCAGGTCGACCAAGGTATCGAGCGCGGTTTTATCGCTGCTGTGGGGAACTTTTGGCTGCGGTACGTTCGTTTGCCCATCCGGGTACACAATCAGGTTTGCCTGCGGTTCCACCACATCAAGAGATGCGAGCTCCAGTCGTCGCCGTCGTACAAGCGACAGGAACCTAAGCTCAACCGTAATGCTTCTGGCGCGAAAGAGCGGCTCCTGATTCGCCGGTTCCGTCCCGTGAAGCGCAAATTGCCGGATCTCCGCCCGAAGATGGCTCCAGTCAAACAGGAACTCGCCGACTTCAACCCGTCCTCCGGTGGAATCCTCCACGCTCCGGATGATGCGTTGACGCACGTATTCTTGAAACCACGGGCTCCGGGAAATCGAGATCCCGACCACTCCCAGCACCAATAACAGTCCCACCAGGGAGCCGAGGACGATCAAAATGAGCTTTTTGTGGCGCGGCGTCATTGAAGATCCTCCCGTTTGAACTCAATCCGGACGTCTTTACGCGACTGGTCAAGCCACGCGAAGAACTGCTCGTTCACGGCGTCACCGTTCGATGCCGGCGCTCCCTCACCGGCGGCGACCTGAAACCTTAAACTGACGAATCGCAAAACGGTAAGCTGCCACAGCAGATGTTCTCTGAGCAGGTCCTCAGTGATACCGTAGGCGGCCAGTTCACGCCGATAGGCCTCTTCATTGGGGAACCGCTGCCGGATCTGCTCTACAAGCCGATCCGCTTCGGCAGGGTCAGGCGCCGGGTACAGGAGCGTGTCGATCGCCTTCCGTATGATTTTCTGATCGATAAGACGGTTAGCGGCCTGCTTCTGCGCATCCAGGCTCAGATCGAGCTTCGCGCCATTGAGAAAGTCTGTGACACGAATCTCGTTTAGAACGTCGCTGTCCTTGATGACCTGGTTGTTATCGACCACTACGTCAATGCGATCGACAATCTCGGCGTGGCCCATTCCCAGCCACAAGCCAAAGGTCAAGACTGCTTCGAACGTCGCCATACCTAACCGCATCAGAAAGTCTGTCCTATCGAAAAGAAAAACTGAAAGTGGCTGATCTGGTTCAGCTGGGGGTGACAGGCCGTACTTGATCCCGGAGGGCCGCAAGCCAGGAGTTCCTGTATTGTCCCCTTGAATCCGAAATAGCTCGGGGGATTTATACTGTATGCCAGATCGCCGCGGATTGGACCAAGCGGAGTGCGATAGCGGATTCCGAAGCCGGCCGCATGCACCATATAGTCGAAATCAGCAGGATTGCGTTGGTGAAAGCGAAACGATATGTGTCCGGGTGTGCGATAAATATTTCCCATGTCGTGAAAGATCACCCCGCCGATCTGATCACCGAGAAGTGGGAACCGTAATTCGACTGTGTTGAACAGCAAGGCGTTGCCACCCAGCGGGAAGCCGGTGGGGTCGGAAGGGATTCCTCCGGGTCCCTGGGGCAGGCCGATGTCGCGGGGTCCGGCCTGATTCTCCGGGAATCCGCGATGCGTTATTCCGCCGCCTCCAAAAAACCGTTCCGGCAGGGGAATGACATTCTCGCTGTTGAAGCCCGGCGGAATACTGAAGGGAATAATGACGCCCAAAGTGGTTTCACGCGCCAGGGTCACATTCGGAGTGAGCGGATGATAGCTGGCGCTGCGCAAAAGGCCCCGGGCGAACGTTCGTTGTGATCCGAACGCGCTAGATGCCACGCCCAGATCCACGGTGTTGTATATGCCGCGATGGGCGTCGGTTCGATCATCACGGCGATCCTGCACGTAGTTCAGCGACAGCATTCCGATCCGCACCGGTTGGAGAAGCTGAGGAACCAGTAGCGAAGGGATCACCACGTCGCCCGTGCTCACGTGGCGATACGCGAAGCGTAGCAGCAGGCTGCTGGGCTTTGAAAGCTGCTGCGAGATTTGCACCGACGCCTCTTCCTGGCGGGAGGAAAATGTCGTTACATCGCGCGTGACGTGGTACAGGGCGGTAAAGGTTATGTTTCGGCCTTCAACGTTTCTGAAACGCGGCGCCAGGTAGTTAATGGAGCCTAACTTTTCAAGATTTGAGACGCGACTGCGGAGGGAAATCGAGTGTCCTAACCCGAGGAAGTTCAGACGGCTGACATCGAGGGAAACGCGGGGACTAAAGCCGGTGCTGCCGGATGGAGTGTTCAGATTGGTGGTAGTGCCTCCGAACCGCGCTACTTCCGCGCCCACGCCGACCGCAAAGCTGTAACGGCTTGCCTCCTCGAAATTGTAAAGCACATACTTGTGTTCCGCGGCGCCGGCCGGATTTTGAGTCGCCATGTCGATCTTGCCGAACACGCCTAACTGGTAAAGCTTTCGCTGGACTTCGGCCATTTGGACCAGCGAAAGGGGATCGCCGGCACGGAGGGAAAGATTGCGGTTTACCAG
The DNA here is from genome assembly GCA_025463005.1 of Bryobacterales bacterium. GTDB lineage: Bacteria > Acidobacteriota > Terriglobia > Bryobacterales > Bryobacteraceae > Palsa-187. The sequence continues at coordinate 11,100 of JAOAPR010000167.1, read as the reverse complement.
GCTTGGGCGGGTTATCTGTACGCCGCTCACGACCACCCGCCGGATGAATTGCCGCCTGCCCTCGGTCACCTGGTAGGTCAAATTAACGTGAGCAGGTTCGTCCGCCGGACTGGCGCTCCATTGAAACTGCGTATCGGGAAACCCGGCCTTCTGGTACTCCGTCAGAATCAGATTGCGATCCGCCGCTACGCTCACTTCACTGAACGGCTGCCCTTCAACCGAACTGAGGCTGTTTCGCAAATCATCGACCGCCAGACTATCGACTCCTGAAAAAGAAAGCTTCGAGACGAACCACTGCGGGCCCTCCACCACTTGGATCTTGATTGCGACATCACCCTGCTTCCCCTGATAATCGTCGTTGACGATGGATGTGACCTTGACGTCACGGAAACCATTCGACTGATAGAGATTCGTGATGGACTGCTCGTCGCGTCTCAGGAACGCCGTGCTATACCGGCCGTGCCGGAACCGGATCAGACCGCTCGGCCGCAAAAACATTCGCTCCCGCAAGTCATTTTCAGAAAAGTAGCGATTGCCCTGAATGTCGACGCTGATCAATTTGTGAAGCTCACCGCGGACCACCACGTATTCGATCACGAGGTGGTCTGAGTTCTCCTCGCGCTCCCTAAAATCCACCTCCGCGTCGAAATAACCTTTCGACTGAAGATAGTCGCGAAGATTATTCGCGCCTTCCACCAGCAGGTCCCGATAGACCCTTTGTTCTTCGAACACGGGAACGTATCGCTTAAGGATGCGTTTGGAGACATTGGCCTCGACGGCTCGAACTTCGACTGTGGGACCGGGGTTGATCTCAACAGTGGTGTTCAGCCGGCGGGCTTCAGGATCGTATTGTCTTTCCGTGATCCTCGCCTCAGCAGTCAGCCGTTGATCTTTTTCGTAGCGCTTTAGGATTCCAGCAAGTCCGTTCCTGGTGCGATCCTGGGTAACCTGCCGCCACCAACCGATAAATTTGATTCTCCAGCCGGTGACTCGCACGATCGTATCCTCTGGCAGCAGCGCCTCCCCCGAAATCTTAGGAGGCGCGTACTTGGCGCGTGGACCAAGATCTACGACAAAGCGGATATCGCGCTGCTGGATATCGGGCTCGTCTTCCGTTTCGACGCGCAGCTGGTGCTCGAAAAGACCGTTATTCTCCAGTAGCCGGTGCAGATTCTGCTCCGCGCGGGCAATATCTTCCTGCCGCAAGGGCATGCCAAGGCTCAGGCTGGCGGCGCCGATGAGCGTCTCGCGACCGGGAGGCGCGGAAACCTTTCCCTCAATCGAGACGTTCCCGACAAACCACACAGGCTTCGTGATTAAGGTAACGGTAATGCCGCCGGAGGCCATTTCAGCGGCGATCTGAATGTCGTCGTAGCGGCCCGTTTCAAAAAGGCGGTCGATTGTGGCGGCAGCATCCGCGGCGCGGAAATTTGCGCCGGGTTTCAGAAGTTGTCTTTTTGCCAGATCCAACGGATCTAAAGGCTGCGTCGGCGGGTCGTAGACCACAGCCGCAATTGGCATGCCTTCGTACCGCTCAGTTTGGGCGATTGCCATGCAACCACTTAACGTCAGCACGCAGACACACAACAGCCCTCGCTTCACACCAGTGTGATTCCTACCCTTGCCTAATCGTTTCTAACGATTAGCGCGCCGAAGACGGGCGGAACATTTCCTCACTCGACGCGTACCTCCTGCAAGCGGACTTTCATCGCCCCCGGCTCGGGATCCGCGGGCCGGCCATGACGTTGCGACCAGGCCTTCGTTAACTCTGCGCCGAACAGCACGATCATAGAGCTGTAGTAGGTCCACAGAAGAATTACCGCGAGCGATCCCGCCGCGCCGTAAACGCTTGTAACGTCACTATTGCCCAGATAAAATCCAATCAAAGCCTTGCCGCCCGTGAATAGAACGGCCGTGGCGATGCCTCCGGCGACAGCGTCTTTCCATGAAATTTCTGCATCCGGAAGAAACTTATGCATCCCCGCGAAGATGGCTCCGAAAAGCACCAGCGAAAGAATCGCGTTCACCCACTGCAGCAGTGCCGCCGAAAAGCCGGACGGCAATAAATCGGTCAGGACGTCAGCGAACGCGGCAAGACCTGCGCTTAGAAGCAGCGCGACCAGCATGAGGAATGCGACCACCAATATCATGCCGAACGATACCAATCGTTTCATAAAGAAGTTTCGGATCTCGCTTTTATGAGGATCCGGCTTAACATTCCATGCCTGGTTCATGGCCGACTGAAGCTGTACAAATGCATTGGTGGCTCCAAACGCGACCGCAGCGATGCCCAATCCGGCGGCTACCCGGTTAGGTCCCCCGGAGCGCTGGACTGCGGAAAGAATGGCGTTGATCTGCTCGGATGCGCGGGGTCCGATGAGACTGCTGACCTGATAGAGAACGCGGCTTCGAACGGCCTCGTTCCCGAAGACCGCTCCCACTGCGTTGACCACGATCAACAGAAGAGGAGGGAGCGAGAAAATCGTGTAGTAGGCCAGAGCAGCGGCCTGTGACGGGCAGGCATCATCGAAGAACTCAGATATCGCCTTCTTGAGGATTCCGAGCAGCCGATTCACGCTACTAAGCGGACGAATTGTCCGAATTCCAGCGACGTCCATAACGAGCCTATGCTTATCAGACCCGCGCCCAGGCTCACTGGGTTTGATTACGGGCGCTTAAGGGTTGTTTCAGCACGGTCCTGAGAACAGCAGTTCATCGCAAAACCATGATGTCCAGATCGCCCACCCTGCGCTCCACGGTAGCCGCGACGCTGTTTCCGGACCGGAACAGGCGAAGATCCGCCACAGCGTCGCCTACTATCAGGTTTCTCATATAGATCGTGTCGAGAAACTCAGGAAGCACCGGATACCGCAAAATGAGGGATCGGTCCAGAGCGTTAATAGACAATCCCACACAGGATTTCAGCAGCGAGAACACGGAGGCGGCAGACCACGCCTGCGGTGAGCACGCCGTCGGATACCAGGTAGGCATCTTGCCGATTCTGCGCTGGAACCCGCAAAATAGCTCGGGCAAGCGACTCAGCTCCAGGCTGGCAGCAGCCTGAAACAAGCCGCTCAAAATCTTTGCCGATAATTCCGTGAACCCGTAGCGGCTCATTCCGGCCGAGATAACCGCGTTGTCGTGCGGCCAAATGGAGCCGTTGTGATAGGACATCGGATTGTAGCGAGCCTCTCCCTCGGCGATGGTGCGAATACCCCAGCCGGAGTAAAAGCGCTCGGTCAGAAAACTGCTGGCAACCGCGTAAGCCCGGTCTTTGCGAGCGATTCCGCAGAAAAGCGCGTGGCCCGCGTTCGACGAGCGTACTTCGCACGGCCTCTTCTCGCCATCCAGGGCAAGCGCGTAGGTGCCCAGGGACGGCAACCAGAAGGCCTCCTCGAAGTGGGCTTGCAGCCGGCTCGCTTCCGCCATGAGCCTGTCTCCATCCGCTTTGCTCCGAAGAATTCCGGCGATGCTTGCCAGTCCGGTCTTGGCGCCGTACACGTAAGCCTGGACTTCACTCAATGCGATGGGTCCCTCAGCCAGAGCGCCATTCTGGTGAAAAATCGAATCGACGGAGTCTTTCCAGCCCTGCTGGATCAACCCCCCTTCCGCCTTGCGGTAGTATTCGACGAAGCCGTCGCGATCGGCGTCGCCGTAACCATCGATCCAGGCGAGAGCTCGTTCCACGCCGCTCCAGATCTCCTCCAGCAGTTCTCGATCGCCGGTTCTCCGGTAGTACGCACTGGCAAGCAGAAGATACAGCGGCGTCGCATCTACGCTGCCGTAATACCGGCCGAACGGTATTTCGCCCAGGGCCGCCATCTCGCCTTCGCGGGCTTCATGGATAATCTTGCCGGGCTCGGCATCCTGTTGTCGTGAGATGGTGCGCGCCTGCGTGCGGGTCAGATACCGCAGTACGCCTCGCGCGATCGAAGGATCCATCCACAAGCATTCGAGCGCAGTCCAGATGCCATCGCGTCCGAACGGCGTAGCGAACCACGGTATGCCCGCGTAAGGATAGATTCCGTCAGGCATTTCCGTGCACAGCATCCGAAGGTCGGCGTCAGACCGATGGAGCCAGGCATTGAACTGCTCGTTGGAGGTCCAGATGGAGCACTCCGCGCTACAATCGCTGAGTCTCGCGGTAGCCTTCGCAAGGCCCGATTCGTAATTCGCGGTTTCCACGACTTCAGAATCGCGTTCAAAAGCTACGCTCACTTCAAACGAAAGGGCAGCGCCTGGCTCCAAATAGTCCACCCAACGCAGGCCGTCAACATGAAGCGCCTCTGGATCGGTGGGACACCGGATCACGGTCCTTCGATCCAGACCGTCCAGTCCGTGATACTCGATAATGACCGCGTCACCAGCGCGCCGGGGAGGCTCCAGTTGCCCCCTGCGCTCGCGTGGGGTTCCGCGAACCTCGAAAATGTCCGCAAAATCCGCTCCGAACTCCCAATCCAGGCGGATCTCAATTGCTTCCCGGGAAAAGTTCTTGACCTCGATTTGCTGGTACAAAGCATCCTGCCACAGGAACTGAGAGCGGTAGATATGCAGACTGCCGCGTGCGAGAAACAGTCCATGACCTTCCTGATAGAGGTCGGGATTTGTCAGATCGGTAGCGAGGACGATATTATCGCGCCGTACCGTGGAACTCAGCAAAAGCGGCCGGCTTGCAGCAAAACGCAGTCGGGAACGCGACAGGAAACGGGTGCCTTCGAAGAAGACTCCATTAGCGGGTTGCAGGCTGGTATCTATATCCCCGTAGCGATCGAATACGCCGAACACATCATTGTGTTTGAGGACCAGAGGAGTCTCTGGAAGAGCCTCGGCGGACGCCAGAATATAGTACTGTTGTTGCTGCTGTGCGAGGGGTTGGCTCACTGGGACATGACCTTAGGCTTCCGTTAACTCCAGATCCTCCGTGGGACGGTTGGCGGCGTGGATCAGCCGTTTGTACTCACGAACATAGTCGGCGGCCATCCGCGATGCCGTGAAGCGGAGTCGAAATACATCCCGGCACTCGTTCCGCTTGATTCTGGAGATAGCCCGGATACCCGCTACCGCGTCGGCGATGTTGTCTACGATATAGCCCGTCTTTCCATGTTCCACGATTTCGGGTACCGAACCGCACGGGAACGCGATTACGGGAACACCGCAGGCCATTGCCTCGACCATTACGAGGCCGAAGGGCTCCGGCCAGTCGATGGGAAATAGCAGAGCGTAGGCTTTCTTGAACAGCTCGCGCTTTTCCGTCTCTCCGACCTCGCCGACGACTTTGATGAGAGGGTGATCGAGCATCGGAGCTATCTGCTGGTCGAAATACTGTTGATCGACTGTGTCCACTTTGGCCGCGATGATCAGTGGCAATTCAGCCGCCAGGGCGATCTCGATGGCCCGGTCCACTCGCTTTTCGGGTGAAATGCGGCCTAGAAACATCAAGTACTCAGGCGGCTCGTCCTCGGCCTGCAGATACGCCTCGGGCAGGCCATGGTAAATGGTTGCGCGCCAATTCACATCGGGCAGAGGAAGTCGGTGGGCGTTCGAGATCGAGATTAGCGGCACGCCAGGGAACATTTTGTGCACGAACGGAAGTTCCGGCAGATCCAGGCGTCCATGGAGCGTGGTGATATGCGGAGTGCGCATCCGCTTCGACATCGGGAAGTGCAGGTAATCGTTGTGAAAATGGATTACGTCGAACTTACTGGCGCGCTGGATCACCGTTTCCATTTGGATAAGGTGCCACCCCAGCGGTTCGCCGCATTCGGGGGATAGCCTCAGCGCTTTTGGGCTGCATGCGGCCAGTTCCGCGGATGTTACCGAATCGCCGCTCGCAAACAAGGTGACTTCATGACCTTGCTTGACCAATTCTTCCGTGAGATAAGAGACGACCCTTTCGGTTCCGCCATAGAGCGCGGGCGGCACACTTTCGATAAGAGGGGCCACCTGAGCGATCTTCATGAATCACCCGCCTAACATGTGAAGATTCCGTCGGTTCTCAACCCGTTACACTCGGGCGAAGATGCTGTGAAACAAGGGCTAGCAGACTGTTTCTAACTCAATAGAACGATCGGAATCTATTTATGGCTCGGGACTACTCAAATACAACCACTACTGCGGACCCTCGGAACAAAGGGGCGAAGGACGTTTCTCAACAGAAACCAATTGCGCCTCCGGGAACCGAGCAGGAGATGACGCCCAAGCCCGATCACGGCGAACATTCTTATAAGGGATATGGGCGGCTGAAAGATAGAGTTGCCGTGATCACGGGGGCCGACAGCGGCATTGGCAGAGCTGTGGCGATTGCGTTCGCACGCGAAGGTGCCGATATCGTCATCTCCTATCTCAATGAGAACGAAGACGCGAAAGAAACCGAAAAATGGGTGAAGGATGCCGGGCGCCGAGCCGTGAGGATCGCGGGCGACATTCAGAACGAGCAGCATTGCCTGCAGATCATCGAGCGCACCTACGGTGAGTTCGGCCGGCTCGACGTTCTGGTGAACAATGCCGCGTTTCAGATGGAGCACGAAGGCATTCAGGAGTTCACTACCGAAGAGTTCGAGCGTACCTTCCGAACTAATGTGTTTGCCACATTCTGGTTGTCGAAAGCGGCACTCCCCAAGATGCGGGCCGGCGGCGTGATTATCAACACGTCCTCCATTCAGGCGTACGATCCAAGTCCTGGCCTGCTCGCTTATGCTCCGACGAAGGCCGCCATTGTGGGTCTTACCAAGGCTCTTTCGAAAGCCGCCATCAAGCAGGGCGTTCGAGTAAACGCGGTCGCTCCAGGTCCGGTGTGGACCCCTCTCGTCCCTTCCACGCTGAAGCCGGACCACGTCAAGAAGTTTGGTCAGAACAGCCTGTTCGAGCGTCCCGCCCAGCCGGCCGAGATCGCCCCGCTATACGCCTTCCTGGCCTCCGATGACTCGAGTTATGTCACCGGCGAGGTATTCGCAGCCACCGGCGGCAGGACACCATTCTGAACCCGCCCGTGCCGAGCGGCGGTGCGCAGTTATTCGAACTCCTCGTGCTTGCGATTCCAATTGCGACCGTCGCGTGGACGGTAACCCATGAGGAGTTTTTCCGCGAGCTTAGGGAGTGGTGCACGCAGCGAAGTGAAGTGTGCCGGACGGTGGCACAGCGCAAATTCTTCTACCTCTTTACATGCGAGTTTTGCTTCAGTTTGTATGTGGCGGGCGTTATTGTGGCGGTGACGCGTTTTCGCCTTCTGTATCCAGGCTGGCTAGGCTATCTGATCTCTTTGTTGTCACTGGTTTGGATCGCGAATCTCTATATGAGCCTGTTCCCGCGCCTCAGGCTCGACATCAAGAGAGAGCGCGTGGAGATTGCAAATCACGAGCAGAAGCCTAATGATACTAATGCGGGCGCCCGAATCGGCGGGCGTTTCTGATCCGGGGCTATGGATTGCGACGTCGCCGTCATCGGGGCTGGTGCAGCGGCCTTAACTGCGGCTTCCTCTTTGATTCGCACCGGGCAGACTGTTGATTGTCTCGAAGCAGGTAGGCGCGTGGGCGGACGGATTCTGACAATCCCCACGATCCAATAGGGTCTGTTCCGATCGAGCTAGGAGCCGAGTTCGTGCATGGCCGGCCTCCGGAGATCTGGGACGCAATCGAGCAGGCCGGGCTTACGGTATATGAGCGCACCCCGCGAGCGCTGCACCTCGACAACCGACGAGAGTTAGGAGCGGAGCAGGTGGGAGAGTACGCGGAACGTTTGCTATCGCGCGAGTACGGCCTCGTTGAAAGAGGATGCAGCTGCCGAAGAGACCGGCGGCGATCATATCTTCTCAATTGTCAATGGATACGAATGGCTCATCATTTCTTTGCTCCACGCGATTCCCAACCATCCAGCCGTCGTCAGGCTCAATACACTGGTCCAGCGTGTCGAGTGGCAGCGCGGCCGCCGGTAGCACTGCATGCAGAATCCTCCGCAAAGAAAAAAACAGAACTTCCTTGCCACGTATCCGGAAACACATCTCGCATCGCGATGGTCTATCTGTCTAGAGGTGTTTATGGATCAGCAGAGTTTGCAAGAACTTTTAGTGGACAATGTCCGCGATATCTACGATGCAGAAAAACAGTTGGTGAAGGCTCTTCCGAAGATGGCCAAGGCCGCGGACTCGGAAGAACTGGCAGACGCCATTCGGGAGCACCTGGAACAAACGCAGAACCAGGTGGGGCGCCTTGAGAATATTTTCGAGATGCTTGGCATACCGGCCAAAGGCAAGCCTTGCAAGGGCATGCGAGGGTTGATCGAAGAAGGCAGCGAGGCGCTCGAAGAAGATGAGGGCGTGCTCCGGGACTTGGAAATTATTGCCGGGGCCCAGAAAGTGGAGCATTATGAGATTGCCGCCTACGGCACCGCACGGACCATCGCCGAACGGCTGGGAAATGACGACGCCGCCAAGCTGCTGCAAGAGACCGAAGATGAGGAGAAGGCCGCCGATTCAAAGCTAAGCGAGATTGCGATGTCGCTGTACGAAGTGGCCGATATGGAAGAATCGGAAACGGACTCGGAAGAGGAAGAGACAACGAAGTCGCGCAAGCCCGCCCGGTCGAATGCCGGACAGACCGCTCGCCGGGCGTCTCATTAGACGCTGTAGTGGGGAGTTGAAACGCGTTGCTTGACTGAGGAATCAACCATATAGAGTTGATGTCCACGCGTACCTCAGCATCCGCCACCCATCGGAGTACGTTGCGGAGCGGCCGACTCTCACGACCGGCCGTTTCCGCACGGCGGGGGCAATCGAATCTCGAGATCCCTTCCGACAGCAAGGACGCGACCCTAACCGTCGATGGGAAAACGGTCACGCTGACCAATCTCGCCAAAGTGTTCTGGCCGGAAGACCAGATCACCAAACGTGACTTGCTCCAATATTACGCCGACGTTTCCGGTTATCTGTTGCCTCACATCCGGTCGCGGGCCATGGTCATGAAGCGCTATCCGGACGGCGCTTATGGTGAGTTCTTCTTCCAAAAACGAGCTCCTTCATCGCGACCCGAATGGGTGCCGGTGTGCGAGATTCTGCATCCTTCCGCCAACGTCGTCGATTTTCCCGTGATCAATGACTTGGCCGGTCTATTGTGGGTCGTGAACCTTGGGTGCATCGATCTCAATCCTTGGTACGCGTGTTGCGACGACGTGGATCGTCCGGATTACCTTCATTTCGACCTGGATCCCACACCCGGCGCGGAGTTCCCTCTAGTGCTCGAAGCCGCGCTTCTCATACGTGAGGCGCTCGACGCGCTCAAGATTAAGAGTTACCCCAAGACGACGGGCTCGCGCGGAATCCATATTTATGTGCCGATCGTTCGGGGGCCGGTGCAGAAAGAGGTGTGGACCTTCGCGAAGGCGTTCTCGATCAGCATCGCGCAGAAGCATCCCAAGGTCCTGACTTCGGAGTACCGGGTGGCCAAGCGCCCCGCCAACCGGGTCCTGGTGGATTACAACCAAAACGCCTGGGGCCGTACACTCGCGTCTGTGTACTCGGTGCGGCCCAAGCCCCACGCGCCTGTATCCGCTCCGGTCACCTGGGAAGAGATCGAACGGGGAATCGCCATTGAGGATTTTCGGATGGACAATATGAAGCAGCGGCTCGAACAGACCGGCGACCTGTTCCGTCCGTTGCTCCTCCAGAAAAATCGATTCAACCTGAGTGCGCTTCAATGAGCTCGACCAAACGTGGGATGGCGCTTCCGATCAAGCCTCCCTTCCTTCCCATGGAAGCGAAGAGCGTGGCCGAGATCCCGACCGGGCCCAACTGGCAGTACGAACCGAAGTGGGATGGCTTCCGCTGCGTCGCCTTTCGCGATGGAGACTCGGTCGAACTGCAATCGAAGGCCGGCCAGTCGCTCACCCGTTACTTTCCGGAATTGGCGACCGCTCTCGGCAAGCTGAAAGCGGACAAGTTCGTCCTGGACGGAGAAATCATTGTCCTGGTGGGCGAGAAGCTGTCTTTCGACGACCTGCTGCAGCGGATCCACCCAGCCGCGAGCAGAGTCGCCAAGCTATCCAAGGAAACGCCGGCCCAGTTCGTTCTGTTCGATCTGCTGGTGGATGCCAAGGGAGAGTCGCTGGTCGGCCAAACTCTGGAGCAACGCAGGGGCAAACTGGAAGCGTTCGCGACGCAGAATCTGCGCGGGAATTCCACGTTTCTCCTTTCGCCGGCGACCGACGACATCAAGGTCGCCCGTGAATGGCTGAAGACCATGCGCGGGCAATTGGATGGACTGATCGCCAAGCCGCTCGATGCGCCGTATTCGCCCGGTGAGCGGGCCATGCAGAAAATCAAGAATCTGCGCACAGTGGACTGCGTGGTGGGAGGCTTCCGCTACGGGGCCAAAACCAAGGTCGTCGGCTCCCTTTTGCTCGGTTTGTACGATAACGAAGGCGTCCTGCACCATGTAGGATTCACGTCATCCATTGACGCCGCCAGCCGTCCGGCACTTACCCGGAAGCTCGAAGCGCTCATCCAACCTCCCGGCTTCACCGGACGCGCCCCGGGCGGACCGAGCCGATGGAGTTCGGAGCGATCGACTGAGTGGCAGCCACTGCGTCCCGAGCTGGTTGTGGAAGTGCGCTACGATCACTTCACGTCGGGACGATTCCGCCATGGAACTAAGCTAGTGCGGTGGCGTCCCGACAAATCTCCCCAGCAATGCCGCATGGATCAAGTGGAAGTCCGAACGAAATCGCCCTTGGCGCTGCTCCGCAAGTCCGCGTAAGCCGCATGCGGTTGGCCCGGGTGTTCCTGCTCTCCCCGGCACGGATCGGCGGACCACGGTCGATGATGCTGATGCGGGAACAGGCAGAGTTTGACTTGGCAGTGCGGCTTCGCAGAGGCACGGCCACCATCGCTGAGATTTATGCGTTTATCAGCGGCCTGTATTTCCGGGGCAAGATTGCCTACGCCGATGCTTTTGGCGATGCGCCTAAAGGAATTCCTCCCGCAGTGGTGATTGTTCCCGGCCTGGGACTCGTCCCGACCGATGCGGTTCTCACTTACGACCAGCTTCGCGCCATTGCGAACGTTCCGGTCGAAGCCGGCAATACTGCTTACAGTGCTCCGCTCCTGCGCGA
>JAOAPR010000147.1 GCA_025463005.1 Bryobacterales bacterium | reverse complement strand
GACTGCGGCGATTGTGCGGCGAGCCGGTCGAAATGCTCCGCTGCAAGCGTGTTAATCAACTGAATCTCGCCACGCTCAAATCGAAGCAGCTCGACCTCACGATTCTGTTCGATATCGAGCCTGATCGAATCCAGATAGGGCAAACTGTGACCCTTGGAATCCCGCTTCCAGTAGTTCGGATTTCGCTCCAGAAGAACGTAGGAACCAGATTTGTACTCCTTGACACGAAACGGACCGAGCACCGCTAATTCTTTCTTTGGCGAGCGAGCAGACATGATCGCGACCTGGTCGAAAAGTCGATCCAGGCCCGCGACAGGGGCAGGGAATCGCAGCGTGATCCGCCGAGTCCCGTCGGTCTTCACTTCGAGGCTTCCGTCGCCGGACCGGAACGAATCTCCCGTAGCCGAGTGCAGCGCCGGATCCATCAAGCGCCGAAATGTGTAAGCTACGTCTTCGGATGAGAACGGCGTGCCGTCGGAGAAAGTAACGCCTTCTCGAAGCTGCAGCGCGATGGTGCGCCCGCCCTCAGTCACCTTCCAGGACACCGCCAACGCCGGTTCCAGTTCCTGAGTGAGGCGGTTCACCCGCATCAGCGTTCCACCAGTCAGATAGCGGATCGCTTCCGAGGACTCATCCTCTACCAGCAGCGGATCGAACGTTTTTGGTTCGGCCTGCAAGGCGAAGCGAAGATCCTGAGCTGCCTGGGCCGAAAGCGCTAGTGAGACTAGCAGTACAACAAAGTTCATACGTTTCATGCGGCAGAATCCTCGCTTGGAACCAGCAATTGAAAACACGTGACCACGATGGCGAGCAGTACAACAGGAGCAAGCAGCCATAGATTGACCCTCAACTCCGATAAATTCTCCAGATCGCGCAGCAGGTTTCCCCATGACGGCATCGGCTCGGCGACGCCCAGTCCCAGAAGTCCGAGATTAGCTTCGCTTAGAATGAACACCGGAATCGCGACCAGGAATTGGGTGAACAGGACCGGCTTCAGATTCGGCACCAGATGAACCAGCAGTAGCCGGAAACCGCTGCAGCCGGATGCTCGGGCCTGCAACATAAACTCGGAGCGGCGCATCGATGCGACAGCGGCGCGCACGACGCGAGCAGGCGCAGCCCATCCCAGCAGTCCGAGCAACAGGAACGTGATGGTTATCGAAAGTCCGGGAGCGACGTCCAAGGGAAGCATGGCGCGCACCGTCATCAAGGCGAACAGCCACGGAAGCGAGAGTGAAAGATCGGTGGCTGTGACAAACGCACGCTCGCCCCACCCTCCCAACAGTGCAGCCGAAGCACCCGCAGCCGCTGCCAAAGCAGTCGCCAACAGAGCCGCGGCGGGAGCCAGCAGCAACGAAACCCTGCTTCCGTAAAGCAAGCGAGACAACCGGTCGCGGCCGAGCTCATCCGTTCCCAACGGGAACTGGCGCGAAGGTTGGGCGCTCGGAGAATCTCGGAACTGGGCTTCGTAAGCTTTGGGCGCGAGCACGCCTGCACCCAGTGCTGCTGCGAAGATAACGCTGAGCACCAGGATTGCGATCTTTTGACGCACGCTCATGATTCCTCGATGCGGACGGCGGAAATCGCCAGGTCCGCGGTGGTATTTGCGATGCGCGTGGCCAGCGTGAGGAAAAGCGTGAGGCTGACTAATACGGGCAAGTCGCGTCCGAGCGCAGCCTGCCAAGCTAGCTGACCGATACCTGGTACATCGCACACGGCCTCGAGAGGAATCGCAGCGCTAAGAGCCATACTGACGGAGACACCAGCCAAGGCCAGCAGCTCCGGCACAGTGCCGGGCAAAACGTGCCGCAGCAGGATGGATGCACCCCTTAAACCCTTGGCCCGAGCGAGCAGTACATGCGGCGCCTGGTATGCCTTGCCAAGAAGACCTCGCGCGTAATTAAAAACTTTCGGGAACACAATCAGCGCGATGGCCCATGCGGGCGCCACGCCGCTAAACAGGGCCAGCAGCCCGATCACAGCGGCGGGAAGACAGAGGAACACGCTCGCGAATGACACTGAAAAGAAATCCACAAATCCTTGTTTCCACGTCGTTGCCGCCATCGCCAGGCTGAGGCCTAAGGCCCATCCTCCGGCCAATCCCCACCCAGCCAGCCGAAGAGTTACGGGTCCGCGCTCGAGCAGCAATTCAGCCACCGGGCGGCGCAGTGAATGCGATATTCCAAGATCGCCGTGAGCCAATCGGCGAAGATAATTCCAATAGAACGAGGTCAGATTTCGCTCTTTTGCCCGTTCTGTTCGTACCGACTGAAGGGAAGCCTCGGACAGGCGCGGATCCAGTTCGCGCTCATCGACATCGAATCCCGGCGCCAGACGCACCAGTGTCGCCGCCGCCAATCCGCCCAACAAAGCGGTTAGGATCAGTCCGCAGATCTGCCGCGATATCGCTCGCATCCACATGTGTTACCTGCTTCCGCCGGCTTTTTCCAGGGCTCGCGCGGTGGTTGCGAGAACCGTGGCCAGCTTTGCGCCTACGCCAAGCAGTACACCGAGATGTTCGGCTGAGAACGCATCGTGCTCTTGCCTGTAGAGTGACAGGACGCCCAACACTGCTCCATTCGCTTCCAGCGGAACTGCCAGCGCCGAGCGCAGTGTGCTGAACTTCGTTTCGTCGCTCAGGTAACCCGGTTCCACCGATGGATTCCCATTGACGATCGATCTTGCATTCTCCGCGACCCACCCCGAGAGCCCCATGCCGAGCGGGATTTCGAGCGATGCGAACAGGCTGTAATTTTCGCCGTCCACGTACTCGGGAATCAGATTCTCACGGTGGACGCTGTAGATCACCATCGCGGCGTAGGGGACCAGACTTGGCAACTTCTCGCGCAGCGCGGCGAAGGCGGCAACACGTTCGTCGCAGCGATCTAGCGCCTCGACCGCTTCTTTCAGTAGTCGTGCCTGGCGTTCGCTCTCGGCAATCGAATGATGAAAACTCATCAAATCTCTGCTGCTGTCCGCCGAATTCGTGGATACTTCAAATCCCGCCGCGGGAGAGCTGCCGCGTTCGACCTTCAAGTCAGTGGAGAGCTTCAGTTTCTCCAACTGTCCGCTGCCCTTTGCCATCCGCTCCAGCTCCAGGTATCGACGGGCCAGCACCTCGACGACCCTTGGATCGAAGCTCTTGCCGGCTTCCGACCGGACCACCTTGATCGCTTCATCCAGCGGCAGAGCACGACGATATTGACGGTCCGACGCGAGCGCATCGAGGCAGTCCACGGCCGAAAGGATCCGCGCTCCCACTGGAATCTGCTCGCCCGACAAGCCATCCGGGTACCCGCTTCCGTCCCATTTCTCGTGGTGGGCTCTGACGATCGGTGCGACCGGATACGGAAACTGGACTTGCTCGACGATCTCCGCACCGACCACCGGGTGGATCTTCATCTTTTCGAACTCTTCCGGTGTCAGCTTGCCCGGCTTGGCGATGATGTATTCCGGAACGGCGAGTTTCCCGATGTCGTGCAATAAGGCGGATGCACGAAGGGCTTCGAGCTCGTCGTGGGTCAGGCCCAGTTCTTTGCCGACTTCAATAGCGTAGACTTCCACGCGCTGCAGGTGATCGTGCGTGGTCTGGTCTTTAGCCTCGATTGCCAGCGCCAGCACCTCGATGGTCCGGCGATGCAGAGCGCTCACCTCCTCGGCATGGGCGCGCTGTTGCTCGGATCGCTTCTTTTCTTCCTCTAACCGGCTGGTGTACAGCGTATGAGACCGATAGACGACGTAAAGAACCGGCAACAACAAGAGAGAAGATTGCCAGCCAAATGATTTGCTGGCCGCGCTCAGGATCCAAGCTACCGCGGCGCCGACCATGTAGTTGGGGAACGTCCAGAAGTAAGAATCGCGCCATACTGCCCAGACGCGCTTTCTCTCGGTCCAGGCGATTACCAGCGCAACCGATAGCGTATTCGTGACGAAGAACGTCCCCGACGCGAGCATCAGCCTGGTGGGCTGCTCCAACGATCCCGAGGAGAGTAGCGACGAATGATAGACGCTCCAGGCGGCGGCGGTCGAACAGGCCATGCTGGCCGCGCTAAACAGTACTTGCACAGGACGAGGCCTGGTCTTCGTAAAAACGAGACACTGGACGAGCATGCCGAGACATCCCATGGCCAGCGTCTCGGATCGGCCCAGTTCGGAAATCCCGATCAGGACGAACAGGAAATTCATCGACATCGTACCCATCACGGCCGGAAGGGTGACCTTCATGCCGGAGGCAACCAGAGCGATCGCGAGATAGAACACGTACCGCGTCCAGTCCGGGGTGGACCACTGCCAAAGGCCGTGGGCTAAAATGCCCGCGCCTGCGGCTATCATCAGGCCGATGTAGGCGTTTGCTCTTAGCGATTTCATTGCTTAATACTCGTGCGGATCGCCTTATCATATTGATCGGTTCGGGTCAGACCAGACTTGAGCCCCCGCCTTCTTGCAAAGGCGACACAAAGTCGTCCCTATGGACAAGTTGACGCCTAAGGTGTCGGGTACCGCTTCTCCGTGTGAACGTAAGTACCGCGTTTATAACGGTGATGATGGGCCGCGCGTCATGGCACTGAGCTTGCTTTCAAGCCAGCATCATGAACATTAGTATCGGCCTAGCTGGCCGGAAACTCGCTCGTCTCGCAATTGTACTGATCGTACTGCTCAGTGTTGGATCGGCCTTTGCGGACGACTCAAAGATATCGCCCGATCTGATGCCTCTGTTGGCGAATCCTTCCAATACCGTTAACGTAATTGTCCAGTACAACAGCCCGCCGCAGACTTGTACCAGCGGACTACTCGGCCTCATTTGCACCGCTGTAAATTTGGTCGGGGGCGTTGTCAAGGTGGTTTTCACGGTGATCAATGCGGTTGCCGGGACATTACAGGCGGGAGACGTGATCACTCTCTCGAACCAGTCCAACGTCAGCTATATTTCACTGGACCGGTCGTTGAACTCGACATTGGATTACAGCGCCGGCGCGATCAACGCGCCGTACGCATGGAACTCCGGGTTGGATGGTACTGGTATCGGTATCGCCATCATCGACAGCGGCATTTATCCCCATCCTGATGTGAAGTCTCGAATCGTGTACCGCAAGAGCTTCATTGGAGGCGGCGTTCAGGTTGACGATTACGGACATGGCACACACGTTGCCGGTATCGCGGCTGGGAATGGCGGCTCCGCCGGTTCTTTTCGTAAATTTCGCGGCATTGCTCCCAACGCCAATCTCCTAGATTTGCGCGTCTTAGATGCGCATGGCATGAGCAACGACAGTATTGTGATTGCGGCGATCGATCAAGCCGTCAAGTTAAAGAGCCAATACAATATTCGGGTAATCAATCTATCTTTAGGTCGTCCGATCCTCGAAAGCTGCACCAAGGATCCCCTGTGCAAGGCCGTAGAGGCAGCGTCGAAGCAAGGGATCGTCGTTGTGGTTGCGGCCGGAAACCTGGGACGCAACGGATATGCCACCGTCCTATCGCCGGGAAACAGCCCGCGCGCGATTACGGTCGGTGCGATGAAAGCTATGAACACCGCTGGCCGAAGCGACGACCTGATTGCCAGCTACAGCTCAAAGGGCCCGACTTATATCGATCTCACGGTGAAACCCGATGTGGTCGCGCCGGGAAACATGGTCGCGTCGCTGCTCGCTCCCGGCTCTACGCTCGTCCAGGAGTTTCCGGCAAATGTGGTCGCCACTTCCGAATATACGACCGTCTTCAATGCGCCTTCCAACCAGTACTTTCGACTGAGCGGTACCAGCATGGCGACACCGACGGTCTCCGGAGCTGCTGCTCTGCTGCTGCAGAAGGATCCCAGCCTCACTCCTGATCTGGTCAAAGCGCGGCTGATGAAGACGGCTTATAAGACCTTTCCGCTGGCCAGCGTCGCGGTCGATTCCTCGACGGGACAAGTCTTTCCGAGCACCTACGACATTTTCACCGTCGGCGCCGGATACATCGATATCCTCGCCGCTTTGAACAATTGGGACAGGCCCTCCGGCGGTGCTGTTTCGCCCAGCGTCTACTTCAACACCCTGCTCTCCACGGCCATTCTGGTGAAGCCGTCCGGGTCCTTGTGGGACAACGGCACGTGGAGCCTTCCCAACGTCTGGGGCGCACAGGTGGTTCAGCCCCTGAGCGGTACCTCCGCCGCTTGGGGAAGCTCTGCGGCCTGGGGAAGTTCGGCCGCCTGGGGCAGTTCCGCCGCTTGGGGCAGTTCCGCCGCTTGGGGCGACTCTGCTGCATGGGGTGACAGCGTCAACGGCAAAGGTGAGAAGTAGGAATACGGTTATCCACGTCAGCTAGTCGAAGTCCATGGCCAAGCTGCGGCGAAGAATCCGTTCTTTGGTCGCAGCTCGGGCGATTGCTGTATACTACTCCCAGCCAAGAAGCCGAAATGGCATCTCAAGTGACTTCTACTTCCAACCCAAAAACCATGGAGGCCGTATGACCAGACATTTACTGACCGCAGTTGCCGTTCTCTTCGCAAGCAGCCTTGCGATGCCCAACCTCGGGCGCGCGCAGACGTTCAAAGTTGAAAAGTTTGATATCAAGGGCGACGGAGGCACGGACTATGTCGCTGTCGAACCTGCTACGGGGCGCGTGTTCGTCTCGCGCGCCAGCCACATGATGGTGGTCGAAGGAGCCACCGGCAAAGTACTCGGCGACATTCCGAACACGCCAGGAGTGCACGGCGCCGGGATGGCCACCAAGGCTGGTCACGGTTTTACCACGAACGGCGGCGACGAGACGGTCACCGTGTTCGACTTGAAGACGCTGGCCGTGATTAAGCAAATCAAGGTCGGCCCCGGTCTCGATGGCATTATGTACGATGAGCCTGATGACAAGATCATCCTGACGAATCACAGCCGCCCCATCGGCACCCTCACCGCGATCGATCCCAAGAACGGCGACATTGTCGCCACCGTCGAGCTCGAAGACACGGCGCCCGAAGGCGCAGCGGCCGATGGCAAAGGACACATCTTCGTCAACAACGAAAGCAAGAACACCATCCAGGTGATCGACGTCAAGACCTGGAAAGCGACGGCCTCATGGCCGCTGGCGCCGTGTCAAGGCCCGACGGGCATCGCGTATGACAAGGCATCCGACCGTATTTTCTCAGGTTGCAACAATACATCCGTGGTGGTGGATCCAAACACTGGCAAAGTCGTGGCGAGCATTAAGAACGGCACGCGCGTTGACGCACTGGGATGGGATCCGTCGAAGAAGCTGATCTATATCCCGAATGGGGGCGAGGGCAACGTCACCGTCGTTCACCAGGATTCGCCCGACAAGTACACCACGGTTGCCACGGTCGATACGTTTGCTGGCGCGAAGACCATCGCAGCCGATCCGGTGACCCACAACGTGTACCTCTTCCAGCCCGAGCGCGGTCCGGCTCCGGCGCCAGCCGCTGACGCCCCAAAGGGTAAAGGTGGCCGCGGTCCACAGGGTCCAATCGTCGCTTCGTGGTTTATCGTGATCAAGCAGTAGCTATCGCGATTTCCCGGAAACCTGAGCAAGCAGCGCATCGCGCAACGCTTCCGCCATGTGCTCCTGGTC
>JAOAPR010000302.1 GCA_025463005.1 Bryobacterales bacterium | reverse complement strand
GACCATGACCATGATTGCGTCGCTTCGGGTGCGCCGGTGATCATTGCAGCAAGTGATGACCACGATACGAGCTTCATGCACGGGCGCTGCGATCACGATCGCCGTTAACGCCTCCTCGGTGGAAGGGCTCGCTGACGCTGGGCGTAATCCAGGCGACATGTCGGGTCCTTCTGCCGTGTTCCGTTGAACTCGGCTGCCTCTCGATTCGGATGCGGGCTTCGGCACACGCCGTGCCCGCATCCGGCGCCGGGGCAGTCTAAGCTTTTATGGCGGATGGGAGGTGTGTAATGAGTTTTCTGCCCAGTGTTCCGCCACGCCTGCTGGACCGGCGTCCGACGCCAAAGCCCAATGGTCACGCCGTCGAGGCAGGGAGCGCAGATCCCGAGACGTTCTACCGAGACCTCATCGATCAGCGGCCCGCGCTGATCGACGAAAAGCTCAAGCTGCACGCACGCATCATAGATGAATTCAATCTCACGGTTCTGGAAAAGCTTCCGCGCGCTGAGCTGGTCAAGCAGGTTCACGCCTATGTCGCCAATTATGTGCGTGCCGAGAAGATATCCCTCAATCGGAAGGAGCTTGATATCTTTGCGGAAGAGATCATCGACGAGATGACCGGCTACGGCCCGATCGAACCGTTGCTCAAGGATCCGACCGTCACCGACATACTCATCAACACGCATAAGCTCTGTTTTGTAGAAAGATTTGGCAAGCTCTGCGAGACCAAGGTCCATTTCAAGGACGAGGCGCATCTGCTGCGCATCATCGGCAAGATCGTCGCGGGCGTCGGGCGCCGCGTGGACGAATCTTCCCCCATGGTCGACGCCCGCCTGCCTGACGGCACGCGCGTCAACATCGCCATCCGTCCAATTGCCATCGATGGTCCGCTGGTGTCCATCCGCAAGTTCTCCGAGCGACCGTTTGACATGGAGCGCCTGGTTGAGGTCGGGACGATCCGAAAGCCGATGGTGGATCTCTTGAAAGCTGCCGTTAGCGGCCGCATTTCAATACTCATCAGCGGTGGTACCGGCAGTGGGAAAACGACCCTGCTCAACGCGCTGTCGTGTCACATTCCGTCGCATGAGCGCCTGATCACTATCGAGGATGCGGCCGAACTTCAATTGCAGCAGCCGCACGTGGCCCGACTGGAGACGCGCCCGACCAACGCTGAGGGCAAGGGAGAGATCCGCCAGCGGGAGCTGGTGAAGAATGCGCTGCGCATGCGACCGGACCGCATCATTATTGGCGAGTGCCGCGGCGAAGAGGCATTCGATATGCTGCAAGCGATGAATACAGGCCACGAAGGCTCGATGAGCACCGTGCACGCAAACTCGCCTCGCGAGGCCCTCAAGCGGCTGGAGCAAATGGTGGCCATGGCAGGAATGGCCATGAACGTCGCCAGCATCCGCGGCCAGATCGCCTCCGCGATAACGCTTGCGGTCCACTTACAGCGGCTGCCAGACGGCAAGCGCCGCGTGACGAGCGTGACCGAAATTACGGGCATGGAGGGCGAATCCATCCAAATGCAGGAGATCTATCGGTTCGTGAAGGAGCATACGGACGACAGCGGCAATATTACGGGTAATTTCCACGCCACCGGCGTCCGTCCGAACTTTCTCGACGAGCTGAAGGCCTACGGGATCGACCTCCCGCCGGGCCATTTCGATCCGGCGCGCCCACTGTAGCGGAACGTGGCATTTGTCGGCCGTAAGGCGGTAACGTCGACACCAAATTGTCTGCCGACTATATGCTCGGGGCGCTTGTTTAAGCCCCTGAAAGAATGGGAGAGGGGCCGCAGTTTTGAATGAGCTGTGGGTTATCATTGCGCTAGTGTTCACCGTGACGCTGCTTGGGGTTCAAGCGATTTACGGACCGATTGCCCGCTGGCGTCAGGCGACCAGTTCGACGAATCGCAGATTGGAGCAGAGTGCCGACCAGGCGGGCCGCGGAGAGCTGGTCAACGCGCTGCGCAACCAGCGCCGACTCACCACTGAGTTCGACAATCCCATCTTGCGCAGCATTGACGACGCTGTCACGCAAACTGGCTTGCGGCTCAATCGCAATTTGCTGGCGTTTTCCGCTATCGCGCTCATTGCGATCTTATTTTTCGCGTGGGGTTCTATTTTCGGTCGAGGTGCGGTGTCGCTGCTTTTAGCAATCGGCTCTACTCTGTTCGTCGCTTTTGCGTTCGTCAGTACGGTTCGACAGCGTCGAATTGCCCGGTTCGCGGAGCTGTTACCCGACAGCATCGATGTGATCGTCCGGGCGGTGCGAGTGGGATATCCATTGCCGGCCGCACTCGCTTTGGTGGCGCGGGAGATGCCGGCCCCGGTTGGGCCCGAGTTCGGAATGACGGCTGAGGAGATTTCCTTCGGACAGGACATCCGTACCGCAGTTGAGGGCCTGTATCGCCGGGTCGGGCTGGATGACCTCGTGTTCCTCGTCGTGGCGATCAATGTGCAGACCCAAACGGGAGGCAATCTCGCGGAGATCTTATCTCGCCTTTCGAGGCTTTTGCGCAATCGCGCGAAGTTGCAGCTAAAGATCCGGGCGCTCAGCGCTGACGGGCGCATCTCGGCACTGGTGCTGTCCTTAATGCCGTTTATTCTGCTGGGCGGTATCACGCTGATCGCTCCCAGCTATTTTTCTGAGGTGCGCCATCATCCATTCGTCGTGCCTGCCATGATCTACGGCATCGTGTCGTTGGTCGCCGGCAATATCATCATGTATCGAATGGTCAATTTTAGATTCTAGCTCAGCCATGCCAGACACCGTACTTATCTCGATCTTGGTATTTGGCGCGGTTGGTGCGTTGACCTTCTTGCTTGTCCAGTATTACGCAACGCAAGCGCAGGCGCAGCGGAGATTGCACGCAGCATCGACAGAGTTGCGAGGGGCCGAGCCGCTACGGGGGATGCGCGGCTACATCGCCCACCGTTTCGATGAGCGACGATTCCACCTCGGCGCCGATCGTCGCGAAAATCTTCGACGCGAGCTGCTGAAGGCTGGACACTTTGGCGTCTACGCGGTCAATCATTATATCTTTGTGCGTTTTTTGGTCGCCGTTCTCGTGCCCGTGGCGGTGTGCGCGATACTGCAAGTTCTGTCGGTCGGCGCGCCACCCCTGCTCAAGGTTGCGCTTGTCGCGATCTCCACACTGGTTGCTTTCGTCGGTCCCGACGCCTACCTCGCACGCCGCCGACGAATCCTGTCACAGCGTTATCGTCTCATATTTCCGGATCTACTTGATCTTTTGCTGGTCTGCGTCGAGGCTGGCCTGGGCCTGGAGGTGGCTTTCGCCCGCATCGGCAATCAAATGCTCAAGCAAAGCCGCGAGCTGGCGATGAATATCGAGATGATGGGCGCGGAGATACGTGCCGGGCGTAGCATAATCCCGGCCTTGGAGTCGCTCGCCGATCGGCTCGGCCTGGATGAAGCGGCGTCACTGACAACCATACTGCGACAGTCAATTGAGTTCGGCAGTGATGTGAGTGACACATTGAGCGTGTTCGGCGATGAGATGCGTGAGAAACGATTGTTGCGCGCCGAGGAGGCCGCAAACAAGCTCTCCGTTAAAATGGTGTTGCCACTCGGTGTGTTTATCTTCCCGGTTGTGCTAATGGTCATCATGCTGCCGGTGGCGATTAAGCTGCAGTCGGTCCTGCGGTGAGAGGGGGCGCCAGTGCGCGATGGCTAGGGGGAGATCCGGTGGAAAAGTCTATAGCCGTGGTACAATTAGCTCTTGCTGGTCCTTATGGTAGAAGAGAGGGCTCATCGTTCGGGCGATTAGGTGTTGTTTGGGGGCTACGTGCGAATATTCCGGGTGCTTGGGCTTGGTCTGCTGGCGATCGGTGTTTCCGGCTGCGTCAGTGACGGCCTTTGGCCATCTGCGCCCGATCCGATCGCGGCTAACACCCCGTCGACCATCGAGGAGCCGGCGGACGTCAAATACTATCCCTCCGATGAGCCGCTGCGGCTTGCGATCCAGCATTTTAATGCAGGCCACTATGGATTAGCCGAGCGCTACTTTCGAGATGCGGTAGAAAAGGCTCCGCGAGATGCAACCGCGTGGGTGGGCCTTGCGGCTTGCTACGACCGCATCAACCGCTTCGACCTCGCCGATCGGGCATATTCGCAAGCCATCAAACTGGTAGGGGAGACTGTCGATATCCTCAACAACCAGGGCTATTCGTACATGCTGCGGGGCGATCTCACTGCCGCCCGAAAGAAATTTCTCAGGGCCTATGAGCGTGAGCCTAACAATCCGACAGTCGTGAACAATCTCAAGCTGCTTGACGGGAGTGCGCGTTTTATTCGACGAGACCCGGAACAATGAGGGTCGAAGGCCTCACGTCCGCTCCCACCGCGAGATTTGCGCGAGCCATCGCCTCGATGGCTGGCCAGTCCAGCCGAAAGATTATCGAGGCATCATCAGCGTTGCGCACTTGCACCTTGGCGCTGCACGCCTTCCGGCTGTTGCCGTCCGATATTTGAAAGTGAAATGTGTACCCCGTGGCCGTCGGCCCATCTTCGCGGCGCATTCAGCGTCCCCCTGGCTTGCGTCGAATTGGCACACCATGAGTTTGCGATCTTGGCGTCGATAGGGCGACTTTGTGGCCGCGTTTTCTCAGCGCGGCTGCACGTGCTTGGTATAGATTCGGATCGGGGCGCCTTTCACTCGGCGGGAATTATCCAAAAGGTCGGCCGCAATTCGCTCGATGGCGTCGCGAAGGCCTCTCGATCGCCCCACTAAACATATTCTCCAGATGATTCGTTCTTCAAGGGTTTCGAAAGAGCTGTGTCCTGCCCAAACCTTCGCGGGTGCACGCAAATATATGGCGTATCGGTATCGACGCCGAAGGTTTCGTACCCTTAATTGCAATTGGACTCTAGCCTCCGTCGCGAGGTTCGTGGCGAGAGACGTCGACACCTTGTTCAGAATACTCAGGAGGTGCTCCGTCTGCCATGGCCCACCCGCGGGCGTCTGGTCAATATTGAACAGTGGCCTGTTTTGAATCCGCGGGTGGCCGCACAGTTACCTCCTAACCTTGCGGACGTCTTCAGATTCGAACAGTGCGACAAGTTGCCAAAGCTCCCCCTCGTGACCGCCAACTACCGGTCTGACGCGCTCTTTCCAGGCGCCGCAAGATGCGGCGGGCTTCGGCGGGCTCGAAGGCCTGGTAGAGGGCGCCGGCCGAGTGGATCGACAGGTTATCCTGCACGACGCGGATGCACTCGGCATCGGGATAGTGGACATCGACGAGTTCGCGCATGCATAGGGCGTAATCTTCGGCGGCGCGCCGCTCGGTGACCTTGACGTTGCGCCAGGGCCGGTGGATGTCGATGCAGACGGGACGCTGTTCCTCGCTCAGCGCCCGTTCCAGATTGCCTTCCACGAAGCGCCGCTTGGTCCGGTACACGGTAGAGCCGCCCACCGCCACGGTGCGGGCGATTTCCTCGTCGCTGCGGCCGGCGTCCGCCGCCAGCAGACTCTGGGCTCGCTTGAACTGCGGCGACCTTTCTCGGACAGCACTCAAGGACGGCGGCTCGGCCGTCAGTGTGGCGATGCTGATGCTCGGACTCGGCCTGACCGGAACGGCTGTGGCGCTCGTCGTGCGACGGGCAAGAAGCCTGCTTGCTCAGCATCGAGCCGCGTGAACGCAGACAACATTGCCGTTAGCTGGCGCGCGATAAGAAAACGCCGCGTTGCCTCACTGGCGATGAAGCGCGGCAAGTCGGTGGATTTTACCGGCTATTGGGAGCGACACATTGCCGACTAAGCCCAGTCCGCCAACCCATCGATGATTGCGTCCTTATCTTCCTGCGGCAACACGGGCGTTTTTTCAACAAAGGCAATAAGTCGAGGCAATACCTTGATATCGACTTTGCCAATCCTTTTAGCCTTAAGCTTTTTAAGTTCTGGGTCGGAACGTTTAGTTATGTGCGTAACTGCCTGATCGAGATCACTGTTGCTCCGCGTTAATTTCCTGTTGGCGCATGTCAATTTCCTGTTGCCGCCTCATTAATTCCATGCGTTCTTTTTCAATGTGCAGTCGCTCGACGGCCTCGTTTTGTGCCCGAAGCTTGTCATCGTCGAGGAGTTGCCCGCCGGG
>JAOAPR010000292.1 GCA_025463005.1 Bryobacterales bacterium | reverse complement strand
ATGCAAACGCAGTGGCGCATGAGACTGGCGTGCTTGCGCCAGTGAATTATAACTATAGGCGATTTCAGCAGTGGCGCAGACATACTTTGCGCCACTGCGCCACTGGCTTTTGAGTGGCGCAGACATACTGGCGCAAGGCCAAAACGTATGCCATTCCGACAAGCCGTCACGCGAAAACTCCACCCTCTGCGGGCTGAGCGCAGAACAGGCCTTTACGGGTTTTTCGCTGCTTTTCTGATATATAATCTTTGTGCTCTAGAAGCCCGCGGCGCAGCCATGCAGCTATCATTTCCTTGGCCTGCGCGTCAGAGCGCCCCATATCCACGAGTACCGCGCCGGCCCATCGCTCCTTATCCTGCGCGCGTGCCGAGTAGCGCTCCCCGTCGTCCATGCCAGCGCTTATGCGCGCCAGGGCTGCTGTCTCGTCTGAGCCCGTGAAACCTTCCCACGCGTCCGGCGGGGCCCATTTAGCCGCTACCTGCACGTTGTCGCCGAGCGGGTAATCCGCGTCACCGTTGCACAGCCGAACGCTTTCAAGGTGCAGCCATTCGGCGTTGGCGGACGGTGGTGCCATGTTATTCTTGGCGTCATCGATCCGCACGTAAGTCCGGCGCATCGCTTCGGGCACACCGAGCTTGACAGCCTCGTCAGCAGCCATAGGGGCCAGCGTGTAGGCCGCCCTGGCGCCGCCGCCTTGTGTTGAGCCGCCGCGCAGGCTTTCCATATCACCCGATGCGCCACCCTTCTTGGTATGGTGCACGAGCACGATACCGCAATTGGCCTCTTCGGCGATCTGCGCATAAAGACGCATGACCTCGTCTTGCGCTTCGTTCTCATTCTCTGAAACACCGTGCGACCGCAAATACGGGTCGACGAAGAATATATCGATGCCCTCCCGCTTCAGTTCGTCGATGACGAGGCGATAATCCGGTTGTGCGATGAACTCGCCGTTCCGTCCGGTCTTTACGATCTGGAACCGGCGCGATCGGCCGGAATTGATTCGCACGTTGTCGAGCACGTCTTGGTGCAGGCCGAAGTGACGGAACGCTGCGGCCAGGCGGCGCCGGATCTCGATCTCGTCGTCTTCGAGATTGTATATCCAAACCCGCAACGGCTTGCGCGGCTTGTCGTGCAGTAGCTCAGTGCCTGACGCCGCAGCGAGCGCCATTGCGATCACGTAAGCCGTTTTGCCCACACCACCAGGCGAGGCCAGAAACGTCACGTACTTGCGGCTGATCTTGGTTCCGTACAGCCATTGCCGTGGAGACAACCTGTCGAGCTGCGACGCGTCGACCCTGCCCGCCACCAACGGCTGTATAGAAATGGCGGGAATTTCCCCGGTCGTTTCTGGCGCGAAGAGGCTTTGCGCCGGCTCGGGGATCTCGTCGAAAAATGCGTCGACCTTCTTGAACTGATCGGGTGCGTGTTGTTCTGCCAACTCATAAATTTTGTTGGCGCCAACCCGGAAAGGCGGCCGCATTCTCGACCAGTCGGACGCCACGACGCCAGGGTCATTACCAGGGTCCGCGGGCTTGCCGTCTTCAATCCAGCGTTCCGCCCACTCCGCGAATATCTCGAACGCTGCGGGCTCGTCGTCGGGCAGCGCGCCTTTGATCGCGTACCCATAGTCCCGGTATGCTTCGCGCGTCGGGAACGCTTCGCTTGTGTTAGGCGTTGCCGCGACAGCCTTGCGCACCATGGCGATATCGCCGCGCAAGCTGGCCTGACTGATATCTGTTGTCGAGCCTTCCGTTACGATATCTCTCGCGGCCGGCAGTATCGATCGCAGCTCCGCGAACAGTTCGGTTATCTGCGCCGGCGTGAACACGGGCACTTTATCGAATGGCACAAGCGGAACGGTCCACACGTAGGGCTTGAGCGTCTTTGGATGCGTACCTTGAAACACAGCGAACCGGCCAGCGCCTAATAGTTCGACGCGCTCGGCGCCGAAATGCAGGCATGTGTATTTCATCGGCGCGGATAGCCGGACCAGGTAGCCAGCCTTGGGCCAATTGCCGATTCTTGTTGGCAGGACGCCAAGGAGCTTAACGATCGTTTCGAGTATCAGCCCCGCGAGAACAGGGTCGAGCGTGTCGGCGTCGATAAGATAGAGGCCATCGCCCATCTTCACGCCGACGCCCGCAAGCATGTTACGCCAGCGTTGGCAGTCCAGTTCGTCGGCCTCGTGCTTCGGCCAATCGAAACTGTGCCATTTGCCGTCCCGGCCTTTGACGCCAGGGATCTTGCCGCGGCCGTCTTGATTGGTGCCAACGCGCTTAAAGAGCGATGACGTCGCGCTGATCTCTGCACCAGGCGGTATTACGGGGACCAAGCGCCGGTATCCCAAATTCCAAAACGCTTCGAAGGTTGACAGCGCGATATTTGATGGAGCGTTCATTTATCGGGGGCCCTATTTACGCGCGGCCGGCGACAACGCCGGAGGCCCGCGCCCAGGCCGGCAAGGAGAGCGCCAAATATCGTATGTTGCACTTTAAATGGCTCGCCGTTGCATGGGCAGAATTCAACGCAACGGCCAGAACGGGCACACCGCCGCTGACGGCTATCCGGACTAGTTCCTGGCGTAAATCGGGTGCGGCTAACAAAAGAGACGCAACCCCAATATCGGCCGAGTCATCCCACGCTGGGATGCGGCGGCGAAAACTCTTATACGCGTGGCGGCTCCACTGAATCCAACAGGCGCAAACGGCCTCGGACAATTCGGTCGTTTCGAAACGCATGCCAAGAGTCGTCTCGCAGGAATCATAGAACTCGTTGGCTTTTTTTATCAAAGAACCAAGTTCGTCGACGCCGAATTCGGTGATCAATACGAATTCCCGCCGCTGCCAACGAACATCGCTGACAGCGACGAGGATGCCCCGCCCGGTCGCCCTGAAACGCTCGTCAGTGGCGGGGCGCGACATAGTCGCGTCAAGGTGCTTCCCTATGAGCTCGAACACGGGCGCTAAGCCGGCCAACTGCTCGCTGTTGAGCGCGCATGCCGCGCGGACGGCGCTCAAGCCGGGCCCGACGACCGAAGCGGTAACTGATTTCGAAGCGCGAAACTGCCCCGCATTACTGGCGCTCATGCTGCATCAGCTATTCGTGCAAAAACCGTGTCGCGCCGCAAAAACATCGGAAGTCCAGCAGGATCGGGGCTCACGCGTATCGGCGGATCAACCGGCCGACGCATGAGTGTCACTGCTGGCAGAAAGTGCCGCTTTATGCGATCGATCGCGGATGTCGGGGATTCGGCTATGGACGGCGCCGCGGGTTCGGGCAAGCTCGGCGGTGCAGGGATCAACGGCGCGTCGATCGCGGCGGGCCACCGCGCCGGCCCCGTATTTAGCATGTCGTCGTTGATAGGGGCCCGCTTCACACGATTGACGATGTCGCCAAGGCCAAGGGATAGGGCCCCAGCATTTTGCGCGGCATTCATCGCGTTGTCGGTCGCGTGACCATTGACGACGCCGGCAGCCTGCAGCCGCTCGATCGCCGTTTTCGGTGCGTACGGGATAACAGCGGCAGGCGTGCCCTTCAGTCGTGTGGCCTTGAGCATGTTCAGCGCGTTATTCGCGACGCTCTCGGCCATGGCAATCAGCACGTCAATATGTTCGCCGAGTTCGGCGACCTTCGCCTCAAGCACGGCCTTTTCGGCGGTGAT
>JAOAPR010000087.1 GCA_025463005.1 Bryobacterales bacterium | reverse complement strand
CGCGATCGCGCGCGCGTCGGCGATTATCTGGATAACCTGCGCGAAATCGAACGCCGGATCCAGCGCGTGGAATCCCAGAAGAATCTGTCAGAGACCGCGCTGGAGGCGCCTGTAGGAGTCCCCGAGTCCTTCGAGGAGCATGTGGGGTTGATGTTCGATCTCGTGGCGGCTGCGTACCAGGCCAACGTGACCCGCGTTTTCACGTTCATGCTCTCGCGCGAGCTCAGCCAGAGGACGTACCCTCAGCTCGGCGTCAGCGAGCAGCATCATTCCGTCTCACATCACCAGAACAACGCCGAGAAGATGGCCCAGGTAGTGAAAATCAACACGTACCACGTCGGATTGTTTGCGAAGTTTCTAGAAACCCTGCGGCGAACCGAGGATGGTCCGGGGTCGCTGCTCGACCAGTCGTTGATCTTCTACGGCGCGGGCATGGGCGATTCGAACGGCCATGCCACGGATCCTCTTCCGGTCATTGCGGTGAGCGGGAGCTTGAAGGGGCACCGGCACATCGAGCTTCCCAAGCGTACGCCGGTCGGCAATCTCTGGCGCACCGTGGCGGCGAAGTACGATACGCCGATCGAGCACTACGGCGATAGCACGGGAACGATCGATGACTTGTTCTAAGTGGCTACTCCTGGCTGCCCTGCCGTTGACGGTGACTGCTGCTGACGACCCTGACGGCACCACTCCACTCCATTGGGCCGCTCGCGCCAACGATGTGGATGCCGCGAGACGTCTGCTCAGCGCGGGTGCAAATCCGGACGCCGCCAATCGCTACGGCGTGACGCCGCTTTCGCTGGCCGCAACCAACGCCAGCGCAGCGATTGTTGACCTTCTGCTCAAATCCGGCGCACACCCCACAGGCGCGATTGTCATGACCGCGGCGCACACGGGCAACCCGGAGATCGTAGAGATGCTGCTCGCCCACGGCGCCGATGCTAACGCGCGCGAAAGTTCCCTCGGCGAAACCGCGCTGATGTGGGCTGCCGCGGAGAATCATCCCGAAGCGATCCGGGCGCTGATCGAGCATGGCGCGGATCTCAATGCGCGATCCGACAAGCTCACTTATCCGAAGGACCGATTCGGCCTGGAGGGAGTCACCACCATCCTGCCTCGCGGAAGCTGGACGGCGCTGATGTACGCGGCGCGGCAGGGCTCGCTCGAAGCCGCCAGAGCACTGGCCGAAGCGGGAGCCGATCTGAACATCGTTGATCTGAATCTGGCCGACCCGGACGGAACCACCGCGCTGGTGCTCGCGATCCTCAACGGGCACTTCGATACCGCCGCGATGCTCGCTGAAAAAGGCGCCGATTCCAACATCGCCGACTCCACCGGCATGGCGGCGCTGTACGCCGCGGTTCACATGAACACGCTGGGCGAGATCTATGGCCGCCCTCCCCGCAAGTCCACAGACAAGGTCACTGCGCTGGATCTCATCCCGATTCTGCTCGCTCATGGCGCGAATCCGAATGCCGCGCTGAAATCGCCCACGCTCAACCGCGCCCACACCCCCGGCGAGGGCAGTCTGGGCGAAGGAACCACGCCGCTCATGCGCGCAGCCAAGAACGGCGATACCGCGGCGATGCGCGTTCTTATGGCACACGGCGCGGACGCCTCACTGAGGCAGAAGAACGGGACGACGGCTTTGATGCTCGCGTCCGGGGTCGGTCGGGGCCAGGGAGTCTTCGCGAAAGATTACGCGACTGAGGCGGAGCTGCTCTCGGCCGTGAGGTTTCTGGTGGAATCCGGTGTCGACGTCAACGCAACCAACGACAGCGGTCAGACCGCGCTGCACGTCGCGGCGCAGGCGTCCGACGGCATCGTGAAGTACCTGGCCGAACACGGCGCGAACCTCGATCTGAAAGACAAGCAGGGTCGCACGGCGCTCGATGTCGCCATGGGAACTGGTGTTCGCGCGCGCATCGGAGGCGAATCCACTGTGCGCGAAAGCACGGCCGCACTGCTGCGCCAGTTGATGGCGAAGACGCCTTAAAACACCGCGATTGGGTTCAGCGGAGATCCTGTTCCACGTGGCACCGCCAATGGAGCCGCCGTGAACATGAACTCCCACCGTCCCAAGCGGTTGGCAATTTCGGCGAGCTGCTCCAGATCGCAATTGTCGAATAGAGGCGAACCCACTGCCACCAGCATCAGAAAGTGCACAGGCTGGCTGACGCCTTCTACTTGCGAGGGCATCACGTCGCTGGCGCCATCGCCCGCGAGAATCGCAACGTCACGCTGCTTCAGCCACGGCACCACGGAAACATGCAGCCCAGCTAGGATTTCCCCCGCGTTCCACGGCCCCCTCGCGGCGCGTCGAGCCCAGCGGCCGGTGCGAACAAGTACCGCATCGCCGCTTCCGATCTTCACGCCGGCCTTCTTCTCCCACGCCTCAATATCCTCGACGTAAACGGCAGCGCCGGGCTCCAGGTACGGAATTCCTTTGAGCCGCGGAATGTCGACCAGGATGCCGCGCGTGACGATCCCGTTCTGATAAGCGAGGATGTCGTTCTTCATCGCGCCGTCTTTCGTGACCGACGATTGCGGATAGCCGTTGTACATCTGGCCGTTCTGAAATGCGTGACCCAGCGCGTCCATGTGGGTGTGGCCGTAGCCGTGAAAAGCGATCGCGTAGCTGTCCATGGCGTACGCCCCCGCCACCGGATTTTCGCCTGTTGCCGTCATGGTGTGCGTCAGAGGATTGGCATTGTCCTCCGCGCTCTCCGTCATGATCGGATGCTCCAGCGAAACGGTGATGCCCAGCTTGGCGAGGGACGCCGCGTGCTTTACCTTGGCCGGTGTGATCAGATTGACCGTGCCGCGCTGATCGTCTTTGCCCCAGCGCCCCCAGTTGGAGAGCTGCTTCATCCACTTGTCGAAGTCGGCTTTCGTGGCCGTATGTGAGGACTGCGCGAAGGCCGCCAAGGTCAGCAACAAGCTCGATGACAGATATGCGATACGAAGTTTCATGCGGTTACTCGCCCGGCGCGAACGCCAGCAGAACATTTCCGCCCATGCCGCCGGTACGCAGGTAGCCTGAGCCGACGAACACTAACCCTCCCGCCACTACTGGACCCGGCCCATCCACGCCGCCCCCGCTCGCTTTCACGTGATTCATTGTGTCAAAGTCGCGAACCGTATCGAAATCCCAGAGAACCTTGCCGTCTTCGGTGGAGAAAGCTCGCAGGTGCCCGTCCAGCGATCCGGAAAAAATGACGCCCGGAATCACAGTGACGGCAGCCGATTGCGCCGGACTGCACCCCATTTTGTTACCGCACGGCGGAGGCGCGGCGTACCAGACTTTTTCGCCGTCACGAATGCGCAGAGCCGTCAGACCGCCGCCTTGTTTCGGATCGTAACCAGCGGCCCCGCGACGCACCACGTCGGACGTAGCGGCGTAAAGGTTCCTGCCGTCGCTGGCCATGCCCCATTGCACGCCGCCATTCACGCCACCCTTCCCCACACGAGCTTCCCACACGATCTGCCCGTCTTTGTCCGGATCGAGCGCATACACGATTCCTGATTTCTGGCCAGCCAGTACCAGCTCGCGGCCGCCCTC
The DNA here is from genome assembly GCA_025463005.1 of Bryobacterales bacterium. Classification (GTDB taxonomy): domain Bacteria; phylum Acidobacteriota; class Terriglobia; order Bryobacterales; family Bryobacteraceae; genus Palsa-187. Next base: position 8,437 of record JAOAPR010000087.1, on the reverse strand, counting down.
CAACTTTTCGAGAATTGGCGATGCGCCGAAATCGTAATCCGGACCCGGACACGTATCCTTCGACTGGCAATTGCCGTTCAAAATATCGCCCGGCCGGGTCTGCCGAGCCCACACGATGCGGCCGGTCTTCAGATCCAGCGCAACAACGGCGTCGCTCGTACTCGTGGCCGGCTCGGAATAATTGTTCCCGGTGCCCACATACAGGCGGCCCCGTTTCACGTCGACGGTGGGCGCTGACCAGACTCCTGCTCCCGACGGTCCCCATTCTGCGCCGGTCTTGCGAGCCGCCTCCGCAATCATGTAACTCTTCCAGACCTGCGAGCCGTCCTGCACCCGCAGCGCGACCACGCTTCCGCGAAATGTGCAGCACGGGTACTGATCGCGCCGCGCCAATGTTTCTTCGCCCGATGCGACGGGAATGTAGATCACTCCCTCATGGACCACGGCCGAGCCAGTCACACGGGCTCCGGCGTGATCGTCCACTTTCTTCTTCCACAGCAGGCGTCCGGTTTCCGCCACCAGCGAATAAAATGAGCCTCCGCGGTCGCCGAAGAGCAGCGCGTGGACGCCGCCCACGGGAACCATCACAATCGCCGGCCGAACCGCGCTCTCGGCTTGAAAGGTCCAGTGCGTACAGCCGGTCCTGGTGTCCAGCGCGTGCACCTTGCCCGACGCGCTACCCACAAAAAGATTGCTCCCGATCACCGACGGCTGCGCGAACACGATCGTGTCGCCCTCAAATCCGAACGCCCATTTGAGTTTCAGCTTCTGCACCTGAGCCACTGTCAAACCGGCGGCATCGGCGCTCTGAAAACGGGTATTGCTGAGCGTCGGACTCCATCCGTTCCAGTCGGAGACCAGCGGGCCGGCGACCTTGACCGTGGTCTCGTTGCAAAGGGCTTGGGCGCGAACCGCCGGGATAATCATCCATCCGATCAGGAAACCCAGCGCGGCGCGCCGTAAGAGCATGCTTGCTACAATAGCCGGGGTTCAGCGTGCTTGCAAGCCTAAAGACAATTCTGCTGGTTACCTTCTGTGTGATCGCCCAGGGGCAGATTCTGGCCGACGGGCACGTCCACATCACCAACCGCGTCTACTGGGAGGGCATCGATCCCTGGAAACCGCAGCCGGTGGGCCAATGGGATTTCGCCCGCGCTCGCGCCGGCGGCGTAAACTTCGTTATCGAGAACATCGCGCCCTACGGCTACAACACCTACAACACCACGGTGAAGCAAGCCGGCCGTCTGATTGAGACGTTCCATCGGACGCTTGAAGCGCATCGCGACCAGATGGAGTTCGCGCTCACCTCCGCCGATGTGCGCCGCATCGTGGAAAGCGGCAAGTTGGCCGTTATGCTCTCTATCGAAGCCGGGTTCGACCAGGAAGGCGATATCGACATCCTGCGGCTCTGGTATCGCCTCGGCGTGCGCGTGATCCAGTTGTCGAGCCAGGTGACCACCGCCTATGCGGACTCCTCCGTGCGCGGTGGCGCCAAATGGTCGGGCATCAATGATAAAGGACGCCGCCTGATCGCGGAGATGAACCGGCTCGGCATGCTGATCGATATTTCGCACGCCACCGAAGCGGCGCAGCGCCAGATTATCGCAGCCAGCCGCGCTCCGGTCGTCGCCAGTCACACGGCTATGCGGGCGATATGCTCCAATCCATCCAATCTCTCTGACGATATTTTACGGGCTCTGACCGCCAAAGGCGGCATGGTCGGAATCCACAGCGCGGCGGAGCAAATCGGCCAGCGCTATTACGATTGGTCGCGCGGCAAGCCATCGATTCCAGTGAACGGCGTTACGCGCGAGGACATTCTGTTCGGCGAGCTGCCTTTGATTCGCTCGCCCAATCGCGATTACGGAGAGTATATCGATGCGCTCGACGCGCAACAGGGCAGCCGCTGGCGGCGGTTTTATTCCCAGCCCTGGCATGAATCGGCCGAAGGCGAGGCTGTGGTTCCTTCGCTGGACGATTGGGTCGCTCACGTAGCCCACGCCGTTGCGATCGGCGGTCCCAAGAGCGTCGCAATTGGATTGGATCTGACCAACGCCCGCAGCACGCTCAAGAATTTCGACGCGAGCCGCTATCCCGAATTGGTGGAGGCCCTGCGAAAGCGCAGCCTGGCCACGCCCGAAATCCTGGGCGAAAGCTGGCTGCGGGTGCTGGATGGTGCTAAGGTTTCCAACTAGGATGCGAAACGCGCTGGTGGTTTTTCTCCTGCTGGCGGCCCGGGCGAATGCGCAAATCAGGATCGCCGTCAACGCTACCACCATCGAGTCGGCCCCCATTTTCCTGACCGAGCGAACCCCGGACGTGCGGCTCGTTCCAGTTCCCAACGGCCGGGCGGCGATGACGCAGCTATTGAATGGGAGCGTTGACGCGGCTACTGGATCGGAGACCCAGGCGCTTATAAACTCCAACGCCGAGCCTGGAATCCGCATCATCCTGACACTGGCGGAGGCGCGTTACCGCGTCATCGGCCGTCGATCCGCCGGCATCCGCCGCGTCGAGGATCTTCGCGGCAAGAAAGTCGCCGCCACCGCCAATACCTCGTCCCAATACTTCTTGAGGGAGATGCTGCGCACGGCCGGACTACGCGAATCCGATGTTCACTTTGTGAACCTCGAAGGTCCGGACATGCCCGCCGCACTGAAACGCGGCGATGTGGACGCAGTCGCGATATGGGAGCCGCACGCCCAAAACTCACTGGAGGCCCTCGGGCACGATGCTGTGGATCTTCGGAATCCGACCGTATACCGGGAGCGATTCAACCTGAACACAACCAGCAGAGTCTTGAGCGATATGCAAAAGAGACGCGCGCTGGTGGACTTCATCCGCGCCGTCCTTCGTTCTTCCGCGCATGCCCGTAGCCAGCGTAGCCAGGCAATAACGTTCCTCGCGCCGTCCATTGGCGCATCGGAGCGCACGATCGAGCGCGTCTGGAACCGATTCCGGTTTCCCGCAAATCTTCCGGATGATCTTCCCGCCGTGCTGGGCGATGTCGAGGTGTTTGTGGCGGCAGTCCAAAACCGGCAGCCCCGATCACGGGAGTCGCTGGCCGCGTTGATCGACGCCGGTATACTCAGCGAGGCGAAGCGTTAGGCCAGCGCTTCTGCCATTTGGCCCGCAGCGCAGTGCGGTCCACTTCCAGCCCGCGCAGGTAGACCTTGTTGATCCGGCGCGAGTTGGTGATGTTCTCCAGCGGATTTGCGTCGAGAACGATGAAGTCCGCGGACTTTCCCGTCGCGACCAATCCGGAATTGATGTGCGCAGCTTCGGCCGAATCGCGTGTGGCCGCGACAATCGCCTGCGCCGGCGTCAGCCCCATCCATACCCAATTCTCCATTTCGAGTTGCCCCATCCATCCGATGAAGAAACGAATCTGACCGGTGTCGCTTCCCAGCACGATTTTCATGCCGGCCGCTTTGAGCTTCAGTGCATTCGTCGTGCCCATCTGCTTGAGGCTTTGACGGGCGCGCGCGACCGACTCCGGAGTCAGTCCAGCCAGGTAATCGCCCCACTGCTCCTGGATCTGCTTGGCAGGAACTGTCTCACGCAGCAGCGGATCGTTCCAATCCTCGCGGCTCGACCCGGTCCAGCCCGCGCCGGGATTGAACCACATGTTGGGCCGGTCTTTCTTCGCGATCCGATCCTTGATGATGGCGAGCAGTTCATCGTCCGGCACCTCGCCCATGCGAACCGGGAGGTGAAGCCATCCCTCCACGCCCGCGCGCATCAAGAGCTTGGCGTCCGCGAGCGTGACGTTGTGTGCGGCCACCGGAATATTCAACTTGTGAGCTTCGTCGATGATCGCCAGGTACAGCTCGGGCGGTAGCTTTTTCATGCGTCCGCCGCGGTCGTCGACCCAGATCTTGATGAACTCCGGCTTCATCCGGGCGTTGTCCTGCACGGCTGCGCGAGCCTCTTCGACGGTGGTCACCGGATACGGAACGTCGGTTCTGGACGGATGGCCGTTGGCGCCGGACCCCGGCCAGGCGATTCCCGGACCCGTCGTGCGAAACAGCGCTGCGTTGGGGTTGATCTCGTCCCGCACGCGCAACGGAACATTACCCCAGTTCGTCCTGCCGCCATGCAGATCGGAACGGTCCACCAGATCGCCGACGCCGATAGTGGCGCTGAACCCGTAGTAAGCCAGGCGCTCCATATGGTCGACGAGGTTGTCGCGCGTGAAGTACTCCTTAGCCATCGTTCCGTCCCAATCGTGCTGATATCCGAAGTGTCCGTGGAGATCGACCTTTGCCGGCATCACCGTCTTTCCTGCCAGGTCGACGCGCATGGCTCCGGCCGGAAGCGGGATCTGCCCCCGGCGGCCGACCCGAGTGAACTGAGTATTCTCCACCAGGAATGCCGAGTTCTCGATGGGTACACTGCCGTCGCCGGTGATCAGCCGCGCCCCTTCAAACAGCGTCGCCTGGCCATTCGCCGGCGAGTAAGAACCCGCCGCGGCAATCAAGAGACAGCCTACGAAGATCCGGCGCATAGGGTTCAACATATAACGCCAGAGCGCTCCGAGCGCAAGGGACTGCTGCTTGATACACTGTACTCGACTGAAGGAGATCGGAATGAAATATCACGTTTTCGCCGTTGCGGCGGGGGTCCTGGCCGCGTCCTTCGCCCTAACCGCTCAAACCCGTCCTGCCGCTCCGAAAGCCGCCAAGTCGTCTAAGACGTATACACCGCCCAAGACTCCCTGGGGCGATCCCGACCTTCAGGGAAACTGGCCGGCCCAGTTCAACATCCCGATGCAGCGCGCGGGAAACCTGAAAGACAAAGAGGTTCTGTCGGACGAGGAGTTCGCGCAAACCGAAACGCAGGCGCAGCAGCAATCGGCAAACGTCCAGAAGCAATACGAGAATCAGGTCACCATCAATCCACCGCTGTATTGGAGCGAGGGCGGCCGCAGAACCAAGCAGACTTCCGTAGTGGTCGATCCGCCGGATGGACGACTGCCGCCTATGACTCCGCAGGCGCAGAAAATCGTTGCGTCGGAACGGGGCGGCCTCGGACCCGGACAGCACTTCCCCGACAAGGTCGACTCCTGGGAGGATTTCGATTACTACAGCCGCTGCATTACGCGCGGATTCCCGTCCACCATGCTGTACACGGTTTACAACTTCGGCAACGATATCATCCAGGCTCCGGGGTACGTAGTGATTCGCAGCGAAATGGTCCATGAGCAGCGCGTGATCCCGGTGGATAGAGAAAATGGCGGGCGCGGGCATGTGGGCAAGGCGATCAAGATGTACATGGGAAATTCGGTGGGCCACTGGGAAGGGAATACTCTGGTGGTGGAGACCACCAACCTGAGGCCGGAATCCGGAGCGGGCGGGCGCTACACTGATGCTGCGAAGATCGTCGAACGCTTCACTCGCACCGCGCCGGACGAGCTCATGTGGGAGGCCACCATCAACGATCCGAACGTGTGGACCAAACCTTACACGCTCCGCTATCCGTTTAAGCTGGACCCCGAATATCATCTCTATGAGTACGCCTGTCACGAAGGCAACTACATGATGCTGGATTCGCTCACTGCGGCCCGGCAACTGGAGGCGCAGGGCCTGGATACGAAGGTGGTCCGCGGCGAGGCCGGCGGTCCGCTTCCCGGCACGCGTTAAGTCGATGCGCATTGCAGTTGCCCTTGTATTCTGCCTGACTGCGTTTGCCGCCGCGCCCAGTCCGGTTGCCGACGCGACCATGAAGGGCGATACGCAAACCGTCCGCAAACTGGTCGCGCAAAAAGTCGATGTGAACGCGCCCCAGCCGGATGGCGCAACTGCGCTCCAATGGGCCGCCTTTAGCAACAACCTTGAACTGGCGGATTTGCTGATCGCCGCCGGCGCGAACGTCAAGGCGGCGAATCGCGACGGCGCTACCCCCCTATATTTGGCCGCAAGCAACGGCAGCGCTTCGATGATCGAAAAACTGCTGAAAGCCGGAGCGAATCCGAACGAGAAACAGTCGCACGGCGAGACGCCGCTGATGTTTGCGGCCCGCAGCGGGAACGTCGACGCAATAAAGGTGCTCCTCGATCATCAGGCCGACGTGAACGCGAAGGAGACTCTGCGCGGAACCACCGCTCTGATGTGGGCCGCGGACCAGAAACACGCGGAAGCGGTTCGCCAATTGGCCCAGCGCGGAGCGAATGTGTCCGCCGCCTCGAATCCCGACACGAAGGGGAATCGGGCGTATCTGGCTCCGCCGGTCCAGGCCCGCTTGCGCGCCGCTTTAGCCGCCGGCAAGGAGCCCGGCGATTTGCTGGCTCCTGGAGGCGAGCAAACCCGCGTTACGGCCACAGCCGCGCGTCGTGGGGGCGCACCCGCCCCAGTGAAACCGAATCCGGAGGACCTGGTAGCAGCCGCCGATGCCGCTGCGGCCGAATCTTCCTTCGGTCGCGGGACCGATACGGATGGCGGCGGTTTAACGCCGCTGGTCTTCGCAGCACGGCAAGATTGTATGGAGTGCGCCAAGTATCTACTCGATTCCGGCGCGAACGTGAACCAGGTCACGCATTATGGATGGACTCCATTGCTGACTGCGATCCAGAATCGGCACTACAAGATGAGCGTCTATCTGCTGGATCACGGCGCCAATCCGAACATCGCGAACAATGGCGGGTGGACGCCCCTCTACCTCGCTACCGATAACCGAAATATCGAGGGCGGCGATTACCCTGTGCGGAAGCCGGACATGGATCATCTGGAAATCATCAAGCTGCTACTGGATAAGGGTGCGAACGTGAACGCCCGCATCTGCGGGTCGCAATCGACCCCCGAAAAATGTGTGGGCGACAGTACCGAGACGCGCAATAACTTCACCATGCAATGGCTGTACGAAGACGGCGCGACGCCCTTCCTGCGGGCAGCGCAGTCCGGCGATGTCACCGTGATGAAGCTGCTGCTGGCTCGCGACGCCGATCCCAAGATCAAGACTTCCTATAACGTCACCGCTTTAGCCGTGGCCTCTGGAATCGGCTGGGTGGAGGGCGTCACGTTCGAATGGTCGCCCGAACAAAACCTGGAAGCGATCCGGATGTGCCTCGATCTGGGCATCGACGTGAACGCCGCAGACGACGAAGGGCGCACCGCGCTACATGGCGCGGCTCACAAGGGTCGAACCTCAGCCGTTCAGCTTCTGGTGGATCACGGCGCCGATCTCGAGGCCCACGATTACGGGAGCCGCGACACCGTAAACGGCGCGATGAAGGGCTGGACCTGGATTCCTCTGCATTACGCGCAAGGCCTGGCGCGTGTCGGCGTGCAATCGGCGCTGGCGCACCCGGAAACCGAGGCTTTCATCAAAAAGCTGATGAAGGAAAAGGGCCTGACAATTCCGCCGGACATCACCGGATCCATCTGCCTGACCAAAGGCCTGAACGGCTGCCAGTAGCTGTTACGGCGCCAGCGACGCCGCATACGCCGCGATCGCAATCATGTCGTCTTCCGTCAGTTTCTCGGCGACCTTCTTCATCTGCGCGCCCGCGCTACTGCTGTTGGCGCCGGTCTGAAAATTGAAAAGCTGCCGGACGATATAGATTGGATGAATTCCCGCCAGCCGGGGCACATCGCCGAGGCCTTTAAGACCCTCGCCGTGGCAGATCTCGCAAGCGATCGTCTTGCCCGAACCGCCGGTCTTCACCAGTGTCTCGCCTTTCTTGATGCTGCCCTGCGGAACATAGGCGATGAATCCCGAGTGCGGATCGCGGCTTTCCACTCTGGCAGGATCCTGCGGCAGGGTGATGATGCGATTGCCCAGCGGCTCGGTCTCGCCTCCCGGCAGTGGAAGGCGCATGCGCCCGCCGTTGATCCAAGTCTTCGGCACGGTCTTCGCTTCCTCCACCTTGTACCAGACGGCCGGTTTCATCGCCGCAAAAAACTCCACTGCTTGCCGCATATCTTCATCCGGAAGCCCTTTGGCGATCCCGTTCATCCGCGCGGAACGCTGTGACGGCTCGTAGACCATGGGATCCTTTCGAGCGCCGCTCTTGAAATCGTTCATCTGCCGGATCATATAAGCCACCGGCAAACCCGCGAGCGTAGCCGATTCCGGATGGCCATGCCCCGACATCAGATGGCAGGACCCGCAGGCTTGCACCTGGAACCCGTGCTGCACGATATCCGGCAATGCGCCGTGCTCCTGTGGATACCAATCGGGCGGATTGAGCTGGTCGTCGATCTGCGCCTGTGTGTAGGATTTGGTGCTGCCCGGGAGCTTCTTAAGTTCTTTCGCGTCACCCGCGGGCGGAGGATTTTTGTCAGGGACGGGATACGCCCACGTAAGGTTCTGCCCCGACTGTTGCGGCAGCGCCACCACCACACAGAACGATAGCAAGGCGATGAAAACCAGTGTCAAATGCTTCATGAGGCCTCCTGCCGATTTCGAACTATATCACTTTGCTACGCTGGAATGCACT
>JAOAPR010000294.1 GCA_025463005.1 Bryobacterales bacterium | reverse complement strand
GAAACAACGAAACACCGCCGGCGCACGCATCACATGGATGTTCACAACCGAAAAAGCCCGCGCCAAAATGGGCCGCGCCTATCCCGTCACCTCCAAAGAGTCATAATCACTGTGCCGAGGTACTAGTTGAGCAGCCGTTCGATGCTGGCGAGTTCGCGCTTCGATTACTCGAAATATATAATGCCCCTAAGGCAACGCTGACGAAGCTTCGCAAGGGCACTCAGAACAAAGGCGAGCAGCCAGCTGACCTCCTCTGGGCGCGTAAACTTTATTTCCGGCCCGCTGCAAAGGGCTTGGTCGCGCAGACGCTTGATGCCTTAAAGGACTTGAAGGCGACAAAATCCCAGAAGCCTCGCTTTCTGTTTGCGACCGATGGGCAGGAAGTTTCAACGCTCGATCTCAAGACCGACGAAACGCTACATTGCGATTTCGCGAAGCTGAACGACCATTTTGATTTTTTTCTCCCTCTTGCTGGCATTGATAAGTATGAGGCGGTCAAGGAAAACCCCGCCGATATCAAGGCGACGGGCCGTCTTGCGAAGTTTCACGATGAGGTTGTGCGGCACAATCCCGAGTGGGATACCGATGCGAAGCGCCACGCGCTGAATCAATTCATGACACGGATTCTCTTCTGCATGTTCGCGGAGGATACCGGCAGCTTCCCTGAGGACCTTTTCGTCAAGACAATCACGGAGTTCGGAGGCGGCGACGGCGAACATCTGCAATCTTTGCTGAAACAGATTTTTGACGTGATGAATATCCCGGGGAAACAACGAAGCGACATTCCCGCGCACATCAATGCATTCCCGTATGTCAATGGCGGCCTCTTTGCGGAGGCTTCACAGGTTCCGGTATTCAATAGACGTGCGAGACGCATTCTGATCGAGGCGGCGCAACTCGACTGGCGAGAAATTAACCCCGATATTTTCGGCTCAATGATCCAGGCCATCGTGCATCCCGACATGCGCGGCGACCTTGGAATGCACTATACCTCCGTTCCGAACATCATGAAGGTATTGCAGCCGCTGTTCCTGATGCCGCTCGAAGAGGAATTCGCCGAAGCGCACGGTCACCGCGAAGAGCGGTCGCGGTTGACCAAGCTGCTAACGCGCATTTCGAAAATACGCGTATTCGACCCCGCCTGCGGCTCGGGTAACTTCCTTATCATTGCGTACCGCGAGCTTCGCACGCTTGAAATGCGCGTATTCAAACGGCTCGAAGAGCTGGACGAAGGACAACGCGCGCATCGCTGGACCGGCGTGAAGCTCTCCAATTTCTACGGCATCGAACTCGCAGACTTCGCCGCCGAAACAGCAAAGCTTTCGCTTTGGATTGCCGAATATCAGATGAACCAACGGTTCAAGGACATGTTCGGTGAAGCTCCGCCGAATTTCCCGCTGACCGATGGCGGCCATATCGTGTGCGGTAACGCCTTGCGCTTGGATTGGAAGCTAATCTGTCCGCGTCCGACGAAGACGGTCAAAAAGCAGAAAATCTTCGATCTGGCTACCGTCGTTCCTGTCCATGCGACGGAAGAAATCGTCGATGACGAAATAGAAACGTATATCGTCGGAAATCCGCCTTACGTCGGCGGCAAAAAGCAAAATAAGGAACAGAAAGAGGATATGATGCTGGTGTTTGGCGCTGCCAACCAGCACAAGAATCTTGACTACATTTGCGGTTTCTTCAAAAAGGCCGCTGCGTATCTGGAAGGCCGCGATAGGCTCGCATTTGTCACCACAAACTCCGTAAATCAGGGTACGCATGTCCCCACGCTTTGGCCGCAAATATCGCAGCACGGAGTCGAAATCTTCTTTGGATACGCTCCATTCTCTTGGTCGAACAATGCCGCAAATAATGCAGGCGTGACGTGTACGATCATCGGCTTGCGCAAAGAAGGACGCGACCTGAAGCATCTATTCGGTGAAAATACATTTCGCATCGCCAGGAATATCAATTATTACCTAGTCGATGGGCCGGACCTTATCGTCGATACTCGCTCGTCTCCCCTTTCGTCTGTACCAAGAATCATAACTGGTAACGCCGCATATGACGGCGGGCATCTATTCCTCAACGAAGAGGAAAGAGCTGGCATTCTAAAAACGAATCCCGAAGCAGACGCTTTCATTCTTAGAGCTTCGGGCACCTCCGAATTTATCGATGGAGACCGCCGGTGGTGTCTGTGGATCGACGATGACCAGCTCCCGATGGCGGAGCAAATCCCCGCCGTCAGAGACAGAATTGCGGCTGTGTTGAAGGATCGCAAGGAAGGCGGAGAAGTCGCACTGACGTTACTCAATAGGCCGCATCAGTTTCGTTACCGAAACAGGCCTGTAGATGCACAAATTCTGGTTCCCCAGGTCTCTTCTGAGCGCCGCCGATACATTCCCGTTGGTCTGCTCGATCACTCGACCATAGTTACTCATCTCGCGTTCACCATTTTCGACCCCGGCATGGCAACATTCTCAATTCTCAATTCGACACTGCACAACATCTGGATAAGAGCGATTTGCGGTCAGCTTGAGACCCGGATTCGGTATTCAACAACGCTGGGCTACAATACATTTCCAGTACCAAACTTGTCCTCCGCCCAATCCGAGTCGCTTGAAACTCACGCGTGGGAAATAATCTCCCAGCGGGATAATAACCCAGGGCGCACGATTGCTTGGTTGTATGATCCGGATACCATGCCTAGCGCATTGCTCGACGCACACCGCGCGCTCGATGCGACACTCGAACGCATCTATATTGGTCGTCCCTTCAGAAACGACAGCGAACGTCTGGAATGTTTGTTTGAGCTTTACGCGGAAATGACGGCTGACAAGAAACAACAGGAAGCTGTAAATGCCTGACTTCGTGCATGTAACATACGGGCAAACCGGAGCGAGCCAAACGAAGGACGGAATGGGGATGCGCGCTATGCAGGCGCGCGCCTATTCCGAGCGGGGCGCGCAATATCTTCTCGTCAAGGCTCCGCCTGCCTCCGGCAAGTCCCGCGCGCTCATGTTCATAGGCCTGGACAAGCTTGAACACCAGAGAGTCCGCAAGGTCATTGTCGCGGTACCGGAGCGCTCCATCGGAGCTTCGTTCAAACCGACGGATCTCACTAAGGACGGCTTCTTCCGCGATTGGGAAGTTGAAGACCAGTGGAATCTCTGTACGCCGGGTGATGAAGGCAAGGTCGGTAGGTTCCAGGCCTTCATGGACGGCGACTCTCAAGTGATGGTGTGCACTCACGCCACCCTGCGATTTGCTTACGACAAAATCGGCACAGACCCCTTTGCAAACTGTCTACTTGCCGTGGACGAATTTCATCACGCTTCAGCCGACGCGGATAGCCGCCTTGGCGAAGTCGTTCGCGGCTTGATGGCAGACGGTCGTGCTCATATCGTTGCGATGACCGGAAGCTATTTCCGGGGCGATAGCATCCCAGTGCTGCGGCCAGAGGACGAAGAGAAATTCACTCGCGTTAGCTATACCTACTATGAACAGCTTAACGGCTACACGTATCTCAAGAGTCTCGGTATCGGCTATCATTTTTATCGCAAACGCTATCTCGACGCGATCATGGATGTACTCGATCCGAATAAGAAGACAATTATTCACATTCCTAGCGTCAACGCTGCCGAGAGCACGAAGGAAAAATACGTTGAGGTGGATCGCATCCTCGACCACCTCGGCGAGGTAATCGACACCGACCAAAAGACCGGTCTTCATAGCGTCCGCCATAAGAGTGGAAAAATTCTGAAGGTTGCAGACCTCGTTGAAGACGATGCCAAGACACGTGACCGCGTCATGGAAACGTTGCGCAATATCGAAAGTCGCGATGATGTTGACATCATCATTGCGCTGGGGATGGCGAAAGAGGGATTTGACTGGACCTACTGCGAACACGCCCTGACTGTTGGATATCGAGGTTCGTTAACAGAGATTATCCAGATCATAGGGCGCGCTACACGGGACAGCCCCGGGAAGTCACACGCGCAATTTACCAATCTGATTGCAGAACCCGACGCCAGCGCCGATAGCGTCGCTGACGCGGTGAACAACATGCTTAAGGCGATTGCAGCATCGCTCCTCATGGAGCAGGTGCTCGCGCCCAACTTCAAATTTAAGACCAGGCCGTCCGACGATAATATCGATGGCGCGTCCAAAATCGTCGATATCGATTACGCGCAAAGCGAAACTACGATTGCCATTAAAGGATTTGCCGAGCCGAGTACGCCCCGTGTCCGCCAAATTCTAGAAAGTGATCTCGTCGATCTTACGGCTTCCGTGATGCAGGATGACCGGGTGCTCCGCGCCGCTATGAACCCGGAGGAGATTCCGCCGGAGGTTGTCACCCAGGTCTACGTTCCAAAGGTGATCGAAACCAAGTATCCGGACTTGTCGCCGCAGGAAGTTGAAGAGGTCCGCCAGCACGTAGTCGCCAATGCAGCCTTCAAAGCGACCAGCAACGGCGGGCTCCCGGAGCTGAACAACAACCTCATCAAGATGGCTGGCAAGTTCATCAATGTGAAAGACCTCGATATCGATCTTATTGACAGCATCAACCCTTTCCAGCTCGCCTACGAGATAATGTCCAAGTCTGTGGATGCCGAGGTTCTCAAGCGTATCCATGGCGCTATTATCTCCAAACGTATTCGAATGTCGGAAGAGGAAGCGACGGTGCTTTACCCTCGCATCAAGGAATTCAAGCAAACGCATGGGCGCGAGCCTAGCCTCGTCGCGCACAATCCAATGGAACGGCGTATGGCAGAAGCCCTCGAATGGCTGCGCAACAAGAAGCGCGAGCGCATTCGAGCACAGCAGTCGGTCTGAGGTTGCGATGGCGCGCCCGACACTGGATGAGATTCTT
>JAOAPR010000066.1 GCA_025463005.1 Bryobacterales bacterium | reverse complement strand
GGGTCAAGGCTGCAAGTGCCTCGGCGAGGGCTCGTGCACTAGCGCACAGGCGCTGGACTTCTTTCTCCAGCCTCAACCGACTTCGGTTCATTTCGAAAGCGGCCGCGAGGTGGATGTTGACACAGGCCTGAGATGGCGGTAGACGTCGGCAGCTTTGTTTTGTTTGGTTTATGCGGTGGCTGCGTGGCTTTACGAGCTCTTGTATGAAAGATCGGGCTGCCCTTTCGGAAATGACAACAGATTTTGTGAGAATCTATCAACTAAATACCGGGTTCAGGCGTCTAATTTCCCAAGACCTTCCAAGGAGGAAGGGGTGTGCGAAAACTCGCGCTCGTGATGTCGGCTGTGTTGCTGGTGTCGTGCGAGCGCGCCACGTCCAGCAGTACAGAAACGGCCGCTGTGCCGTCCGTTGTGCCGTCCGCGGTGGGGCCGACACACGGCCTGCGTGAAATCCGGCTGACCGGAACAGTCGAAGCGGTGCACTCCTCTAAGGTCATCGTTCCTCAGACCCTGGGCCAGGGCGGACAACTCACGCTGACTCGCCTGATTCCGAACGGAGCACACGTCCAGCAAGGCGACCTGATTGCGGAGTTCGATCCCACCCAGCAGATCGACAACGGACTGGCGGCGCGGGCCAAGTACGAAGATCTCGGCCATCAAGTGGAACAGAAAGCGGCGCAAAACAGGGCGGATCAGGAAAAGCGGCGCGCCGATCTTACGCAGGCGCAGGCTGACCTGGGCAAAGCTCAACTGGATCTGCAAAAAGCTCCTATCCTGGCCGACATCGCCAAACAGCAGAACGATATCAGAGCCGATATCGCGCGGCAGCACGTCGACAGCCTGATTAAGTCCAATGCCGCGCACGACCAGTCCGACACCGCGGCGCTGCGCATTCTGGAATTGCAGCGGGACCGTCAGAAAGTGGCGCTGGAGCGGGCGCAGACCAACATCGACCGGATGGAGGTGCGCGCGTCGCTGGCGGGTATGGTGGCGCACCAGAACGTGTATCGCGGAAACTCCTTCGGGCACGCGCAGGAAGGCGATCAACTGTATCGCGGCCAGGCACTGGTAAGTATCTTCGATCCTTCTGAAATGCTGGTGCGCTGCTCGGTAGGCGAGCCCGACGGCGCGGCGTTGACGCCCGGCACGCGGGCGAAAGTGTTTTTCGACGCGTATCCCGACCTCGCTCTACCCGCGCATTTCGAATTCGCCAGTCCGATGGCATCGTCGGCGTTGGGCAGCCCGGTGAAGACGTTTTCGGCCGTTTTCAAGCTCGATAAAACGGATCGGCGTTTGATGCCGGACCTGTCGGCGGCGGTGGTGCTCGAGCCGGGCCCCCGTGAGGGCGGAGGCGTGAGGTGAACGCCCTGGGGCGAAGTATCCGCGCGTTGATCTGGCTGGCCGGCCTGGTCGCGCTCAGCGCTGCCGGCTGGGTGGGCGTCAACAAATATCGCGGAACACAGACGGCGGGCGAACTGCCGGTGGCACAGGCTCGCGAGGGCGAATTCCTGGCGATTATCCGGAGCCGGGGTGAGCTGAGAGCTGGACGGTCGGCGCAAATCTACGCGCCCATCGTGCCGAATCTGCGCATCGCCTGGCTGGCCGCCAACGGCGAAGTTGTGGAGAAGGGCGAGCCCGTAATCCGCTTCGATTCCAGCACAGCGCAGCAGCAACTGGTTCAGAAAGAAGCGCAGCTCAAGCAGTCGGAGGCGACTCTCGATCAGGCGGTCGCTCAGGCGCGCATCACCGCCGACCACGACCAGAGCGACATGATTGACGCACGGTACAACGTCGAAAAGTCTAGGCTGGGTACCGCGGCCAACGAGTTCGTAGGGCGGATCCAGGCCGAACAGGCCCGCATCGATCTGGGAGTTGCCGAGCAGAGGCTCAATGTCCAGGAGGCAAATATCGCGCTGCACGCGGCGTCGGATGCATCGAGGATTGCTTCCCTGACCCGCCAGCGCGATCAGGCGAAGGCGGATGTGGAGCTTACCAAGTCGCGTATCGCGCAAATGGAGATCCAAGCGCCGCTGGGGGGCGTGGTGGTGTTCGCTTCCAATTACAACCAGGGCCCTCTCAACGCCAAGCCGTTCAAGGTCGGCGACAACGTTTTTTCCGGAATGAATCTGGCGGAAATCCCCGACATGGCGTCGCTGGTGATGGACGCGAAAGTGGAGGAAATCGACCGCGGCCGGATCGGGTTGGGCAAAGACGTGCGGGTGCATGTGGACGCCCTGCCGGAGTTGCAGATTCAGGCCAAGATCACCCAGATTTCGCCGCTGGCGGAGCTTAGCAATGACTATCCTCCTACGCGCAGCTTCCGCGCCTACGCGGCGCTCGAGAGTCCCGATCCGCGGCTGCGTCCGGGGATGAACGGCGGCATGGATATCGTGATCAATCGTCTTCCGAAGGCCATCAGCATTCCGGCCAAGGCCGTGTTCACGCGCAACGGGAAACCGGTGGTGTTCGTGGCGGAGCGCGGGACGTATCGACAGGCCGTAGTCCAGTTACTGGCACGCAACCCGGATGAGGTCGCCGTGTCAGGCGTCCCGGCGGGCGCCACGGTTGCGCTCGCAGACCCTGAAAAGAAAGAAGCCAAGAAATGAAGAAACGCCTTCTCATTTCTGCGCTTGTGATCGCGCTGGTGGCGGCGCTGGCGTGGGGTGGTATGCGGGTCATCCAACTGACCGCTCCGGAAGACCGCAACGAAATCCCGACCACGCGCGTACGGAAAGGAAAAGTCACGATCACGGTTTCGGCGCGCGGGGAGTTGCAGGGCGGAAACTCCGAGGTACTCACGGCTCCCATGGTGGGCGCCGATCTGCCGATCACGTCACTGCGGGAGCCGGGCGAACTGGTGAAGCCTGGAGACGTAGTGGTGGAGTTCGATAGCACTGCGCAGGAATTCAATCTGCGCGAAGCCGAGGCCGATCTGGCGGAAGCCGAGCAGCAGGTGATCAAGGCCGAAGCGGACGCGCAGGCATCGCTCGAAGAAGCGCGTTATCAAACCGTTTCTACCGCGGCCGACGTGAAGCTGGCGGAGTTGGAGGTGCGCAAGAACCCGATTCTAGCCGCTATTCCGGCCCGCCAGAACGAAATTTCGCTGGACGCCGCCAAGAACCGGCTGGTTCAGGCCGAGAAGGATTTTAACAATAAGAAGACGACGGCCGGCGCGGGAGTCGCCATCCAAAGGGCGGCGGTCGAAAAATCGCGCATACTGGCGCAGCAGGCCCAGCGCCAGATCGACAGCATGGTGCTAAAGGCCAAGACTGCGGGCTACGTGAACGTCCAACAGAACAGCAACCAGAATAATCTCTACTACGGCCAGCAACTGCCGGATTATCACGTGGGCGACGCGGCGCGGCCCGGCCAAGCGGTGGCCCAGATCCCCGACATGAGCAATTGGGAAGTGAGCGCCAGCATTCCGGAGCTCGACCGCGGCCACCTGGATCCGGGACAGAAGGTTACAATTCGCGCGGCGGCGATCCCGGGGCGCGAGTTCCACGGCCACGTCAAGAGTCTCGGCGGCACGTCCGGACAGGCGTGGGACCGGCGTTTCGAATGCCGCATCGCACTGGATGACATCGGCCCTGAGCTGCGGCCCGGCATGACATCCAACATCTTGATTACCGTCGAATCGCTGAACGACGCGCTGTGGCTACCTTCGCAGGCTCTGTTTGAGACCGACGGGCGCGCATTCGTCTACGTGCGCAAACCCCAAGGCTTCGTCCCGCACGATGTCGAGCTCGTGCGCCGCAGCGAGAGCCAGGCCGTGATCACGGGAATTGCCGAGGGCGAGCAGGTGGCGCTGTCCAATCCCGATCAGAATAAATCCAAGGCCGGGCAATCCCAGGGCGGCGTGATGAAGGCATTGACCAAGTGATCCTGCTTTCCGATGTAGGTCAGGCATTCGGGAATCTGCGCGCGCAGAAAACGCGCACGCTGCTAACAGCGCTTGGAATCGTGTTCGGCGTGGGATCGGTGATCGGCATGATGGCGATCGGGGCGGGCGCGCGCGAGGAATCGCTGCGCTTCATCGAACAGCTAGGCGTCCGTAACATCCTCATCGATTCGCGCCAGGCCATGAGCCAGGAAGAGCTGCAGCAGCGGCGGCGCTCGTCGCCCGGCCTTTCGGAACGCGACGTCCGGATTCTTCAGGCCAATATCGACGCTGTTGAGGTGTTGTCCGTGCGCCGGACCTTGCATCCCTCCGCGGCCCTGCCCAAGCCGTCGAGCAACGTACCGGAGCTGTATGGAGTTCGCCCGTCCTACAGCGCGATCCACAGCTTGCAGTTCGCCGAAGGACGATTTTTCGACGGTTCCGACGATGACCGCAGCGCCCTGGTATGCGTGCTGGGAGAGGCGGCGAAGGTCAACATGCTGGGCTACGACCCGGCGATCGGGAAGTTCGTGAAGGTCAACGATACATGGCTCGAAGTGGTAGGCGTTTTGAAAGAACAGCTCATGGCCGGATCGCAAAGCAGCGGCGGGAGCATGCAGGACATCAACAATATCATTTATATTCCGGCCAACACATTCCAGTACCGTTTCTGGGATCGCAGCGCGAATATGCGCGACGAATTGGACGGCATCGAACTGCGCCTGCGTCCCGAGGCGGACAGTATCGAGGTGGCCAAGGTGGTGACCGCGGTGCTGAACTCGACGCATCACGACACACAGGATTTCATCGTGACGATTCCGGCCGCGCTGCTGGCACAGCAGCAACGAACGCAGAAAATCTTCACCTACGTAATGGTGGCGATCGCGGCCATTTCGCTGCTGGTGGGCGGCATCGGCATCATGAACATCGTGCTGGCGACCGTCCTGGAGCGAACGCGGGAGATCGGCATCCGGCGTTCAGTGGGTGCCAAGCGGCTAGATATCGTGCGACAGTTCCTGACGGAGTCGGTTCTGATTTCCGCTGGCGGAGGGTTATTGGGGATCGGCTTCGGATTCTTCCTGGCTTGGCTGATCGCGCGGACGGCCGACTGGAAGACCATTGTGACCACGGTGTCGGTGGGCGTGGCATTCGGGGTTTCAGTGGCGGTGGGCGTGCTGTTCGGCGTGTATCCGGCAGTAAAAGCGTCTCGCATCAATCCAATCGAAGCTCTGCGGTACGAATAGAGGCAAGTCTATGCGGACTCCCCTGCCTTTTTAGCCTTCCGACGACATGCGCTGGACGCTGGGCGTGCCGGATCTTATTAGCCTGCCCGCGATCACGGCGAAAACGCCGATGACGATGCCGCTGATAATCCCGACCGCCGGCCCGGCGAGCGCCATCATCAGCCGGGGAGAATCGGGCAAGGGCATCGACTTCATCATGTCCGCCTCTCGGGCGTGGCCCGCAAGGTATTGATCGAAAAACGCGATGTGCGAGGCCGTAACCCAAACGCTGTTGGTGCTCTCGCGTGATCACCAGCGGTGATATCGGGGCGGCAGCCGATTGCTACAACGTCACCACCGCGCAACTGGCGCAGCAACTGCAAACACTCGCTCCCGCATACTTTCGCGACGGGCCCATCGTAGACCGCACAGGTCTCACCGGAACGTACGATCTGCGCTTGGAATGGATGATGCAGCAGCAACTCGAAGCGGGAATGAGCGGGCCCACGATGTTTGCGGCTGTCGAAAAGCTCGGGCTCAATTTGGAGAAAACACGGGAGACCGCAGAGATGCTGATCGTCGACCACTGCGAACAGTCGCCTACGGAAAACTAACGCGCGGTTCGCATTCGCCCCAGGACATTGAGGGTTGCGCGTCAAGTGGACGTATACGAGAGACAAAAGAGATAATCGCCGCTTCCTCAATCACCAACTCAGTTCGTCAAGTGCATAAGCGGGTTCGGAGACGAGCCAGTCAGCCAGTCAAAACAGGCTACTGGGCAAGGATCTCCTCGGCCTGCGAAGAGCGTCGTAACAAATAGATTGCCAAGACAAAGACGAGAATCAGAAACCCGAGCAACCCAAGCTCTAACATCGTATTCCGAAACGCCGCGCTCGCTGCTTCTCCTACTTGTCCTTGGCCTTGCTCGGTTATCTTAGCCGCCTGCATCGTGATGACGAGTACCCGACGAATGGAGGCGATGAGGCCCACGATGAGAAATGGCTCCATCGTGAGCGCCTGGGATCGAATCGAGATCCGAACGGTATGTAACAGTTCGACGATCATCAGCACGAGTAAGAGTTGATCGAGAACGAGCACGCCGAGACCGTAATTGACGGGCGTCGTGCCGCTCGCGTTCTGCCAAAGGAGCACGCCCGCTTGGAATACCCCACCGGCGGCCGCGGCCGAAAGCAAAGCGCCCACGGTGACGTAAAGAAGTACTTCGACAATGTGGAGGTATTCCGAAGATTGTTCCCGCAGCCTTTCTTCGAGGTTCACATGCTGATTGTATGCTTTCGCCAGCTAGGTCGATGCCGACTGCCTGGCTTCGAACGCTCCCATCAAACAATGATCTGGCTCAATTCCTGATTCGCTGAACAGCGGGTTCGAGTGCCGCAGCTACTGATCAGGAAAGTTCTTCGCGCCCTCCGCCGCAGCGCCGCATCCACCAAATCCAGGCCTCAAAACCATCCATAACCCCGCGGGAATTGTTAGACGAATATCAAAGCCAAAGGAACGTTTAACGATGCAGTGCGATTGCACCGCGAGCGAGATATTGTTTTCCAGCCTTGTGTCCGCGATCTACAAAAACCCAGGCGGCGGAAGCGATGCTGAACGGGCGCGTATCTGCCGCGACCGAGAAGCTTTGCCTACGGGCCGCTTACTGGAGACGTTTGCTTTTATACCCGTACTATCGCGGAACCCCAATGTTTAATGGTGGGCGCGGCAGGACTCGAACCTGCGACCTCCTGCGTGTGAAGCAGGCGCTCTAACCAACTGAGCTACGCGCCCGGCGTGGCGGCAATCTTCTATTGTAATCTACGGGTGTCTCCAACTAATGCCGACACTAACCTGGGCCGATATCGCCGTCCGCCTCGCCCTTACCGCCGCCGCAGGGGCTCTGTTCGGGATCAATCGCAGCGAAAAAGGCCGTCCGGCGGGACTGCGAACAACGATGATGGTTTCGCTGGCAGCCTGCATCGCTATGATCCTGGCCAACCGGCTTACGCTGCCTGCCGGTTCGGCGAACCTTGCGAACCCGGGGGATCCCTTGCGCATTCCACTGGGCGTTCTCTCCGGCATGGGATTCATCGGCGCAGGCGCGATCCTTCGCCGTGAAAACCTGGTCATCGGAGTGACTACCGCAGCAACAGTTTGGTTCGTGACGATTATGGGGTTGTGCTTCGGAAGCGGTCAGCTTGGCTTGGGCGCCGTGGCCGCCGCGCTCGGTATCGGCGTACTGGTCGGTCTGGAATGGGCGGAGAGTCTACTTCCCCGCGAACGGCACGCCGATCTGATTCTGACCGTGGCATCTAATGGACCGTCCGAAGCCGACATTCGCTCGCGGATAAATACGGGGGGATTTCAAGCGATTCCTCGTGGGGTGGCATATGACGCAGCGTCGCACAACACGGTTCTGAGCTACGAGATTATTTGGCGGACCCGTCCCACCGATACCACTGTGCCGCCGTTTTTGCGGGACCTGGCGACAGACCCGGCTTTGTTCGCCGTCAATTGGCGAGAAGGTGAAGCGGCCTGAAGCCGGCTGAAGCCTATAATGGGTCAATGTCGGAACCGACGCCGAACCCACCCCAGACGTTTGAGGCGGGTCTCCAGCAGTTGGAAAGCATTGTCAAGGAAATGGAGACCGGCGAGCTGCCCCTGGAGCGCGCCATTGCCCTGTTCGAGCAGGGCATGAAGCTCAGCGAAGCCTGCCGCAAGCAACTGGAAGAAGCCGAAACACGCGTGGAAATCCTCACCCGCCGCGCGGGCGAAATGCAGCCCCAACCGTTCAAAACCAACGAAAAAGCATGACGCTTCCAGACTACCTTGCCTACCAGCAGAAGCGGGTGGATACTGCTCTGGACCGCTGGGTCCCGGCTGAATCGCAGGACCCTTCGATCATCCATCGCGCCATGCGCTACAGTTTGTTTGCGGGCGGGAAACGCATTCGTCCGCTGCTGGCCATGGCCGCCGCTGAAGCCGTAGCCGATTCCACGGAAGGCATCGAGAACGCTGCCTGCGCGCTGGAGCTGATCCACACCTATTCTCTGATCCACGACGACCTCCCTGCCCTGGATAACGACGATCTTCGCCGTGGCCGGCCCACTTGTCACAAGGTGTTTGGCGACGCAATGGCGATCCTGGCCGGCGACGCTCTGCTCACGCTGGCCTTCGAAACGCTGGCGAAACTACCGCATGTGGATTCGGAGCGTCGGATTCGGTTAGTCGCTGAGCTAGCGACCGCGGCCGGCACCGTCGGTGGAATGATCGGCGGGCAGGTGAACGATCTGGAAGGCGAAGGCAAGGACCCCACCGCGCCTCTGCTCGAATCCATTCATCGCGCCAAGACCGGGGCCCTGCTCCGCGCCAGCGTGCGTATGGGCGCGATCTATGCCGGAGCGGGGGCTGGAGCGGGCGGCGGGGCCAACGATTTTCAGCTCACCGCCCTCACCTGCTTCGGCGAGCACATCGGCCTCGCGTTTCAAATCGTAGATGACGTGCTCGACGTAGAGCAACCTTCCGAGGCTCTCGGGAAAACCGCCGGCAAGGACGCCCAGCAGAAAAAGATCACTTTTCCCGCAGTCTATGGTCTGGAACAATCGCGCGCCATGGCGGAAGAGGAACGTCTGGCCGCGCATGTCGCTTTGCGGCCTTTCGGCAGCCGAGCCGAGCGATTATTACAGCTCGCCGATCTGGTGGTCCAGCGCACCGCATGAAGAGTCACGCCACCAAAACTCGCGTGGACCAGTTGCTTGTCGAGCGCGGACTGGCCGACTCCCGCGAAAAGGCTCGTGCGCTGATTCTCGCCGGCGACGTTCTTGTCGACGGCCAGAAGAGCGATAAGCCCGGCCGCTCCGTGCCCAGCGATAGCCAGGTGAGCGTGACCGCGCGCCTTCCCTATGTCAGCCGGGGCGGTCTCAAGCTGGCCGCCGCCCTGGATCATTTCCGTATCGATGTTACCGGCCGCGTTTGCCTCGACGTGGGGAGCTCCACGGGAGGCTTCACCGATTGCCTGCTGCAGCGGGGCGCAGCGAGCGTGTGGGCCATCGATGTCGGTCATGGCCAGCTCGATTGGCGACTGCGCAACGATCCGCGCGTGGTGGTTCGCGAGGGCGTGAATGCGCGTTATCTCGCCGCGGAAGATATTTCAGACAAGTTCGATCTGGCGGTTTGCGATGCGAGCTTCATCTCGGCTACGCTCCTGATTCCCTCGATCGTGCCGCGGTTAGCCGACGGCGGACACATGATCATCCTGGTTAAGCCGCAATTTGAAGTCGGTAAAGGCGAGGTCGGCAAGGGCGGCGTCGTGCGCGATTCCGCCCAGCATCGCGCCGCGTGCGATCGCGTGCGGGCGTCCGTGGAGGCGCACGGGTTCCAAGCCTCCATCATTGAAAGCCCCATCCGCGGGGCTGAAGGGAACCGGGAATTCCTGCTGTATGCCCAGCCCAACCATTAAAGCCGTCGGTCTCATCGCCAAGCCGCGCAGCGACCACGCCGCCGGTCTGGTACCGGAGCTGATTGCGTGGCTGGAGGCGCACAAAGTCGCCGTCTTCCTGGATGAGGAATCCGCGGGCTACGCCGGCCGGTCCCCCGGGCTTTCGCGCGACGAGGTAGCCGCACGCTCCGAGCTGCTAGTGGTGCTCGGCGGAGACGGGACCCTGCTCTCGGCCGCGCGCGCATCACTGCAACGCGATGGAGGGCGCGATCTCCCGTTGTTCGCCGTGAATCTGGGCAGCCTCGGCTTTCTCACCGCGATTAAGATCGAGGAGCTTTACCCGCAGCTCGAACGCGCTCTGCACGGCGACTGCCGTGTGGCCCGCCGCCGCATGATCCACGCCGAGCTATGGCGAGACGACCGCCGTATTACCTCGCACGAGGCGTTGAACGACGTGGTGCTCACTAAGGCGGAAATCGCACGCATGATCGACCTGGAGGTCCACGTCGACAATCACTTCGTGTGCGTGTACAAAGCGGATGGCCTGATCGTCGCGACGCCCACCGGCTCCACGGCGTACTCGCTTTCGGCCGGCGGCCCCATCATGTTCCCTTCCGTAGCGGCCACCGCAATCACTCCCATCTGTCCGCACACGCTCACCAACCGCCCGCTAATCGTGCCGAATGAAAGCGAGATCGAGGTGATCGTTCTGTACAATTCACCTACCTACATGACCATCGACGGCCAGGTTGGCGAGATCCTCGAAACCGGCGACCGGATCGTCTGCCGCCGCTCAGAGCACTGCATCAGCCTGGTTCGTCCGCCCGAGCTGATGTTCTTCGACGTCCTGCGCGAAAAGCTGAAGTGGGGCGAACGATGAAGGGCGAGCGAGGAAGCAGGAAAAAATGAGGCGCCCTTCGCTCACCGTCTGGATCCTGATCGCCCTGGTGGCGGGCATCGCATTCGGCGCAGCGTTTCCGGGATCCGCGAAAGAATTAGGCCTGCTGGGGACCATTTTTCTTCGCCTGATCAAATCCATCATCGCCCCGCTGCTGTTTGCGACTCTGGTGGTTGGGATCGCCGGCACCGGCAGCATCAAGACCATGGGCCGGATCGGCGGCAAGGCGATCCTCTATTTCGAGATCGTGACCACACTCGCCCTGGTCATCGGATTGGGCGCAGCGAACCTGGTGAAACCGGGTGCGGGTGTCGCGCTGCAGCCCGGTGCGACTCCTGCGCTCGCAGCCAGTGGATCGAGCCTGCAGCAAACTGTCGAGCACACGTTTCCAACCAGCATCATCGACGCCATGGCCCGCGGCGAAGTGCTTCAGATCGTGGTGTTCTCATTTCTGTTCGGAGCCGCTTGCGCGGCAATTCCAACAAAATCGCGCGCGGTAGTGGATTTCTGCCAGGCCCTTTCCGACGTGATGTTCCGGTACACCAACTATGTAATGCTCTTCGCGCCACTCG
>JAOAPR010000024.1 GCA_025463005.1 Bryobacterales bacterium | reverse complement strand
CAGATCGCGACGGAGAATCAGGAAGAGACGGACCGTTACTGGAACGCGATAGTCTGCAATGGCGGCACGGAAAGCCAGTGCGGTTGGTGCAAGGACCGCTGGGGCCACTCCTGGCAGATCACCCCGCGCGTGCTAACCGATGCGCTTGCGGCTGGTGGCGGTGAGGCAAAGCGTGCCTTCGAGGCGATGATGACGATGAAGAAGATCGAAATCGCCGCCATCGAGGCAGCGCGGCGAGGCTGACTGAACACGCCGAACCCGCGACGGGCGTTCACGTCCGGGTTGCTGACGATTCGCCAGTCTGAGAGGATCTATCTCCAGGCGATGGCAGGTTTAGCCTGACTCGCCTGTCGGCATAAAACAGCAAGTTCTGGGATATGGTAGAAGCGAGTGTAAACACAATGGGTGGTCGGCGACTACTTCGATTTAGGCCGTCCATGACCGGTTGTATCCAGGTCGGTGTAGACAAGAATTAGTCCGCTGAGGGGTAGCCGATGAAGCGCACGTGGACAATCATTGGGGTAGGCGACGTGCCGGGCAGCTTGAAATGGTACCAGGCGCTGTTCGGTCAGCCGGCTACGCTTCCTGCCCATGATTACTTTGGGCAAATCCTCGATTCAGATGGAACTGTCTTGCTCTGCCTCCACGAGTGGGGCGCCCACGAGCATCCCTCATTGATGAGCCCCGATCGCGGGACACCCGGCAACGGGCTCCTGTTGTTCTTCCGTGTCGATGATTTCGACCTGGCGCTTCAAAGGGCACGCTCTCTCGTCACCCGGCTCGAAGAGGAGCCACACGTGAATCCGAACACTCAAACCAAGGAGTTCTCGCTCCGAGATCCGGACGGGTATTACGTTACGATCAGTGCGCTCTCTGCGGTCTGACAAGGCGCTGCTGCCGAGCGCTGGGCGGGGCCTCATGGGGCAGCGCCGCCCTCTTGCCGTCTGATCGCCCATTTCATTAGGGAACGTATCGCGGAATTTCGATTATTCTGATGGTGTCACGCGCAAACTGGAAGTTGGCCGACTCCAGCCCGCGGTCGCAATGTCCCGTTTGACCATCTTGGAATCAGCGGTGGGCGCATCCGGGCCAACAACAGGGGCGTCGTTTTCCATCCTTAAGGCTTGAACAGCCCCACTCGATCCGGCGGCTTCTAGTTTCTGCTTTCTTAGCTGACTCAATCCAACATATCCACTCGTTGCGTGCGAGCCGTGTAATACGTTCCACCCGACTACATCGCTGTGGTATGAAGCGTTCTCGATCCGATGACCCGCGATCCGGAAACCGGCGGTCCAGAAGCTCCGGTTCCAGGAAGTCGCGCGATATCGGGCATTATCGGTGGTTTCCACCTGTCCAAAGCTAAGCGGCTGCGTGTCCGATTACCTACTGCCGATATAATCTCAAGGGACGGGCATGAAACGACGTCGATCAGTCACTGTATTTGTCGGGTTGGGTCTCGCTGCGTGCTCGCGCCGCGCGCCGGATCCTTGTGATCCGAGTTCCTGGGGTGATCGTGCTTGCCAGGAAGCGATCGGGCAAGCTGAGTGTAGACCTTGCTTCGAAATGACGCATCCTGCCGGAAAGCACTTGGTGCAGGCTTCCGCGGGACCAGAGAGTTGTTTTTGGCTCGTCAAGTGAGACTCGAACCGACAACACTTCGGTTAACAGCCGCCCTCCCCAACACGCCCAGGAACTGGTAAGGTCCGACTTTGATTCCCCACTGTGATGAGTGACAATCAGGGAATAAATCCTTTCAGCAGAAGTACTTGGCTGATTGATACCCGAGCGCCGGAATTCGACTTCCATGCACGATCCGGATTGACCCTTGCAAGTGCCGCGACGCTCCCGCTGTTAACCCAAGGGTTGTCGGTTCGAGTCTCACTTGACGAGCCAAACACAACTCTCTGACTCTCTGTTTAAGACGTGCAGGATCGCGTTGGTTTCGTCAGCGGCAGGTGGCGCGCCCTGCCCATGACGATCACGTGGTACTCGCTCATGTCGGCAGCTCCGTCCCGGCCTGCTCCGCCACCATGAACGCGGCGTACCAGTCGGGCCAGTTCTCGTCGCGTTGCCCGGTACGCTTTTCGTGCTGGCCATGGGCAGCCTCAGCACGCCGAAGCGCGCTCGCCAAATCGCTTGCGGAACCGAACGACGTCGCGGCAGTGTCGATGCGCCCGGGAAGCCGGGTCGTGATCTCCTGTAGCAGCCATCCGTTGCCGTCCGGGTCGTTGAACGTGGCGAAGGAGCCGTACGTAGCGTGATCGGGCGCGGGTCCGCCGACGCGACCGCTCGTGTCCTCGGGCTGGAACTGGGCGCCCGGCGTCCCGGGGTGGAACACCTCGCTGACTTCAACACCGCGGGTGACGAGTTCGCCGCGGGCAGCCTCGATATTGGAAACAATCAGGTAGAGGCCTTGGGCGGAGCCGGGCACAGCCGGCGTGATGTTCGCGCCGAATTGGATCGAGCATCCCGAGCCGGGCGGGGTGAACTGGACGACCCGGAAGCCGTTATCAAAGCGGAAGTCGGCGTCGAGTCTCCACCCAAGGGTCCCGTAGAATGCTTTCGCGCGGTCTACATCCGAGACGGGGATGACCACCGCCTCGAACTTCATGTCGACTCTCGCGACGCCCGTGCTCATCGCCGCTTTCTGGGCCGTGTTACTCATTTCCAAGCTCCTTTTTCTGAACTGCTAGCCAAACGTGAATGAAAACGCCTCGACACCGGGATCCAGGAATTCAATCTCAAAGGTCGAGTCACTGATCGATCCCTTTTGCCGGATGAGCTGATACATCCGAGGCTGTCGAATCTCGCCGACGCCGTCGGCGCCGGAATCCGATCCATGATTATCGCCGGGCGCGGCGCCATTCAGCTTTACCTTGAAGTGAACGGGGCTCCCGTTCTTCGCCGGGCCGAGGACCATATGGAGGTCGCGGCTATGGAACCGGAACACAATCTTGCCGCGCGCCGATTCTAGTGTGCCACTCTCGGCAGAGGCGTTCCATGATCCGCCCAGCCCCCACTGATTTAATGCGGGGTTCGTCGGTGGGTTGTAGGTCCTTCGTGAGCCTCGCGCCATCCGCTCAGGTGACGCGAAGTTTTCCGCGCGAGCGTAGCCGACGTAGGTTTCGGGCGATCGCACATCGTTGCTCGGCGGCGCCTCCGCGCCGGTAGCGCTTATGCGAACAGGGCTGCCGTTCATGCCGGCGCCTCCGTCTTCACTCAGAAGCTCTTGGATGACGCGCTCGGACTTCTCGTATTCGCCTTCGCCGAAGTGGTGATAACGGATTCGCCCTTTCCGATCGATGAAGTAGTCGGCCGGCCAGTATTCGTTCCGGAAAGCCGACCAGATCGAATGCTTGCTGTCGATCGGGACGGGGTACGCGACCTTCAAGTCGGAGACGGCCTGTTTCACGTTTGCCGCGTCTTTTTCGAAACCGAACTCCGGCGTATGGACGCCGATCACCACCAGGCCGGTATCTTTGTATTTTTCAGCCCAGGCTTTCATGTACGGCAGCTCTCGCAGGCTGTTGATGCACGAGTACGTCCAGAAGTTGACCAGCACGACCTTGCCGCGAAGCGACTGGCTGCTCAAAGGAGTGGAATTCAGCCAACCCGCCGCGCCATTGAAATCAGGCATTGGTCCTTCGTCTCCGGCTCCCGAAGGAACGGCGACGATCCCGCAGAGGAGCACTGCAGCACCAATCCAAACGGCGAGACCCTTCATATGAAACTCCGTTCCTTTAGATAGAGCGGGGTCAGGGTGCGTAGCGGGTGAAGACCAGGTCGCGAGCTTTGCCCTGATTGTGGCAGGGGAAGCAGGTATTCATCAACGCCTCATCGCCGGGCTTGCCGTCTTTGAAGTGACCGAACCCCCAGCCGCCTGTCGTGGAGTACTTTTTCGAGTCCTTGACCATAAACTGAATGTTCGTGGGGGCTCCCGGAACGAAAGATTGGGATCGGCCAAAGACCTTGTTGTTTTCCTCCGATGAGACGTGACCGTAATGTAGAGCGGCAATGATTGTGCCGTCCGGGTATGGGAGCTTCCCTTCGCGGTAGGCTTTGATCGCTACATCGTTACCTAACACGGCCGCGAAGCTATTGAGGTTGCCTTCTTCGTGAGCCACAGAGATCAACTTCCAGTCGCGGTATCCGGAAGGAATCTTGGTTACGAAGATCGCAGGGGCCCCTTCGTTGGCGGCTCGAGATGCGGGGGCCGTGAAGGCGACAACCCCGACCAGTGTTGCAACTGCAATCAGCAGGAAAGTGATTTGCTTCATATGGTTCTTCCTTCACAATCGGTGCCTTATTAGATATAGATTTATGTCCGCCGTTTCGTGGGACGACGAGGGTTACGTCATGAGCACCGTCTCCTTACTCCGACTAGCGTAGCGATCGGAACGCGGGGCGGACTTCGGCCGCAACACTTAGCGCAATTGCTCTGGCTGCGCCGACCCTTTATGGAGCCAACCTAAACGGGCGCTGGCTTCATACAGCTCATCTCAAAGGAGTTGCGCCTTACGAGTTCCAGCGGACCACGCTGGCATTCGATCGAAAACTGCGGCCTCCGCGACTGCTAGGTGATTGACTATCCGACACATAAAAAAGTTGTCCACAGTGGGTCGTTAATGATTGACGGGCATCTCTGGTGGTCCCGCAGCCTTTGCCGCTGCCCAGAGCGACCCCGGATTAACCCGGTTCGGATGCAAGGTCAGCATGTTCTTGTAAAGTTCCAATGCAGTCGACGTACTCGCGACGGCGGCGTTGAAGTCGCGGAGGTAACGGTCAACTGGTCCCGAAAATGCCTTTGATCAGGATTGCCAGCCACCACCCAATGCTTTGGAAAGCTGCACCACGCTTACGAGTTCGTTGTATCGGAGCTGGGCCAAGGCCAGCTCGGCTTGAAAAAGATCGCGGTCGGCATCCAATGCGTTCAGCTGTGTGTCGACGCCTCCGCGATACCGACTGCGCTGGATGGCGGACTGCCTCATGGTGAGGCAGGACGTCAACGGCAACGTGCGGCCGGTAAAGCCGGAACGGCTGAAAAGCTCAAAGAGAATCGACGGGATGGTAGCCCTGATCATGGCCATGAGCCGGGCAATGGTTGATGACAGCTCGCCATCGGTCTACGAAACGCGCGGGCTGCGAAGGCTCTAACCGGATCAAAGGGTGGCGTCATGCCAAGGCTGCACGCACGTATTATAAGGATGCCCGGACGGCTTCCCGGCAGGCAGAACCGTACGAAAACGTGCTTAATATGCGTTTTTATGCGCCGTTTTTCGTGACGCCAAAGGGTGTCCAGACTGATATTTCAATGAGATAGATGTCGGGACCCCCACCCCCAAAACCTGCGGCGATTTGTGCGCGGCCAGCGGGCGGTACCCGAGGCGAAAGTCTGAAGGATTGTGACCGCCTATCCCGTCCCGCTTGGCCCACCCAGGAAAGGCGATAGCGGCTAATGCATCAATGCGCCAACCCGGTCTAATAAACTCGGGTGAGCAGCCGGTCAGAGGAAATCGGAATATGATTGATTGGGGTGAGTCTGGAAGCTCGGCTGTTAACCGCAGGGTTGTAGGTTCGAGTCCTACCTGAGGAGCCAAACTATTTCTCTCCGAACGCCAACGCTTGGCAAACGTCTTCGCGTATTCGATGGGAAGACTGCGGATGCATGGCGGACCGTTATCGGCGTCGTGCCGAATATCGTGCAAAACTTCAAGCGCCAGACATTCGACCCCGTTATTTACATTCCATTCCAGTTCCGCAAAGCGCCATCATCGAAAGGACGTTCCCGTACCTATCGTATTTGGAGTTATCTCTAAGCGGTCACGGCCGAGATGGGTTTTGTCGCCGAAAGGTTAGGCTCGCAATGCTCACGTTCGATCAGCCCCTCCGGGTCTACTCCGGTCTCCCGATGCCCGCAGCATTGAGACGGCGAAATGCCGACACAAATCAATCCTGAGCCAGCCGTGATTCGGGCGATTGTTCCCACATCACTGCCTTAGACAAATTGCGTGATGGCAGATTGAATGTTTTGTGGACCACAGAGCAACAGTCGTTGCTCTGGAACAATGGTCGGGCCGCTCCCCATCTATAACGAACAAGTAAATTACTTCACGGCCCCGTTCCTGCTGGCTCAGCCCGGCGTTGAGGTCGAAGAAATAGGGACCCTCAACGAGGACGGTGAGACCTGGCGACAGCTCAGCGTGATCTTCCCACCTGGGATTCCGACCCATTCCGCTCGCCAGACATTTTATTTCAATGATAAGGGTCTTCTTCAGAGGCTTGACTATGCCACCGACGTGGCGGGCGGCAGCGAAGCCCCCTCGCTCGCCCAGCCCAGCCCAGCCCTAGCCCGAACTCTTGGACAACTGCTTGCGAATTTTGGAAATGTCTTCGTGGGAAGGAGGCCAATTCGCGTCGCATGTATTGCAGTGGAACACGAGCGCTCCCGATTTCAGTTCCGCTTCGAATTCTTTCTGATTGAATGTAACCGTCTGGTTGTGGTCGTTCGGACATACAATTTCGGAGTCTATCCGGTCGCTCATGAGCCTCCTGCTGATCGGGCAATCCGCGCTGCGCTCGCTCGATAAGCCCTTGTCAACTCCTGATGGTATCGCGAATGTCTCTCTCCCCGATCTGTGAAGCGCCCAAGGCTGTACGAGCACTCATCCGTCGTGCTTTGAGTTTCGACCGGCGCCTGTGTGGAGATCAAATCGCCGATACGGGCCGAAAAGCGAGCGACGAGCTAAGGTCTCCTTCTCCATTCAACAGATCGCTGTGATGCTGCGCAGAGTCGTGGAAGCAGTTTGTATACTCCAAGTGCTGCGTTGCCGGAGCACACTGTATGCGCGACTAGCCCGCCGGAGGCGTTTCTAGCCGCATTTTCTAGGAGGCCTTTCAGGGGCCCGTTATGTCACATTAACGGAGCCATTTATGGTTCAAGAGCCAAGACCCGTTTCCAACTACTGAGAAGCGCGTTTCGCGGGACGAGGTGCCGCAAATCACGTCCTGTTTCAGCGGAACCAAATCGTTTCCCGTGCGCGATGCGCGTCCTACTGAAAACGGAATGATCGTGACAGGACATACCCTGCACCCAGAGCCGCTACTGCAGTCACGCATAAGTGCGGGAGAACGCTTGCAGGCGACGCGCCGAAGTTCATCAGCTTGTGTAGAGCATCCATCGTCCAGCCCGTGGGAAACGCCATCGCGAGCCTTTGTGTCCAGCGCGGCGTGATCTCGATGGGCCACCAGCAACCACCCAGCCCAGCGAAGACGTTGCTTGCCATTACTCCTAATCCAATTACCTGGCCTTCGGTGCGTCCGAAGTTGCCCAGCAACATCCCGAGCGTGGTGGCAAGCGACCCGTATACGAGCAACACCAGCACGACCACCGGCAGGTTCGGGCCCCACCGGACGTGGAAAAGCACACTCCCCGTAATCATCGCAAATGCGATCTGGACGACTCCCAGCGACATCCGTGCGCCCCATTTTCCTAGCACGACCGCGCCGCGCGACATAGGTGACGAAGCGAGCCGCCGCAGAATGCCCTGATTGCGCTCCATCGTTAGCGACACAGCTCCGGCCGTGAACAGCACTAGCAGGGTGAACATCACCATCGTGCCGGGGACGGATTGCTCGAATCCGGAGGGTGGATCGAGGCGTTTCCCCGCTGGTTTCACGCTAAGTGTGAGCATCCGCGGTTCGGCTGCAAGCTTCTCAAACGTGTCCTTCGAAACTCTCGCATTCTCGCCCGAGACCACGATTAAGTCCGCGAGCGTCGAATAGACCGCGCGATATAGCCGCACGCGGTCATAATCGGTGCTTATGTCCTCGCCCGTGCGGTCGAAGCGAATCTTCATGGGCTGGCCGGCGAGAACTGAATTCGTGAATCCTGCGGGAATCGACAGCCTGCGGCGGAAGCGTAGGAACTCCTCGGGGTCTTGAGCCCGGATCAAATGGTAGCCGCGCTGCTCCAGGCGGGCCAGCAGTTGATCGGCGAGAAAACCTGCGTCTGCCGGGACGTTCACGGCCAGATTGTCCTTCGTGGGACCAAAGGAATTTCCGGTGATCGTGCCGATGAAGTAGAAGAAGATGATCGGCATAACGAACGTCCACAACAGCGTTTCGCGCCTGCGCAGCAAGTGCGCCGCGTCCATACGTGCCAGATAGAATGCGTCGCGAAGCATAGGCGCCTTAAAGCTTCCGCATTCGGCGGAGTGTTAGGACGAAGAGAAGCGACCCCACGGCGGCTATGTACGAGGTTCCGATCAGAAAATCCGTCGTGTGAGCGGACCCGGCGACAAACGCTTTGAACGTAGTGACGGCCCAGCCGTTCGGAGTGAAACGACCAATCGAAGCCATCCAGTCCGGCATCATCTCAAACGGAAAAAATGATCCGCCCACTAGCGAAAGCGGAAATACAACCAGATTCCCTATCACGTTCGCCGTCCGTTGACTCGAGGCGTGGACCGCGATTGTGACAAGAAACAGGTAGAACGCCGTGCCTGACAACACGAGCCAGAGCGTCGCCAGGGGGACGCTCGCCACTTGAACATGGGCAAACCACCGCATACCCGCCACGCCCACCACGGCTACGCCCGACAGAATCAGCGCCAGTGAGATCAACCGCCCGCCCAGTAACGTTCCTAGCGAAGCCGGTGTCGTGGTAAGGCGGCGCAGCGTGCCCCATGACTGCTCCCTCCAAATGTCCAAGGCGTGCGCGTTCCCGACGAACAACAGTCCCATGAAAAGCATTGCGGGAAGAAATATGGCCGCGACGTTTTGGTCTTCCCGCTTTTCGGCGGTGACATATAGTTCCAGGTCGATCAAACGAGGATTCAAGTACTTGGTCAAACTCCGGCCGAGCCGATTGAACGCGACGCTCACTCGAGCGACGGTGTCGTCACTGGGTGTTTGCTCGGCGGCGATGATGCGCAAGGGAACGCCCGCTTCTCTCTGCAGATAGAAGCCGCCTTCCACGACAGTGGAAAGGGCCTCCTCGACAATGTTCGGTAGAATCTCCTGCGCCGGGTTTGTTACGAGCTGCAATTGGACGGGTTGATTTTGAAGGAAGGCATTTTGAAAGCCCTTGGGGACGATAAGCAGCGCTGAAGCGTCGCCACGATCCATGCGACGCTGACCTTCTTCGCGGCCGGTGGTTGCCATGAGCAGCATCTTGGAGAGCGGCTCGCGGCTGAAGGCGCCCGTGAGCGCCTGGCTAAGCAGCGTCCCGTCCTCGTCGGCCACCAGAAGTCGTCCTTGTGGCGTGGCTTGGCCGCCGCCGAAGACCAGGGTGATTAGAGTAACCAGAACCAACGGAATGCCGAGCGAGGTCGCGAACCCCAAGGGATCACGCCGCAGCCGAGCGAGGTCCTTGTTTACGGCGGTGAACAGGAACCGCATCGCTATTCCCGAAGCTCCTTCCCAGTAAGCTTAATGAAAAGACTCTCGAGGCTCGGCTGTGTGAGCGTCGTGCCGCGAAGCTCCGCGCCCGCGGCGGCTAAGGCTGCGAATATCGCGGGAAGTTTCTGCGATGCTCCTGCGAGCGACAGTAACAGGAGGCTCTCGTCGCTTTGCAGGATCTCCACCGAATCGATCTGCTGAATCGCAGTGCGCGCGGCCTGCGGTGAGAACATACCTGTTAATCGCAATAAGTCGCGCTCGGCCAGCATCGACCGGAGTTCCGTCAGTGTGCCTGCCGCGATGACCTTTCCGTGGTCCATGATCGCGAGGCGGTCGCACAGCGCCTCGGCCTCTTCCATATAGTGCGTGGTATATAGCACGCAGGTTCCTGCCTGCGCCTCCGCGCGGACTAGATCGAGCAGCCGCACTCGACTCTGCGGGTCGACGCCCACTGTTGGCTCGTCGAGCAGCAGAACCTTGGGTGAATGCAAGATGCCACAGGCGAAATTCAGACGCCGCTTCATTCCGCCGCTGAATTGTTTCACTGGCTCCCGGGCGCGATCTTGCAGCCCAGTCAACTCCAGAACTTGCTGGATGCGTTCTCGCAATTTCGGGCTGCGCATTCCTTGCGCCCCGCCCCAATAAGCGAGGTTCTCGCGAGCAGAGAGGTCATCGTAGAGAGCAATATCCTGTGGGACCACACCCAGGTTCGCCCTCGCAGCGGTGCCTTCGCGAACCACGTCGTGTCGCATTACCTTCACGTGTCCCGCGCTCGGCACGAGCAGGCCGCAGATACAGCCGATGGTGGTGGTTTTGCCCGCGCCGTTCGGCCCTAACAGGCCGAAGATCTCACCTGCATGCGCGGCGAACGACACGCTATCCACGGCAATCAACTCACCGTACGATTTCCGCAGATGTTCGACTTCAATCATGGTCCGGACGGGAGTCGTGGACTCATTCTAACAGCGTC
The DNA here is from genome assembly GCA_025463005.1 of Bryobacterales bacterium. GTDB lineage: Bacteria > Acidobacteriota > Terriglobia > Bryobacterales > Bryobacteraceae > Palsa-187. The sequence goes on along the minus strand of JAOAPR010000024.1, from coordinate 767 downwards.
CCCCGCCACGGCGAGGATCTCAAAAACGTGAAGTCGCTTATTTGCCGTGAGTGTCGGCTTCCGGTCACGTAGACGAAAATGCAAGGATCGTACAACTGTCAGGGACCGATAACGAGCATTGTCGGTAGTGGTTTTGGTTGTGCTCGAACGCTGACGTTGAAGTGGCTTCGGGCCTTCATGAATGATGAGTACGGATACTCTAGGAGGAATACAAAGCTGCGCTACATGCTTTGACAGAGGTGCGGAGTCCATATCCCCTCAAAATCGTGTCTCCGGAAATCTGAAGTCTACTAAACCTCTGGATGCCGTGGAACTGAAACTGAGGAATCATCGCGCCGAACACGGATGTTAAAGCGAACGAGGTAAGACCAACACTTTTGGGATTGCAGCCCCGTGGTGGCGGCGTCCGGGTTTTGTAATTCGCCATTCTGTCCGCCTGACATAATGAAGAGAGGTGTTCAATGATCAAAACGATTCGTTCTAGGTCCAACATGTCCGTTCTGGATGCGTTTGACGATAAATGGAAAATCGTCGCCAAACGGACTATTGCGGAGCCCACACCCCGCATCCAGTTCCAAGCGCCAAGATTTGGTATTTACGAATACGATTTGGTGCCGACTGAGATGTCAGATACTCCGGAGCGTGTTTCCGCCCAACGGTCGGTCGGAAAACCGTCAATTGCTCTTCGTAAGGTGAGATCCTAGTCCCTACCTCGCCCGCGTGGGCGTCCATAACAGCAGCCAGTTCTCTCCAAGGTCCCCGATAAG
>JAOAPR010000274.1 GCA_025463005.1 Bryobacterales bacterium | reverse complement strand
TTTATGCTGATCATGCCGGTGAAGCGGAGGCGGGCAATGCTGGCGAGCAACCCGTCAAGGAATAGCCGGCCGGAACTCATCGCGGACGATGGGCAGGGCAGGTTCTTTCCGGCTTGTCCTATACCCTGGCAGCGGCCCGACCGGAAAGCGGGACACGCCCCAGGGGTAAAAAGAAGTGATGACACATCGGACCGATAGATTCCGTCATGCCTCAAAAAACGCATCCTGAGGGCGCCCTCGTTTTTCATACGGTTTGCTCCGGTTGTGGAGAGGAAGACGGAATCAGTAGCGAGTGTTCAAACTCGACCGGCGGGCGGTAGCCCAAGGCCGAGTGCAGACGCTTGCCGTTGTAGATTTTCTCAATGAACCGTTCGATGGATGAGCGTGCATCGGCGAGGTCGCGGTATTCCTGGCGGTAGACTTCCTCGTATTTCAAGGTCTTCATGAAGGATTCGCATTTCGCGTTGGCCGAGTCCGTCAACTACAGCGCATCGCGACTGTGCTGATACAACTTTTGAAGTCACCCATCCCCACCATCCGCTGAGAGGCCAGAGCTTCAAGCTGGTCACTTACCGCCACAACTGGGGCGAGGATCGAGTTTACTTCCACGACAGCAGCGGCGTCCTGCGCTCTATTCCAGCGTGCTGGACGACAGTGCTCCCGGCAGATCCATTCGTGGTATTGGCCGCAGGACGGTGTCTGTTTCGCTACGAGGATTTGTTGAAACTGGTCGACCTGGTGGAGAAGGCCAGATGAACCTGGGGCAGTTGGAGTGTAAAGACAATAACGCCGCGCATGTAAAGAGAATTATGCCCAAATTGTCTTGCGACTCCATGTGCCAGCATCGACTATATCGGAATTATTACCCGATCAATTCTAGCCAGAGATCGCAAAAAGAGCTTGACACCGACTCGGATGAGAGCATAATTATATTTACAGATTCCGCGGAAGGTTTGCGAGCCGCCGATGGCCGACCACGACGCCAAACTCCGGACGCTCCAACAACAGGGGACGCTGAACCCGCGCCCGAAAGCTGTCCGCGACGAATTGTTTCTCCAGGAGGATTTCTTCGATCCTCGCGATCTGGTCCAGGTCAAGTACGAGATGCTGCGCCGCGTGCGGACCGAAGGAAAGTCCGTGACGGATGCGGCGGCAAACTTCGGTTTTTCGCGGCCATCTTTCTACCAGGCACAATCGGCCTTCGAGCAAGATGGTCTTGCCGGTCTGGTGCCACACAAGCGCGGTCCCAAGCAGGCGCACAAGCTCACCGAGGAGGTCCTCACATTCATTGGCGAGGTGCGCCAGCAAGAACCGTCCATTCGATTGCCGGACCTGGTGAAACGGATCCAGAAACGCTTCGGCACCAAGGTTCATCCACGAAGTATCGAACGCAGCCTGCTTCGCCATCAAAAAAAACTCCGCTGAACGGGGCCAGCGATAGACCCGCATCCCAGCAGGATCTGACTGTCCGCTACGAGCAACTCCGTCGCGACGCCATCGGCCGCCCCACTTACAGCGGCGAAGGCTTGGGCCTCGCGCTTTTTCTCCGGCGTGGAATGACAGCCTGGATGCAGGCCTGGTCAGAATGCGCCGGCCATGGCGAACCGGCCACATGCTCTCAACCCGTCGCCAATGAAATGATCCCCGTCGACATGCGCTCGCAGATCACCACTCTGCTGGCCAGCATGATTCTCTCTCTACAACAGGAGGCAATCTCATGACAGGCGTAGCACACCAAAAAGTGAACGCTGGCCACCTCAAACGTAATGCCTATCTTTACGTCCGCCAATCCACGCTTCGCCAAGTTTTCGAAAACACCGAAAGCACCAAGCGGCAGTACGGGCTGCGCCAACATGCCGTGGCCTTGGGCTGGCCCGTGGAGCGCATTATCGTCATCGACAGCGATCTCGGACAATCCGGCGCATCGGCTGTCGATCGGGAGGGCTTTCAGAAGCTGGTTACGGAAGTGAGCCTGGGCAAAGCCGGCATCGTGCTCGGCCTGGAAGTTTCCCGGCTGGCGCGAAATTCCACCGACTGGCACCGGCTGTTAGAAATCTGCGCTCTGACCGACACGCTCATTCTCGATGAAGATGGCGTTTACGATCCCGCACACTTCAATGATCGTCTTTTGCTGGGCCTCAAGGGAACGATGAGCGAGGCCGAACTGCATGTGCTCCGGGCGCGCCTGCAAGGCGGGATCCTGAACAAAGCCCGCCGTGGTGAGTTGCAATGTCCCCTGCCGGTTGGCTTCGTCTACAACGTCAACAACGAGCCTGTGCTCGATCCCGACAAGCAAGTACAGGAGAGCCTTCGATTCTTTTTCGAGAGCTTCCGGCGCACCGCATCAGCCTGCGCGGTCGTCAAAGCTTTCCGCGAGAAAAAGCTTCTGTTTCCACGGCGGCTGAAGAAGGGACCGAACAAAGGTGATCTGGTGTGGGCGGAACTTCCGCACAGCCGGGCTCTCCACATCCTGCACAATCCTCGTTATGCGGGTGCATTCGTATATGGCAGGAGCCGTACCCGCAACAACCCGAACGGAGGCACCTCCTATACCCGGTTGCCGCGCGAGCAGTGGATGCTACTCAAGAATGCTCACCCCGGCTACATCTCGTGGGAGCAATATGAAGAGAACCTTCTGCGCCTTCGCGAAAACGCGCAAGCCGTCGGAGCAGACCGTCGCAAGAGTCCTCCACGCGAGGGCCCCGCTTTATTGCAAGGTTTGGTAGTCTGTGGCGTCTGCGGGAGCCGAATGACGGTCCGATACCACACGCGTCAGGACCGCCTCGTGCCCGAGTACGTCTGCCAGCGTGACGGCATCGAGCGCGCCATATCGATCTGCCAGCGAGTGGTCGGAGATCACATCGATCATGCGGTGAGCCAGCTTCTGGTGGAAAGCGTGGCTCCGCTCGCGCTCGAAGTCACTCTGTCTGTGCAACAGGAACTCCAGGCAAGAATCGAGGAAGTGGATAAACTTCGCAAGAAACAGGTAGAGCGAGCACGCTATGAAGCCGACTTGGCCCAGCGCCGCTATCTGCACGTCGATCCCGCCAACCGTCTGGTGGCCGACTCGCTCGAGGCGGACTGGAACGGAAAGCTTCGTGCGCTAACGGAGGCACAGGAGCAGTATGAGCAACAACGGCGGCAGGATCGCGCCGCAGTGACTGAGCAGCAGCGTGCTCGAATCGCTGCGCTGTCCAGTGACTTTCCACGGCTCTGGCAAGATCCAAAGACTCCAGATCGAGAGCGGAAGCGCATGATGCGCTTACTGCTCGCTGACGTGACGCTCATTCGAGGGAAAGGGATCACGGTTCATGTCCGCTTCAGCGGCGGAGCGACGAAGACGCTGGAGTTGCCGAGACCCTTGACCGCCTGGGAACTCAGGACGACACCGGCGGAGATCGTCGCTGAGATCGATCGGCTGACCGATCATTACACCGATAAGCAAATTGTGGAAATCCTGAATCAACGCGGGGCACTGTCGGGATGCGGGCAACGATTCAACAGTCGTATCATCGCGCGTCTCCGCCGTGAATACCAGCTCAAACCGCGGCATGATCGGCTGCGCGAGAAGGGCTTGTTGACGCTCGAAGAAATGTCGGCGCGACTGGACATCGGCCCCAAGTGCGTGATCACCTGGCGGAATCGCGGCCTGCTTCGCGGCTATCCGGTGAACGATCGGGACGATTGGTTGTATGAGGATCCAGGACCCAATCCACCGCGAAAGGCACAAGGTGTCAAACTCGATAAACGACGGCGTTTCCCGGAGAATGTCGTTCGCGGTTCA
>JAOAPR010000267.1 GCA_025463005.1 Bryobacterales bacterium | reverse complement strand
CACCCCCGTCGCGCTGCCAGAATATCGGGATTGTTGCGCGTGGCTTCGTCCAGCAGCGCAGAGAGCGGAGTCGGTCGATCGGCTGCGGACAGCTTCAGGGCCAAAACGAGCACGATGAAACTGGCTTCGAAGAGTTTCATCGGTGTTCATCTCCCCCGGAAGTGAATAGGTTGAGGCCAGCGGCGTAGAGATGGTCCCACATGAGCTCGAACAGATCGCGAGACATCGGCTGCTTAAGATCGAACTCAACAATCTCGCGATAGGCCATTACCCGCAGCTCGTACGGATTGGGATTCGCAAGCGTCTGAATATCTGCCCATCGCCAGGTCCGGCTGTCACGGCCATTCTCCGTGACGTAATCGATGCCGCCGTCCTTCAGCCGAAGTGTCCCGTTGCTTCCACCGGACCACATGCGATGGTGAGCCGGGATTTCCGCCATAGCCGCAACACCTGGGAGTGGGATGCCATTGCGCACCGGCTTTCCGACGCGCCCAGTGAACTGAGCCGCGATCTCGGGCGGCATCGGCTCACTCAATGTGAACTGAAAGCGCTGCTCTCCAGGTTCGTGCCAGTGGCGATTCTGGTAACCGGTCAGCGTCAATTCCTGAGCAGAGAGATCGAAACTGTGTATTTCGACAAACACCCAGCGCTGCGTGAATTTGGCCGAGCTGAATTCCACGCCGTCTTGGTCAATCACCAGCGTTCCCTGAACCGCTTTCTTCAGGGAACGGTGCCAACGTGCTGAGGTTTTCCACTCTGCCGCCCCCGAGGTTTGGGCAAAGGCGGCTCCGGTGAACGCTGCACTCAAAACGCTGGCAATCCAAAAACAGGTTTGATGCCTCATATATAAACTCCTTCTTGCAAACGGGCACGGTGCTACGGGCACTGAACCCACAACTTGGCTATGAAGAGAAGGAATCGGCGTGCGGAGCACACCGCGCGGAGGCTAGATCAGAAGAGGTAGATTACTGGTGGTCCGATCGAGTGGTGGCGGGTGGCTCACTGCGATAGACGGAACTTCAATGGGTTGAGGCGGAGCTAAGCTTGGAACGCGAGCAGATATCACGGCTAGAAGCGGCGAAGAATGATCGGCCGCTTTGCTCCCAACAAAATGGTTGCCGTCCGGAAGACTACTCTTGCAGCACGGATCAGAATCCGCCGATTGGTGGCACTTACCTTTGGAACAGCAATCCGCTGCCTTGCGATCAAACTTCCCGCTTGCGAAGCAGTCGAAGGGCTTCGCGAGCAGAAGAATTGCGACGAGAGCAATCGCGATGTGAAGGCCGCGCCGCATTTAGCCCCAGGATAACAGATCACATCTAATTCGGTTCAGCGAGAATCGCGGTTCCTTGGCGGAGGAATCGCCGTGGTTTCCGTCGACAGAATCGCCCAGCCCAACGTATGTAGTCGATTTCGTAGCTGGCCACTCCCTCAGCGGGCAGCACCCTACCACTCGAACGCTGGGCACTTGAATTTCGGCTGTACAACGGTGGCGTGCCGCTTCAAGTTGACGCCGTGTACGAGAATGGTGTGTTGCGGCCGCTGCAGCCGTTGGACTTGAAAGGGCATGAGCATGTACTCGTGAGTGTCATCAAAGCCACGACTCCGGGCCGATCCAGCTTGGCAGTCGAGTACGTCGAAAAGATCAAAAGAGAACTACAGAGCGCGGGTCCGGGTCTGGAGGAAGTCCGGAGACGGCTTGCCCAGATTCCCGGATCAATGGCTGGCGAGATTATCGCCGAGCGCGGGGACCGTTGATCCTTGGCTGGCTATTTCTTCGATACCAGCGCGCTGGTGAAGCTCTACCACCTGGAGGCTGGCACACCAGCCGTCGATCAGATCGTCAATGCCACGGGCAACTTGGTTCGAGTTTCCCGCCTAACGGTAACGGAGCTAACATCGGCGTTTGCGATCAAAGTGAGAACGCAGTCTATCAACCGGGTGGACGCAGAACTATTCCTGCACCAACTTCGAAAAGACGTCTCGACTGGAAAGTTGGAGGTCTTCTCTATCGGGGAAGCGGAGTTTACTTCGGCCGAGGTTCTGGTCGAACGTTACGCCCTTCGACTCACGTCTTCGCGGCCTTGATGCTCTTCAACTGGCGGTGGCGCTGGAAGAGGCTGACCACCGCCCGATGACGATGATCGATGACGCTTTCTCCGCCGCCCGGTTGTACACGTCCTGCGGCAGATTCGCCTCATTGAGAGTGGCGCCGGGATCGGATGCATCGTCAATGGAGTGAGAGCAGGTCCAGTTAGCGTCGAATGTCAACCCCCGGCTCAAGCGCCGCTTGAAGCCGAGGGCAAACGCGTGATAGGTTGCCCATCCGTCCCAGCGAATGGTGTTGAACTGGCTCAACTGTGGAATCGCGCGGCGTGCGCTAATGTTGCCGGAGCCCGGCGGCGGCACGTTGAGCGCAGTAGAGCTGTCGGCATGCACCGTTCGCGACCCGATGTAGGCGATCGAGAGGATCGAACTTCGAGCGATCTCGCGCTCTAGATTGAGATTCCAGACTTCGTTGTACTCGATCTTGAAATCGTGATTCAGGTTGTTGCCGCCCACCGTGCCCAGGCTGGCGGCAGTCAGCGCATTTTCGATCTTGAAGCTGGGCGGGTCTGCCGCATTCGAATTCATCGTTTTGGTCACGAAGAAAGGAAGATTTTGCGCAAAGGCTGTCACGATGCTGTATGCAGCTTGATTGGGATAAATGCCAAAACCCCCGCGCAGGACGGTATTCGAGTGTCCGGGCAGAGTCCAGGAAAACCCACCTCGCGGAGCAAGCCGCACAGGTCGTGACGTCAGCAGACTGTCATTCCAACCTGCAGCGGCCGATGTCACATAGGGAATGGGCAGTAGTGGCAACAAGGCATTCGCAGTCGGGGAAATCATCCCCGAGCGGTTGCTGGCAATAACAAAACGTCCGCCGGGCACCGAGGGGTCCATCGCCGATATCTGGTTGTTGGCGTCCGTCATGTTCCGGTTGTATTCATAACGAAGGCCGAGATCGAGTTTCAGATCGTGTGTCACTTGCCAACTGTCCTGAAGGTAGAAATGCCCCCAATTGGCGTTGGCGTCCATCGCAGCGCGTCCCAGGCCAACTTGCGCAGTCGTCGGATGGCCTAACAGGAAGTCGGCGAATGCGTTCCCATCCGCCAGCCCTCCCATCGAAGAGGTGAATCTCGGCGTAAACGAAAAGATCCCACGGGCTCCATTCGGATTCACCGGCTGCAAATCGTAATGCATCAGGTACGCGCCGAACTTGATGCTATGCGCCCGCCAATGGAAGTTGACGTTATCGAAGAATTCGAAATCGCGGTTGCTACGAAATGTAAACGGCGCCGGATCTCCCATGGTAGTGAACTGTCCCCCGAATGACACTTGCGGAAAACCCATGTCTAGGGGGTTCGTGGTTACGCCTTGCAGGCCCGTGTTCAGAGCGAACGGATTTCCGGCATTCGGGCTAGTTTGCCCGCCTGCCACGGTTAGAAATGCGGAGGCGCAGGTCGCACTGACCCTGCGTACGTTGTGCGGCCTGGACACCGACGAGATCGCGCGGGCTTTTCTTGTCCCCGGTCCGACGATGGCGCAACGGCTTGTGCGGGCGAAGCGCAAGATCCGCGATGCGGGCATCCCGTACATCGTGCCAGCCACGAGTGATTTACCCGAACGGCTCGATTCCGTGCTGACTGTAATCTATCTCGTCTTCAACGAAGGTTACGCGGCTACGCGGGACGAACCGTTGGTGCGGGCCGATCTCTGCGCCGAGGCGATCCGTCTTGGCCGCCTAGTGCGAACGCTCCTAGCACCGCAGCCGCCCCCAGAAGTAGTCGGGCTTTTAGCCCTCATGTTGCTCCACGATTCGCGGCGGGGTGCCCGGTCAGACGATTGCGGCAATCTGATCGCCCTTGAAGATCAGGACCGCAATCTGTGGAATCGGCAGCACATTTCCGAAGCGCTTCTCCTGGTGGAAGAGGCGCTGCGCGGCGGACCAGGGCCGTTCGTGGTGGAGGCGGCGATCGCCGCACTCCATTGTCAGGCGGCTATGGCAGAAGACACGGACTGGCCTCAAATCTTGAGCCTCTACGACCTTCTCGATCACCTGCAGCCATCTCCGATCGTGTCGCTGAACCGGGCTGTGGCGATCGCCATGGTCGCGGGTCCGCAACCGGCCCTTGCGCTAATCGATTCGCTTACTGCTACCGGCGCTCTCGACGGCTATCGTCTGCTGCATGCCGCGCGGGCCGATCTACTGCGCCGCGCCGGAGCTTTAGGAGAAGCGGCGAAGAGTTACGAGCGAGCGCTGGCGGTAGTCACCAACGACAGCGAGCGCCGGTTTCTCGAGCGGCGGCCGCGCGAGGTTCAAACCCCATGAAGCAACGGGCTACAGAACTATAGGCCGGGCGTGACTTTACTAGGTGTAGCTCCACCGCTAGGGCGCCTTAATGGAGCGATCACGCCGCAGGTTGACCATTGCTTGCCAAACCGGCGTGCTCGAAGTTGTTGTGCTTTTTCTTGGCTCCGCCCGCGACTTGCGCCACAGGCGCGCCGAAACTCTCGCGAATACGCTTCGACTCTTCCATTGGACGATTGCCAAAAAAACGCTTGAACTCCCTGCTGAACTGCGATGCGCTTTCGTAGCCAACTCGATCTGCCGCAAGCGCAGCGCCAAGTCCATCATGGAAAATCAGCA
>JAOAPR010000251.1 GCA_025463005.1 Bryobacterales bacterium | reverse complement strand
CCCGGGTGGCGCTACAAGCTGATCGTGTGGATGCTCAGGCTGACGCCGGACGCACTGATCCGGCGCTGGTCGATTCAGACTGCGCAGCGTTACAAGCGGCCGAAATCGACCGGCTGAAATCCGCTCCCACTTAGGATTTGTGACGCTTAAGGAAGCCTCGCCGCTCCAGCCACGCGCGAACGCGAACGACATACGGATGAAATCGGCGCACAATGGCGTGGTCCGTGCCGAGCACCGCGATCCCCGCCGCGAAAAAGACGAACCCCGGCATCACCGGCAACAAGGTGCCGATCACGCCTAAGATCAGCAGGCCGACGCCAAAGACCGTGCGAACCATGTGCCCCATGCGAGGTGCCTCGCCCATTCCTACGTCCAGAGTAGCGGGTTCGTTCCATACCTCGGCGTAAAATGAACCTATGGGGCTTCTAAGCGATCGAGCCAGCAAGACGTCTCGGGTCGTCTTACTTCCCGCTTCCCTCGAAGATCCGTCGAAGTCGCCGCCGGGCCTTTATCGCATAGGCCTGCTGATCACTTGCGCTTCGATCCTGGCGTTTTTTACGGCGCTGGTCATTGCTTTCTATTGGCGATCGCGCACGCCGCCGTTTTGGGCGCCGATCACCTTGCCTCACACCCTGTGGCTGTCTACCGTCATCATCCTGGCGAGCAGCGGAACTTTTGAGGCAGCTCGGCGTGCGTATCGCCGCGGCCTGCATCCAGCGGCCGCTCGTTTGCTCGTCGCGACGGCCTGTTTGGGCGCGGCATTTCTAGCGTCACAACTGGCGGCCTGGCGCAACCTGGTTCATCGTGGCTACTACCTGGCGCAGAATCCATACAGCTCTTTTTTCTACATGTTCACCGGCCTCCACGCTGCCCACTTGATTGGAGGATTGGTCGCGCTGTTTATCGTGGTGCTGGGCCGTGCTACCCGGCGCGAAACCGTGGATGTGGTCGCCTATTATTGGCACTTTCTGGGATTGTTGTGGATCGCGCTGTTCGTCATTCTCCTGATATCCTGAATCCTCCACCGAATGCCGATTGATCGCTCCGCCCAAGTGGCTCCCACGGCTCGTGTGCATCACGGCGCTGAAATTGGTCCGGGAGTCATCATCGGCGACTTCGTAATTATTGAAGACGACGTGGTGATCGGTGCAGGGTCGCGGCTGGAACCGTACGTCTACGTTAAGCGCTGGACCACTCTGGGCGAGCGCAATCAGATTTCGGCCGGCACGGTGCTCGGCACAGATCCGCTGGACAAGGGGTTTGGCGGCGCCCGCAGCTACCTCAGGATCGGGAACGGGAACATCATCCGCGAGCACTACACGATCTCCCGCGGCACAGCGCCGGAGTCTGAGACCGTCATCGGCGACGAGAACTACGTCATGACGTCGGGCCACATCGCGCACAATTGCCGGATCGGCAATCGCGCGGTCATCGCCAGTAGCGCACTTGTGGCCGGCTACGTGGATATCGACGATCAGGCGTTTATCTCGGGCGGCGTGGTGATCCATCAATATTCGCGGATCGGCCGGCTGGCGATGGTCGGCGGAAACACTCGGGTCAACAGCGATCTTCCGCCCTTCTTCCTCTATACCGATTTCAACGTAGCGGCGCACGGGTTGAATCTGGTCGGGCTCAAGCGCGCCGGGTTCACCGACGCCGATATCAAAGAGCTGAAGACGGCGTATCGGCTCCTGTACCGTGCAGGCTTGAAACTCGAGGATGCGCTCCAGCGGATTGAAGCCGAGATTCCCTCCGAGCACGCGCGGCAGCTCGTACAGTTCATCCGGTCGAGCAAGCGTGGCATCTGTCGCGAATAACGGGATCGTTAGTAGCGCACGCCTTCCAGAAACAGCCCCGACGCGGGCGCGGTCCACGCCGCGATATCGAGCCTGGGATTCTTCTTTCCGCTAAGCAACTGCCGAAACTCTTCCACGGACACTTCACCTCGTCCGACCTTCACCAGAGTCCCCGCCAGCCGTCGCACCATTTTCCATATGAAATGCGACGCCTCGATACGGAACACGATCAGGTTGTCGTCGACCGACACCTCGGCCGATTCCACTACTACGACCGTCGATTCACCAGGTTTTGAAGGATCGGCTGCACGGAACGCCACGAAGTCGTGACGGCCGGCAATCAGCGCCGCGGCCTCCTGCATGCGCGCCACATCCAGCGGCTCCTTCACCCACCAGACGAAGCGCTTCGAAAGCGCTGCCTTGCGTGTCGAAATCTGATAGAAGTAGGCTCGCGACTGGGCATCGTGGCGCGCGTGAAAGCGCGGCGGAGCTTCGGCGACGTCTAAAACAGCAATGCTGGCAGGCAACCGATCATTCAGCTCGCACAGAATCTGCGAAGGTGTGAGTGCGGACCCCTTGCCTCGGATCTTGAGATGAGCCACCTGGCCAACGGCGTGTACACCGGCATCGGTGCGTCCCGCGCCTTGCAGCTCAAAGTCGGTTCGGAACAGATCCTGCGCGGCTTGCTTCAGCTCGCCTTGCACCGTCCGGGCATTGATCTGCTCCTGCCAGCCGGAGAAGCGCGAACCATCGTACTCAAGCGTCAAGCGAAACGTTTGCATAGAATCCCTTTACTCAGGAAGCACCAGATCTGCCACCAGAGGCAAATGATCCGAAGCCATCAGCGACCGGCGGCTGCGATGGAAGAACGCTTTTTCGATTTCGAGATGATGGTCGAAATAGATGTGATCCAGGTTCAGGAGCGGCAGCAGCGCCGGATAGCTGCGCACGCGCGTGAGGTGCGCTCGCAAGTCCGTGAGATGAAATTCGGCCACCAGTGTTCGCGTTACCATTCCGTGCACCCATTCGTTGAAATCGCCCAGCACGATGCGCGGCCCGGAAATATCGATGGCCCGTAACAGATCCCGGTCGAGCAGTCGGACCGCTTGCTGGCGGCGCTCGCGCACAGCGGTCCCCAGGTGTACGTTGAAGACGTGCAGGATGCGCCCGCCCAAGCGAATATCGGTCCGCAGCGCCAGGCGTTGCTCGCGTCCGGCGATCGTAATGTCAATCGGGCGGACCAGCTTAAAATCCCAGCGGCTCAGAGTCAAATTTCCGTAGGCCCCGCCGCGGTGCTTGCGCGTTTCGCCCATCGCACCGAACAGGCCCAGCCGGCGCGCCAGAAAGTCGGCTTGATGATCCGCGATTGCGGCTCCTTCGTGGCTCACCACTTCCTGAAGCGAGACGATGTCGGCACCTACCTCTTCCAAAACCCGCGCGACCCGTTCCGGATGGACGCGCCCGTCGACGCCCCGGCACTTGTGAATGTTGTAAGTTGCAATTCGGAATCGGTGCATGAGTCTCGGACTTACACCTGGTCTTCAATGAGAGAGGCAAATTGCTCGCCCGCGCGCTGCCAGAAGCCGCGTCGTTTCCAATCCGCCAATCGTACCTTGCGGCACCGTTCCAGATCGGCGATGAAGATATCGTGCAGTCGGTTGACAAGGGCCCGGTCATGGAAGCAGAGGCTAGTCTCCTCGTTGAGCGCGAGCGACCGGTTATCGAAGTTCGCAGTGCCCACCGAGGCCCATGCGTCATCCACAATGACGATCTTCTGATGCAGCATGGTGGGAAGAAACTCGAAAATCTCGACGCCGGCTTCGAGCAGCTTGCCATAGAGCCGCAGGCTGTTCTGGCGCGCCCACCACGTGTCGTTATGCTTGCCTGCAAGCATCAGCTTGACCGCGACACCACGGGCCTGTGCACGGGCCAGCATGTCGATCAGGCGCGCGTCGGGGATGAAATAAGGATTGGCGATATAGATGTGGCGGCGAGCGCATTGCAGTGCGATCAAGTGCATGGTGCCCGCCGTGCCTATGCCTTCAAAAGGCGAGCTTAAGATAGTCTGGATGTCCACGTTTCCCGCCGGGCTGGGCACCGGAAAATACTCGTGGCCTGTAAGAATTTCGCCGGTGCATTGCAGCCAGTTCTGCGCGAATCCACTTTGCTGCACCAGCGCCGCAGGACCCTCCACACGAATCATGACGTCGCGCCAGGAGCGCACGTTTTTGGCCTGCCCGAGCCAGTGATCCGCCAGCCCCGCGCCTCCGGTAAAGGCAACCTTGCCGTCAATGATCAGCGATTTGCGGTGATCCCGGTGGTTGGCTCGAACGATCGTGTACCAGTGAATCGGCCTGAACCAGGCGAGTTGGCATCCGCCCGCCTCGAGAATCTTGAGCACTATTTCGCCTAATGTGGAAGAACCGATAGCATCCAGCAGCAATTTGACCGGAACTCCGGCGCGGGCTTTTTCGGCGAAAGCTTCGGCAAAGCGCCGTCCCACGCGTCCATCCCAGAAAATGTACTGTTCCATGGTGATCGAATGTTGAGCAGATTCGATCGCCTCCAGCATCTTCGGATAAAATTCGTCGCCGTTGTTGAAGAGAGCGATCTGATTTCCAGGCACCAGGGGCATACCCGTCATCCCCTCCATCGTGATGGGGAACTCCGTCGATTCCACGTCCAGATCTGTTTCCAGCGCATAGACGGCAGGATGCGATTCCGGCGCGGTGTGATAAAAGACAAACGACAACACTCCGGCGATCAGCGTCACGATCCAGTAGCCGGTGAGGTACGCAGCGATCGCCACCGCGAGCCAGATCCACCAGGTACGGATCGCGCGGCGGACCCGATCCCACCGCTCCAGGCGCCCCAATCGCTCCGGTTTGGGACGACGCGGCGAAAGACGGTAGAGCTGCTCCTTCGGCACGCGCGGTTTGAGCCAGCGTCGCGACTCCTTAGGCTTCTTGGCCGATGATCCTGGTGATGGTATAGACCCTAGGTTCGACACGCCGGTCCCTGCCTCATGCTAGCGACTGGCGATGTTCCCTCGCTAGTTCCAGTTCGGTCCCATTCACTAGAATCGCTCCGCACTGACCTTTCGAATGGCCGCACCATCTGTACTTCTTGCCCCGCGAGTCCGTGAATCCCGACGTCTGGCCGCCCCCAGCGTCGTTCTTCGCTGCGCCGAACGAATAGCCGCTGGAATCGCGTTGGTGGCGGTGGCCCCGGCGCTCGGAACGATGATGGCCGCGGTGCGGGTTCTGTCGAGACGGTCGTCTCTAATTGCGCATCGCAGGATGGGATTGAACGGCGAGCCGTTCTGGATCCTGAAGCTCCGAACAATGTGGAACACCTCGGATGATCCAGGTGCCCCAGCACCCGGCGGCTGGATCGAATATCTTCAGGACACAGACGTTCCAGTCGCTAAAGATGCACCGGACCCGCGCGTAACCAGCCGTCTGGCTGCATTTTGCCGTCGCTATTCGGTGGATGAGCTGCCGCAACTTTTGCAGGTTGCAGCCGGCAGGATGCGCCTGGTGGGGCCTCGTCCGTTAACGCCGCGGGAACTGGACGTGTACTACGGCGCCGATTGCGACGAAGTGCTCTCCGTTCGCCCGGGAATAACGGGACTTTGGCAAGTGATGGGCAGGAATCGTCTGACGTACGCGCAGCGTCGCCGCCTGGATCTGTTCTTCGTGCGTAAGTGCGGGCTCGGATTATACCTGCGGATTCTTCTGCGCACACCGCTGCGCGTGCTGAGTGGCCGCGACGCCTGGTAACGTCTCTCCTAACGGCCGGTAGTTAGAAATACTGTCTGCTGCAACTGCTGGCCGTTCAGGGTCACGATGATCTGGTGATCCCCGGCAGGAATATCGGGCACTGTTACGGCCAACAAATACAGACCAATGAATGTTGGGTAGTGACCGGCGTAGGCGATATTCGCCGGGGTTTGATCGAAGGAGATCGTGAGTGGCGCCGTGATTTTGTCCGAGCCTGCAACAACCCCAGCCGGTAGAGGCGGGTCGACGTCGCCGAAGCCGATGCCGTAAATAAAAACGGTGTCTCCTGGCTTGGCAGGCTGGAAGGGAAACGGAAAGTTCGAGACGAGGTTAGGACTCCCGACGTATAGATTCGAAGCGCCGATGGTTGCCTCCAGGTACTGTTTGCCGTTCACGAAAAATGAAAACGGAAACGTGCTGGGTGGCGCCAGCAGCCCGGGAGCGCTTGCCACCCTTTGGGCGAAGAAGGTGTTACTGACACCTCCGCCGTTGGTGACGGTGATCGGAACGTTTCCCACTTGTGTATCGTCGGGCACTGCTACGTTCACCTGACCAGGACTGATGAAGCTCACGAATGCGGGCTTGCCGTTCACGGAAACGGAGACTCCGCCCAATGACGTCGGCGCGTTGTTTCCGTTGAAATCGTCCGGAAATATAAACTGACGGAAAGGAGTTGTTGTGAAGTTCGAGCCTTTTATTTGCAACCAGGAGCCGGACGAGAAGGTCGTAGCGCCTCCCCACCCTTCGATACCCCGCGCCTCGGTAATGGAAGCCGCAACTGTGTCCGCGGCGAGCAGCGATCCAGCCAAGCCGCTATCGAAGATAGAGCGCGTGTCCGGCGTCTGTCCAAACGCACACGCACCGGCAAGCAGAAAAAAGGCCATGCACCGGGACGAATTCATAAGAGTCATCATCCCCTTAGACCTAGCGGCGGGAGTCCAGAGAACGAATGATTTCTGCCGTGGTTACAATCACTTCCGAATCCTTGTGTCCGTCGAGATCCAGGGCCAGGATCGCCTCTCTGCGTGCCTCGTCGGTGCGGCCGGTCGAATAGAGCAGACGAGCCAACGCCCAGTGCGGCTTAAACCAGTCGGGTCCGGCAGAGATGGCGGAACGCAGGCTGGACTCCACGGTCTGCGAATCGTTGAGGGCTGCGGCCAGCATGGCGAAGTTGTACCAGGCGTTCTGCCGCTCTTCGGGAACCGTGGTCGCCGAGCGCGCGGCCTCGATCGCTAGCGCGGCCAGACGAACTTTCTCCAGCGGGTCCTGAGCGGCGGATGCCGCTGCCGCCCAGCGCCGCGAAAAATACAAATCGGCGGTGACGCCGGCTGAGCGGAAGCCTTTCGCTGATTCCCATAACGCAGCGGCATATCTGGAATCGCCTGCATCGAGTGAGCGCCGAACGCGTGCGAGCGCCAGGTCTGCCGTCACGAGTCGATATCCTGCGACGGCGAGAAACACTGCCGCGATCACACCGCAGGCCGCGATCGCTGCGCGAAGCGGAATCGAGCTCGGTGTCGAAATCGGCATCGAATCCGTCGGCTCTAATCCAGCCAACAGCCCGATTCCGAGATAGAACACAAATGCCGTGGGGACGATGAAAACCACGAACTGGTGCGCGACGACCGAAGCGGTCAAGCCTCCGAGCAAAGCTCCCGCGACCGGTCGCGTTCCAGGCGGTGCTCGCAGTCCTGCGGCTACACCCACGACGATCCAAAGTGCAAGCAAAACGACACCGGCGACGCCCTGCCCGCTCAGCGCATCGAGAAACACGTTGTGCGGCGACTCGTGATAGAAGTCCGGATAAGCTCGGGATAACTCAACCGATTGATATTGAGGGAATTCCGCCACGAAGTTATCGGGACCGAAGCCGGTCCATGGCCGGACGGTGGACATGACGATTGAGTCGTGCCACAGGCGCAGTCGCGCTCCTCCGGCGGGATCTTCGTTGATCCAGAAGGCTCGAGCGCGCAGGCGCGCTCCGGCGGGCGAAACATAAAAAGCTGTCGCGAGTGCGGCGAAGATCGCCAGGCTCGCGGCCACCGTGCGCATCCGAGGACGCTCCAGCCACACGAGCATCGCCGCGCCAACCGCCAAACCAAGCAAAGCCCCCCGCGAGCCGGCGAGCACCAGGGCGACTACGCCCGTCAGCACTGCCGCTCCGGCAAGCCATCGTCCCCCGCGTTTCGGGTCGACAATCCACAAAGCAACTCCAGCGAAAACCGGCCATAGGAGGAATGCCGCGAAGTAGTCGCTGTGGCCCATCGGCCCTGGCGGCCTAACGATCTGATAGCGTCCCTCACCGACCAGGTACGTCGCCGCTGGGAGAAACGGGTCGAAGCCGAAGTATTGTGCGATCCCATAGAGAGCTGCGAGCACGCCAGCCCCGCAAACGGCTCGCAGGACGGCGACCAAGTGCGACTGCGACGATCGCGCCACCGCCGCCACCAGGAACGCGCAAACCACCGTCGCGATCTGCTCCACCGCGCCCCAGCGTCTCCACGTCGATCCGTTCAACGCCAGGGAAAGAATAGGCGAAGCCGCTGCCGCCACGACCGTCAGCACCACGAAGGATGCCGTCAAACCGGCGTTCCATCGCCCGAACCGGGAAGTCACAAAGCAGAGGGAGGTTCTCGGCTTGGATGCGGCCCAGACCAGCAAGATTGCCGCGCCAGCCAGCACCGCCCCGGCCTTGGGTGTGACGTCGTAGTAGAAGAACAGCTTCGGAGCGAGCGCCAGGGGAATGGCGAAAACTATCGCGGCAGCGACCCAGCGCATACGTGATGAGACTCGGCGGAAGGGTAGCAGGGGACAAAACATGGCGGATTTCTTTGAGCCGATCGAATATCTGGCATATTTGGGCCGGAACTGGAAGTTCGTCGCCATTGCCATAGGGACGGCTGTGGGCTTGACGGCAGCGGCGAGTTTCCTGCTCCCGAATCAGTACACCGCGACGGCGACGCTGGTGATCGAGCCTCCCAGCGGCATGGATCCGCGCGGCGCGACGGCCGTCAGCGCCATTTATCTCGAATCGCTCAAGACTTATGAGCAATTCGCGGCCAGTGACTCGTTGTTCGAAAGAGCGCGCCAGAAATTTCATCTGGCGGACGATCCGGGCTCGGCTGCCACGGAAACGCTGCGGCGCCGGGTTTTGCGCGTCACCAAGCTTCCAGACACCAAAGTGCTGCAGATCCGCGCCACGCTGCGGGATCCGAAACAAGCCCAGGCGCTGGTTCAGTTTCTCGCCGAGGAAACCGTCGCGCTCAACCGCTCGGTTGAAAACCAGAGTGAGCGCGAGGCGTTGATGGAAGTTCGGAAACAGGTGGAAGACACCGGCGCGAAATTGGCGCAGTCTCGCGAGCAATTCAATGCTGTGGCGGCCGGGGGCGCCGAATTGGTACTGGCTGACGAAGTGCGGGATCTTTCGGATTTAAAGGGCCGGTTGAACGAGCAACTAGCGCAGGCCGGCACCTCTCTGGCTGAGTTTTCAGCGCGCGCAGGGGTCCAGACCAACGAATTCGCCAGGGCGGACAGCCGGGAAAACCTGCAGCAGGAAATCGCCGGGGCGCGTGCCCGGGGTACGGCGTTGGTTGGGCAGATCGCCACGGTGAATCGGGATCTTACACAAAAAGCGGCCGCGCTCGCTACCGCCCGTGCGCGTACCGACCAGAGCGCGGACCAGTTGCGCGCAGCCACCGCCGCCTTCGAAGCGATGTCGCGCCGGGCCAACGAGCTAGCCGGTTCCAGCGGCCTGCGCAGCGAGCAGTTACGGATCATCGATCCCGGAATTGTCCCGCAACAGCCGAGCTTTCCCAATATCCCGTTGTTCACCGGAGCTGCGCTGCTGATCAGCGCGATGCTGTGCCTGGCTTGGCTCAGCCTGCGTTATGGGCTGGATCGCCAGCGGGCGCGTACACCGCGATTTGAGTTCAAGGTGGCGCGCAGTGGCGGCCGCTGAAATATTTCCGCTGAAGCGGGCGGTCCCCGCCATCGGCATCGGCGCGATTGCCGCGTCGGCCGTTCTATTGCTCCCTATTGTGGGCGCCGCTGTATTGACGACGGTGTTATGCCTGCTGCCGCTGGCCTGGTACGCGTTCTCGGTTCCATACCGTTGGCTGGCGATGTTTTTCGCCGCGGCGCTGCTGCTTCCCCCGCTGCCCTTGCCGGGAGGCGACACGGGCCCGCATCCTTCGGTGCCGCTAGCTGCGATTGGCGTGCTGGCCGGCATGGCAAGCTTCGACCGATGGCGGATACGATGGGGCCCAATACACACCGCCTTCGCTGCTCTCGCGCTGGCGATGGTCCTGAGC
This sequence comes from Bryobacterales bacterium, assembly GCA_025463005.1. Taxonomy (GTDB): domain Bacteria; phylum Acidobacteriota; class Terriglobia; order Bryobacterales; family Bryobacteraceae; genus Palsa-187. The sequence goes on along the minus strand of JAOAPR010000251.1, from coordinate 12,118 downwards.
GTGGCATTCGCCGCACTGTATTCCGGGGTCGCGATTGCCGCTGGATCGGCAGCTCGTGCGGGGCTCTTTTTTATCGGGGTTTACATTTATTTCACGTCGGCCAGTGGACCGGACTTGATGCAGGACGTCACCGCGCAGCGAATGACCCGCGCGCTGTTCTGGATCGCGCTCGCGGCGGCAGCGTTCGGCTGTATCGACTTCGTTTACCAATTGCCGGCTCCCGCCGGGTACGAACCGCAATTTGTGTGGTTAAAATCCGGCGTATATCGCCGCGCCCAAGGGCTGTTTTACGAAGCCAGCACGCTGGGAAACTTCTCCGCGTTCTTCCTGGTGGCGACAGTGGTGGCGCTGGCCGAGCCGCGCTGGCGGCGAATCTTTTCTCCCGTCGCGCTGGGGAGCGGTTTGATAGTTTTCCCCGCGTCGCTGCTACTCTCTTTTTCCCGATCGTCAGTAATTTGCGCCGGGTTGGCGGTGTTGGTTCTGGTGATTTTGGAACGGCGTCGGTGGCAGAGCCGCCGCACGCTGATAGTCCTGGCGGTGCTGATTCCGGCTGCGGCCGGAGTGTTCGCATTGACGCTTCCAGAAGTCGCAGGCGCTTATTGGGGGCGGGTTGGATTCACGCTGGACCGGCTGCTCATCGCGCCGGACAGGGTGCTTTCGGGACGCCTGGAAAGCTGGGGCGCCATAGCGGGATTCATCGCCGAACACCCCTGGCAGACGCTCTTCGGCATCGGATACAAGACCCTGCCGTACACGGAATACTTAGGCCGGCCGGTGATCGCCGACAACATGTATCTCTCGCTGCTGGTGGAAACAGGGGTGCTGGGACTGGCGGCGTTGGTCGGGTTGAATGCAGCCATCCTCGTCACCTGCTGGCGGGCGATGCAGCGCGGGTCATTTTACGGAAAGTGGCTATTGTGTTTTTGGATCGGCGAAGTTGTCCAGATGCTGACGGGCGACATTCTGACTTACTGGCGGGTGCTGCCGGTGTACTTCTGGGTGCTCGCGCAAGCGACGAAGGACGCGTATGCGGATTCTGCTGACTGATCAATTCAGCGAGGCCGGTGGCGCACAACAAGTGTTGATGGAAGCCGCTGCGGGATTTGCGGAACGCGGCTGGGAACTGCACGCCGCGATTCCCGAGGGCCCCGTCGTGAACATACTAGCCCCGCTCTGCAAGAGCATCACTTTATTGGTATGCGGCCCGTTCACGCCAAGGCGCAAAAGCCTGGGAGATATTGCGCGGTTCGGAATCCAGTTTCCGCGGCATGCAGCGGCGATTTCGCGCGTAGTCGCACGCGAGGATATCGACTTGCTCTACGTGAACGGGCCTCGGGTGGCCCCCGCGGCGGTGTGGGCCCGGCAGGGGCGTCCGGTGATCTTCCACGCGCACAGCATTGTCACTCAGCCGCTTGCGGCACGCCTGGCTGGACATGCGCTGCGGACTCCGGATGTGACGGTGCTGGCGTCCTCTCATTTCGTCGCGCAATGGCTGGCACCGCTAGCACCGGATGCATCCGTTCGCGTGATCTACAACGGCGTGGCCGGATTCGGCGCGCGACCCAGGTGGAGGGCACGGCATACGCGCATCGCTGTCTTGGGAAGAATCGCGCCGGAAAAAGGACAGCTCGCGTTCGTACGTGCGGCGAGGATCGCTGCACAGCGCAATCCCGATCTGAGATTCCAGATCGGCGGCGCTCCAATGTTCGGCGGGGAAGACTACCTGGATGCGGTACGCGCGGAAGCAGGACCCGCGGTCGCATTTACCGGCTGGACCGACGATGTCGGCGCATTCCTTAAGCAGGTGGATCTGCTGGTGGTGCCGTCGGAATCGGTGGACGCCAATCCGCGCGTGATCCCGGAAGCCTACGCGGCAGGCGTGCCTGTGCTGGCCTTCGACGGCGGTGGAATCCCGGAATTGATCGAACATGGTGTAACCGGCCTGCTGGTGAAGCGCCACGTGCCAGAAGCTTTAGCCGAGGCGATTCTGGACGCGGTCGCCAATCCCGAGTGGTTGAACGGGATGGCCGCACGCGGTTATAAGCGCTGGCAGCGCTGCTACACACTGGCGCGATTTCAATCCGAGGTTTGCGATGCTGTTGAAGGCGCAGTGCGGCGGCGGCGAGAACCCGTCCGTAAAGCGCGGGCCAGCGCTACAGCGTGATAACGGATTCTGCCCAAGCGCTCGTCGCGTTCTGTGGGGCGGGGCAGACGCAGTGGCAATAACTTCTGTACGCCGACTGCGAAACGGTCCATCCGTCGCGGCAGCAAAGCCATGTGCAGCCACAACGCATCTTTGTTCGGCTCCACCAGATTCACCACAGGTGAAAAAGCGTAGCTTCGAAACCACGCCTGAATGGGTGCCGGCAGCGCGCGGCACTCGCTCTCCGCCGCCTTCGATAGCGTGCACGCGAACCAGCGGCGGGCGAACTCAAACGCGATCGCCTGCAGCGCGCGGAACTGAATGTCATGAGACCGCATCCACACCTCCCAAAACGCCTCGTCGTCGGCGAGCCGGTTCAGCGTGCAAGCCAGTTCGAACGTATGTGAGGGACTGGCATGATTCCGCAGAATATGCCGGAGCACGTGAAGCGCGGCGAACGCGATCCGGTCAGCCTCGGCGAGGGCCGGGATCGCACGTCCCTCTGTGGAAAGAACCGTTCGCCGGCTCCAAGACTGGTGAACGTTCGGGACATCGATGCGGTCGCGACTGCGGCTCCAGAGGGTGTGATGAAGTTCGATTGAAATAGGCAGGTCGGGATCGAAATAGTCGCCGCGCCATCGCCACGTAAACGGCTTTACGAGAGGACGCGCGTGATCGTCGGACAGCTCCGCGGAGCCATGCTCGTAATAGCCGGCCTGCTGCAAGGCGGCTCGCGCGCCGGCGATTTCGGCGGGAAGGCACAGGAAATCGAGATCACTTTGATAACGCCGCGCCGGATCGATACCGGAATCCGCCTCATGTGTGAAGCCCTTGAGGAGCACGAAATCGATTCCATGACCTGAGAGCGCGGCGGCAGCTTCGTCATACGCCTGCCACAACCTTCGTCGTCGTTCGGCGTTTTTCGCGAGAGTGAGGCATGCGATCTTGTCGCTTGCAATATATAACGTGCAATGCGTCCGGTCAGCGAGGTCGAACAACGAGCGCTGCTGATTTTCCGCGAGAGGCGGGTCCGGCGACGATCCGCGAAGAAGCTGAAGCAACCCGCGCACGGCCGGCGGCAATCCGTTCATGGCAGCCGCTCCATTATTGTAATGGCGTCTTCCACATGCTCGTATTCCAGCAACCACGTTCCGCCACGCACAAATTCCCGCAGCCGCTGTTCCGCGCCCGATCGATCGTGCCGCGTGTTGTACTGCATGAAATACTCGACTGCGCGCTCTTCTGGATACGGGCTGAGCACTGCGCGACCGGGTCGCCGCGAGAGAAACACGCAATGTCGTGCTGAAGCGGAAGCGGAAACCGCGAATGCTTGCGTTGGGTCGACTTCGATGCACCGCTTACCGTTGGGCGCGATCATGCATCGGTTCGTGAAAAGTTCGGGAAACAGCTTGCGGGCAGGCTCCCGGAGACGGATTTTATCGGAGCTTCCCGTCACGATGTTATCGGAACCTGGCGAGAGATGAGAATCGTCAGACACAAAGGTCCAGCCAGCGCGGGCGCAGGCATACGCCAGGGTGCTCTTGCCACTGCCCGACGCACCGCACAGCAGCACAGCATCGCCCTCGGGCGGAACAACGCACGCCGCGTGCAGGCCGACAAAGAAGACGGTGTCAAGCGCGGTGAGCACCAGGCATTCCAGGAGCTGATAGCGGAACCACTCCGGTTGATCGATCAGCGCGTGGCTGACGTGCAGACAGGCGGAATTCGCACGAATCGAAAACTCGCCGCGGGTGACATCATCGCAGACCAGCGAAAATCCGTCGGCTGAGGCTTGATATCGCGGAGTCCCTACGGGCATAGCCCCGGACTGCACGTGAATCATCAGGCGGAGCGGCGGTGCGTCGAACAGCAAGTGGCGCGCTCCCCAGGTCTCTGCGGCAATCCGAAGGGGTCCGGCTGCATCGGATTCCATGAGCACGGGATAGCTCAGAGGATGAAACAGTTCTCGCATCATTTATGCGGCCATCTGGAACAAACGAGGCTCGCTGCGGTACAGGAAGTAGACCAGGCTGCCGAGCGCGATGGCGTGCGCCAGGGCACCGGCCAACGGGATTCCGGCAATCCCCATCCATCGGGAAAAAAGTAAATCGCCCGCGGCCGTTGCGGCCACTGTGATCAGAGACGCCCGAACCATGACAGTCGTGGCGGAGACCGCGACCGCCAGCCGTCCCACGACCACGAGGAGAATAGCGAAGGGCACTTGCAATAGAGAAAACTGCTGCACACCGGTCACTACCCGCGTGGCCGAAGAGTCAAAAGCGCCTCCCTCGAAGAACATTCGCACGATGGGGCCGGAGAGCCAGATAATCACGGCTACTGCCGGCAAGGCCAGAAGCGTGATCACGGCCGAATGGACGGCTACAGTATGGCGAAGGTGGCTCCAATCGCGTTTTGCGACCAGGCGGGAGAACTCCGGAAGAACCGCAGTGGCGATGGCGGTCGCGCTTATGGCCGCCAATACCGAACCCAACTTGGTGCCGTACGCCAGCGCCGAAACGCTCCCCGAGCCAAGCGATCCGGCCACCGCCTGATCGATAAGCGGGCATAGGGCTGCGAACATGGTTCCTGCCAGAAGCGGAACGTACTGGCCACGGATCGCAGACATCTCCGGGGTCCAACCGCGCCACGCGGGAAGGATCGGAATCCCCAGCCGGTGCACCCCCCATCCCAGAAGCAGGGTCTCGACTGTAACTCCGACCAAGGTTCCCCAACACAAAGAATATATGTTCCATTGATGCGCACCCGCGTAGAGAAAGGCGATGGCCGCCAAAGGCGTAGTCAAAGGCGCCGCGGCGGCAAGAGCGAATGCGTCGTGCGCGTTCAAGACGGCGCGCCACGTGGCGATGCAGGCGCTCATGGGAACCCACAGGAGCAGGGCCAGGAACAAGGTGGTGGTCAGTCGCAATTTTTCCGCCGAGAAGCTGGAGCCCAATAGCGGCAAAATCCACGGTCCGACGGCAGCCAGCACCACGCTTACCGCCAGCATCGCGCCGAAAACCAGGGCCAATCCCGTTCGCGCGAACAGGCGCGCCGCAGCCTCTCCCTGGTTGGACCGCACGCGTATGAACGCCGGAACGAAGCTTGCGCCGAACGATCCCGCGACAATGTCGGTGAAAAAGGCGGGGAGCAGGAACGCAATTACGAAAGCGTCCAGTTGGTCTCCGGCACCGAAATAGCGCGCGGTGACCATTACCTTGGCGGCTCCCGCCAGCTTCGCCGCAGTGGCCAGGATGCCCACCAGGGCCGCATTGGTGAAGACCCGCCGATGCGACGCGCGGCGTTCGGCGGCCTGGGCGGTGCTCATCTCCGCACGGTATCACACCGCGACGAACGCGCCGTTTCGGCTATTCTTCTAGTGTTCCAAAGACGAGTCTCGCGATGCGTACTGCGATCGTTCACTACTGGCTGCTCGGCATGCGTGGCGGGGAAAAAGTGGTCGAGTCGCTGTGCCGCATGCTGCCCGAGGCCGATATTTTCACTCTGTTCTACGACCCGGCGCAGGTATCCGAAACCATCCGCTCGCACAGGGTTACGGCGTCCTACCTGAATCCGCTGCGGCGATTCCACCGCTCGCTGCTGCCATTTATGCCATCGGCGCTCGAGAGCTTCGACCTGCGCGGATACGATCTGGTCATCAGCAGCGAGTCCGGACCAGCCAAGGGTGTGCTGGCGCCTTCGACTGCGAGACACGTGTGCTATTGCCACACTCCCATGCGCTACCTGTGGGAACTGTATCCGGCTTATCTCAACGAGTGGACCGCCAGTGCGTGGAAGAGAGCGCTGATGCGGCCGATCGCGCGCAACCTGCGCTTGTGGGATTTCGGCTCCGCGGCGCGGGTGGACGATTTCGTAGCCAACAGCGAAAATGTGCGGCGCAGGATATGGAAGACGTATCGTCGCGAGTCATCAGTGGTCCATCCGCCGGTGGCTGTCGAAACGTTCTTCCATCGGCCGCAGGAAGACTATTTCCTGGTGGTGAGCGAACTGGTCCAATACAAGCGGCTGGACTACGCAGTGCGCGCATTCGCCAGGAATGGCAGACGCCTGCGCATCGCCGGCGATGGTCCCGAGTACCGGCGGCTGAAGCAGCAGGCGGGCGGTAACGTCGAATTCTGCGGCCGGGTCTCTGAGGCCGATCTGCGCGAGCTGTACGCGTTCTGCCGTGCGTTCCTTCTGCCGGGCGAAGAGGACTTCGGGATTTCGGCAGTGGAGGCCCTTGCCAGCGGAAAGCCGGTGATCGCGCTCGGGCGGGGCGGAGCTCTTGAGACCGTCCCCGTGCATCCACCGCTCGGGGGTGTGCTTTACGACGAGACGTCGGAAGACAGCTTGAATCGCGCGTTAGCGGATTTCGAGGCTGTCGAAGCGCAGATTCGTCCTGAGGATTTGCAGGCGTGGGCGGCTCAGTTCAGCGAACAGCGATTTCAGGAGAAGATGCGGCGAATTCTGGCGGCATCAGCGGCTGTTCCCAGTGGGATCGCTCGATAGTCAAAATAGCGGTAATCGATTTCCTCGAACTCTACCACCGAAGTTACTGCTAAATCATGAAAAAGGTTGTTTTCTTTTTCCCCGCGTTCGCCAGCACGGAGGCCACCGCTCCGCTAGGCATCCTGGCCGTCGCCACGCCTCTGATCCGGGCCGGGTACCAGGTCAAGCTAATCGATTCCACCATCACGCCGAACTTCCGTGCGCGGGTCTTGGCGGAACTGGCCGATGCGCTGTGCCTGGCAGTCTCGCTGGTGACCGGCCCCATGATCCGCGAGACGGTCGAAATCGCGCGGGAGGCCAAGCGCCTGTATCCCGACAAGCCGGTAGTGCTCGGCGGCTGGCATCCGTCGCTGCTGCCCGATCAGACGCTGGCTTCGGAATTTGTCGACATCGTCGTGATCGGCCAAGGCGAAGACGCGATGCTCGAAGTGGTCCGGCACATCGAAGCGGGCGAGCTTCCTAAGGGCGTTCCAGGCGTCGGTTACAAAGACGGCGGGCGCATCACGTTCAACCCGCGGCGGGAACTGCGTCCCATTCGCGAGCTCCCGCCCAAGGCGTATCACCTGGCCGACTTCGACGCCTACGAGCGAGTGTGCGGGCGTCGATGGGCGATGTATACCAGCAGCCTGGCGTGTCCCTACAATTGCGGCTACTGCACCAACAATGCGGTCTACGGCCGGCAGTGGAACGCGCTTGATCCCGAGCAGGCGAGCGAGGAGATGTGCGATCTCGCGCAGCGTTATGGCCTCCAATTGATCTGGGTGGTGGACGACAATTTTCTGGTGGATCGCAATCGCGCGCTAGCCATCGCCGAAGGCATCTGCGAGCGGGGCGTAGAGTTCGAATGGAGCATTCAGGCGTCCACGAATCTTGTTACTCGGCTGAGCGTCGACGAGTGGAAGCTGATGCGACGAGCGGGCCTCACGCAAGTCGCACAGGGCGCGGACACGGGATCGGCCAAAGTGATGCGGCTGATGAACAAGACGTTCCAGAAGCTGGAAATGATTCACGAAGCCGCCGACGTTCTGACACGCGCAGGCGTGCGACCGTCGTTCAACATGATCTTCGCGTATCCGGGCGAGGGTCGGGCAGACCAGCGTGAGTCGCTCAAGCTGGTGATGGATATTTGCCGCAACTACCCGGGCGCGGAGTTTTGGACCAACATCTTCACGCCATATCCGGGCGCTCCGGTCATGGAGCACGCGTTCGAGCTGGGTATCGACGTACCCAAAAAGCTCGAAGAGTGGGCGGATTTCTTCCCGCGTTATACGGTGCTACCGTGGCTCAAAGGACGCGAGCACCAGCGTCTGCAAACCATGCGCGAATATTTGCGTTTGGCCTTCAACCGCATCCCGATCGGGCGCCAACCCAAACGGGCGTTTGCACGGCGACTGCATGACTGGATCAGCGCGCCCGCACGGTGGCGCCTGGACCACGATTTTTTCGCTTTCCCGGTTGAGCTGTGGCTGAAAGACAACGTCAACCGCTGGTTTCCGCCTCCCAAGCCGAAAGTCGACGCGAAGCAGCTTTCCGCCGAGGTGGTTTCGTGCTGATTCTGCTGACGCACGCTAATCACATTTATTCGGATAGCAAGCAAGTTAGGAAAATGCAGCCGTATCCGCCGCTGCAGACGCTGATTGCGGCCGCGCTGCTCCGGCGGGACGGCCACGAAGTTGTGTTCTTCGACTGCACGTTCGACCGGAATTTCATCTCGAGTCTGGATAGCCGCCGCCCGGATTTGGTAGCGGTGTGCGAGGACAATTTTAACTTTCTGACAAAGATGTGCCTGCTGCAGAATCGTGAGCTGGCCTTTGCGATCGCGGCTGCGGCCCGGCAGCGGGGCATTCCGGCGATTGTGAACAGCTCGGACTCCACCAACAATCCGCAGCCGTATCTCGCGGCGGGATTCGATCTTGTGATTCTGGGTGAGCTGGAGCGTACGCTCTCGGAAGTATGCCGCGACCCGGAGCAATCGCATGTACCGGGCACTGCGTGGTGGAACGCGGAGGCGGCTCGCATCGAATGCGGTGCCACGCGCGCACCGATCGCGGATCTGGACGAGCTTCCGATGCCCGCGTGGGATTTGGTGGACATCCATGCTTACCGCCATGCGTGGACCCACGCGCATGGCCACTTCTCGCTCAATCTGACGGCGAGCCGCGGGTGCCCGTATCACTGTAATTGGTGCGCGAAGCCGGTGCATGGCGATGCCTACCGGCAGCAGACGCCCGATCGGGTGGCTGCGGAAATGGAGTGCGTGCACGAGCTGTTCGCGCCGGATCAATTGTGGTTCGCAGACGACATCTTCGGCCTCTCCGGCAGGTGGACGCGCGAATTCGCTGCTTGCGTGGAACGCCGCGGCTCGCGCATTCCCTTTCGGATGCAGTCGCGTTGCGACCTGATGACGCGCGAAACAGTAGAGGCTCTACGTCGAGCGGGATGTATCGAAATATGGATGGGCGCCGAATCGGGATCGCAGAGGATTCTGGACGCGATGGAGAAGGGCATACGAGCGGAGCAGATTGCGGAGGCTCGGGAGAACTTGCGTCGTCATGGCATTCGCGCGTGCCTGTTTATCCAGTTCGGGTATTTGGGCGAAGAGTGGGACGATATCGAACGCACCATTCGCATGGTACGCGACGTTCGTCCCGATGACATCGGCGTGTCCGTGTCCTATCCGATGCCGAACACGCGCTTTCATCAGATCGTGCAAGCGCAGCTAGGAGCGCAAACCAACTGGCGCGATAGCGCGGACCTCGCCATGATGTACCAGGGCTCATTTCCGACAGAGTTTTATCGTGCGCTGGCCGACGCGTTGCACATGGAAGTTCGCGGCGGAGACGTCAACGAAGCCTGGGAGAAAGTCGAGCAGCTCCGATGCGCCTGCTGTTGACGCACGGATTCTTCCTGGGTGAGGACCCGAAGGAACAGCAGGTCCTACGGCCGTATCCGCCTCTCGGGATTCTCTACATTTCGGCATATTTGAGATCGCGCGGGTTCGAAGTGGATGTGTACGATTCCACCTGGGGTTCGCGTGAAGAATTGTTCCGGATTCTCGACCAAGGCCCTCCCGCGATGTTGGGACTATATGCGAACTTGCTGACACGTCGCAACGCGCTGGCGATCATCGAGCGGGCCCGCGCGAGTAGATGGAAAGTGATCGTAGGCGGACCGGAGCCGGCCAACTACGCGGAGGAATATCTGGCTGCCGGAGCCGACTATGTTGTGCCAGGCGAGGGCGAAGTTGTGATCGAGCGGTTGTTAGTTGGCGAGCATGCTCCTGACGGCGTGGTTTATCGGGACTTATCTACGGGCACTGTGGTGCGCACGCCGGCCGCGCCCCAGATCCGCGACCTGGATTCGCTGCCGTGGCCGGATCGCGGACGCATCGACATTCATCGCTACCTGGCCGCATGGAGGGAACGGCACGGCGTAGGATCGGTTTCGCTTATTACCGCGCGCGGATGCCCTTATTCGTGCCGCTGGTGCAGTCATTCGACCTACGGCAAGACGCACCGGAGGCGATCGCCCGCGTCTGTGGCCGATGAGGCCGAGTGGATTCTGAACCAATATGGCCCGGAGATGCTGTGGTACGCCGACGACGTGTTCACCATTCATCACGGCTGGACGTTGAAGTACGCGGCCGAGCTGAAGCGCCGTGGCATTCGGATTCCTTTCGAGTGCATCACGCGCGCGGATCGGCTGAATCCCCAGATCGCGGACACGCTGGCGGAAATGGGATGTTTTCGCGTGTGGATCGGATCGGAAAGCGGGTCGCAGCGCGTGCTGGACGCCATGGAGCGAGGTGTGCGCGTCGAACAGGTTCAGGAAGCGGTGGCGCTGGTCCGTAAGCGGAGCATCCAGGCCGGGATGTTTTTGATGTGGGGATATGAGGGCGAACAAATCGAAGACATCGAAGCCACAGTCGACCATGTCACGCAGTGCCGTCCGGACGTGTTCCTGACCACCGTGTCTTATCCGATCAAAGGTACCGGCTATTACGACGACGTCCGCGACAAACTGGTGCGCATCGGCGAATGGTCCGAGTCCACCGATCGCGACTGGCATATTCGCGGGCGGCACAGCCGGCGCTACTTCCAGTTCGCCGACGAACTGCTGCGCAATTCAATGGAAGAGGCGCCCGATAGCGCACGCATCGCGGCAGCGCGTGACGGGCTGCGCGCCACATCTGCGGAGGTCGAGGCATGACGTCCCCCTTTCAGCAGATCGCGCCCCAGTACGCCGCGCTTTGGTCGGATACGCCCCGGGGCCGGTCGCAACGCGAGCAGGTGTGGCGCGTCATTGATGACCTGTTTCATCCCGGCGATCGCATCCTTGATCTGGGTTGCGGAACTGGTGACGACGCAGTTCATCTGGCATCGCGCGGTGTAAGCGTATTGGGCATCGACACCGCGCCGGGCATGGTCGAGATTGCGCGGACTAGGGGCGTTAACGCGAACCAAATGGCAATCGAGGACATCGGGTTACTAGATGCCCACTTCGACGGCGCGATCTCGAACTTCGGAGCGCTGAACTGCGTCGCTAACCTGGACCAGCTCAGCGAAGCATTGGCGCAGTTGGTTCGTCCGCAGGGGACGCTCGCATTGGGCGTCATGAGCCGATATTCCTGGAGCGACTGGAGACACGCCCTGCCGCGCTGGTCGGGTCACACGATTTGGCGCGGCATCCACGTCTACTATCGCAGCGCTCGGTCGATTTCGCGGGCATTCTCGCCTCACTTCGAATTTCAACGGCGTGTTTCCATCGGGTACGGCGATCATCAACTGCTGATTTTCAAGCGGAGATCGGAATGTTAGCCGATACGCGCCGCCAGTTTCTCAACGACTACGCCCGCATTCGATCCGCCGAAGGACGCGGGTCGGAGGAGAGTGAGTATTACCGGGCGCTACCCTTCGCCGATCTCAGCGGGCGGAACTCCGATCAGTGGCGCATTCGGGCACGAACGTTCCGCTATTTCCTCAATCGCGTTCTACCCCGCCAGCGCTCGACGGTGCTGGATTTAGGCGCAGGAAACTGCTGGCTGTCCTACCGGCTCGCGGAGTTGCGTCACCGGCCCGTGGCCGTCGATATTTTTTCCGATCCGCGCGATGGGCTACGTGCGGCTCGGCACTATCCCGTTTCGTTTCCAACAGCCGAAGCGGATTTCGACCGGCTTCCATTTGGCAACGCGAGCTTCGACCTGGTGGTGTTTAACGCATCCTTTCACTACTCGTCTGACTACGCGCGAACTTTGGCTGAGGCCCGCCGCTGTCTGCGGCCCGAAGGACGCGTGGTGATTCTCGATTCGCCGGTTTATAAACGAAGCGAACACGGCGAACAAATGCGCGCCGAGCGTCAGGTCTTTTTCGAACAGCAGCACGGATTCCGGTCTGAGGCGCTCCGCAGTATCGAGTTTCTGGACGAACCGATGCTGGACGCGCTGGCACGCGATCTGCGTCTCACCTGGCG
>JAOAPR010000233.1 GCA_025463005.1 Bryobacterales bacterium | reverse complement strand
GCGAGGGCAACGACGCTTTGAAGAAACGACTCGACGACGTGATCGAAAAGCATCAGTCGGAATTAACGTCGATTTTGACGGAGAACGGCGTGCTGGTAAACAAATGAGAGCGCTCCTTATCTGTGCCACCACGCTCTCGATGGCTGCGCTGGGCCAGGATGGCCAGAAGCTGATCCAGGGAAGCGACTGCTCCTCTTGTCATGCCCTGGATCGCCAGGTGGTGGGACCAGCCTACAGCGAAATCGCTAAGCGCTACGCCGGTCAGGCCGACGCTGCAAATAAGCTTGCCGCGAAGATCCGGGACGGCGGCGGCGGGATGACGCCCCATCCCGACCTGACGGATGCGCAGCGGGCAGAGATGGTGAAGTGGATACTGTCGCAAGCTGCGGCTGCTCCCGGGCAAGCGGAGTCGAAATCATACGACTACACGCTGAAGGACGGCACGAAGGTTCAATTGGACTTTCCTCTTTTCGTGGAAGGCAACGGCCCTAAGGTCACGAAGGACGTCTTCCATGGTTATCAGCTCTACAACTCGTACTGTTATCGCTGCCACGGAACCGATGCGACCGGCGGTCAGCTGGGACCGGATCTGCGGCGTTCGCTCGCCACTGGGATGAAACAGCAAGACTTCCTTTCAGTCGCCATGACCGGGCGTAAGGAACAGGGCATGCCGGCATGGGCCGGCTTCCTCAGCGAAAAGGACGTTGTCGACATTTTCAAGTATGTAAAGGGACGCAGCCTTGACCTGGTGCCGTCAGGCCGGCCGCCTTCTGAGCAAGATTGAACTGCGCAGGACCAAAGGAGATCTTGAAATGAACCGCATGAGATGGCTGAGCATGGCAATGGTTATTTGCACATCCGTCGCGATCGCCCCGACGACTGCTATCGCCGATGAAGCACTGGAGAAAGATGCGCAGGACCCCAACCAGTGGGTAATACCGCTGGGCAGTTACAGCGGGATCCGCCACAGCAAATTGACCCAGATCAATACCAAGAATGCCGAAAAACTCAAGGTCGCCTGGACCATGTCCACCGGCACTCTCAGAGGGCAAGAGGGTCAACCTCTGGTGGTCGGCAACATGATGTATTTCGAGAGCTCCTATCCCAACTTCGTGTATGCCATCAACCTCGACAACGTGGGACAAATTGTCTGGAAATTCGCTCCTGAGCAGGATAAGTTCTCACCATCGGTGGCGTGCTGCGATCTGGTGAACAAGGGTGTCGCCTATGCCGATGGAAAGATTCTCATGACCGCGTTGGACACGAACGTCTACGCCCTCGACGCCAAGACCGGCAAGGTGGTTTGGAGCGTCAAGAACGGTGATCCGCAGCTGGGTCAGACCATGACCATGGCTCCGCTGGTGGTTCACGACAAAGTAATCGTTGGAATTTCAGGCGGCGAGTATGGTGTCCGCGGCTATCTCACCGCATACGATCTGAAATCCGGCAAGCAGGTGTGGCGCGCCAACAGTGTCGGTCCCGACGAGGATATCCTGTTCGATCCCAACAAGACGATAGACGGCGCGACGCAACAACCCGTCGGTAAGGATTCGAGCACAAAGACCTGGAACCAGGACGAGTGGAAACTCGGCGGCGGGACCACATGGGGCTGGTACACCTACGATCCTCAGCTCAACCTGGTTTACTACGGAAGCGGAAACCCGGGAACGTGGAATCCCACGCAGCGCGAGGGCGACAACAAGTGGTCAACTACTCTCCTGGCCCGCAATCCGGACACGGGTGTGGCCGCATGGGCATACCAGATGACGCCTCATGACGCGTGGGATTATGACGGCATCAACGAGAGCGTGCTCACCGAGAGCGTGGTCGATGGCATGACCGTCCCAACGCTCACGCATTTCGATCGTAATGGCTTTGCCTACCTGCTCGACCGGCGCAACGGCAAGCTTTTGAGGGCGAATAAGTTCGATTCAACCACGAACTGGGCCAAGGAGATCGATTTGAAGACCGGCCGGCCGGTGCTGAATCCGGACAAGATGACCAAAGAAGATGTCAACGTCAAAGACATCTGCCCGGCGGCGCAGGGCGCCAAAAATCATCAACCGGCGTCCTACGATCCGAAGACCAAATTGTTTTATGTCGGCACGAATCACATCTGCATGGATTACCAGGCCTTCAGCGTCAAATACAGGGGCGGCTTTCCGTATGTCGGGGCGACTCTGAGTATGTTCCCTGCGGATCACGGAAACATTCGAGGCAGGCTCATAGCGTTTGATTCGGTTACGGGTCAGACCAAGTGGGCCGTGAGCGAAATGTTCCAGGTATACAGCGGACCTCTGACGACCGATGCTGGCGTACTGTTTTACGGCACGCTGGACGGCTGGTTCAAGGCGGTCGATCAAGCTTCGGGAAAGATTCTGTATCAGTTTAAAGCGCCTTCAGGCATCATCGGCAATCCGATGACGTACATGCACAAAGGGAAACAGTACGTCGCGGTTCTCACGGGCGTGGGCGGATGGGCGGCCATCGGTTTGGCGGAAGGGCTTACCAAGGGGACCGAAGGACTGGGCGCGGTCGGTCTTACCACGTCGCTTTCCGACTACACGAACCTGGGAGGAACGCTGGTCGTTTTCAGTCTCGACTAGGGCACTTACAAAAACCAGGTAAACCACCAGCCGATGCTGGCGGCGAAGATTGCCACTGTCGTAATCCCGCCCAGAATGTTGATGCCTCGTCCGTTCACCCAGCCGCCCATAATTCTTCGGTTGTTGGTCATCAGCAGAATCAGCAGCATTAGGGGACGAGTCGAAAATCCCTGAATCACCCCCGCCTGCGCCGAGATCAGCCCCGGCTTCAATGATGTTGCCGATCAGCACACCGATAAGCCGGATAGAAGAGCCACTTCGAGTAGTGTTTTCGTAGAACGGCAAACTGGCCCTCGCCACTACCTGCCCGAGTTTGGACGACAGGTACACTACCGCCACCATCATCGGAAAAGTCACTGACGCAGTCCAAAGGAAAGCCGGCCCAAGCGCGGCCCCTGCACTGGCGTAGGTCCCGATGGCGGACGGGTCGTCGTCGGCGGCCCCGGTAATCAGGCCCAAGCCTAATGCACGGAGAACGGTCCGGCTGCGACTGCGTCTGCGCGTGGGTACCGCGCCTGTAGAAGCAGCAGCACCGGGAGCACTCGACGATAGCTGGGGCGGGACGGTGACACGAGGGTTGGGGAACATCGGGAGAGAGCGGGTCCGGCAAGCGAAACCCTGGGGACCTTCTGTGCGTGAGACTCCGCCTGCCGCGAATCGACACATCAGAACCGATGTCAAAGATTACTGTTCGCGTTGCACATCACGCGGCTTTTTATCTTCCCTTAGCGCCACAAAGCGCGAGTGCCGAAGATGATCGTCAGGAGTCCATTCGGTGAACTCGAATTGGCCCACCAGTTCTGGTTTCAGCCATCGGCAATCCTTCATCTTCGCTGCCGTGAGCCCCTGTCCCCAGCGACCGTTTTTCGTTTCCGGTAAATTTGCGAACGGGCATTTGTCGGTCTTCAGGCTTTGAAACCGCTTCATTAATTCTTGCCGCACCCGCGGAGTGAAACCGTTGCGGGTTCGACCTACATACATTAGCCGGGGCCCGTCGTAATAGCCGAAGATCAGGGCGTCAAAGGTGGGCCCTCCTAAGGTGTAGCCGCCGATGACGAGCTCCTGTCCTTGGTTGATTCTCATCTTCTGCCACGCTCCGGATCGCTGTCCGGCTTCATAGAGGCTGTTGCGGCGTTTTGCGACCAGCCCTTCCAGCCCCTGCGCACGAGCCGATTTGATGAGATCGGGTAAGCGAGCTTCCAGTCCCGGAGAATAGCGAACAGGATCGGCAAGCTTGCTCAGAACGTGCTGTTCCAGCAGTGCCCGCCTGGTTTCCAAGGGCTGACCCATCACGTTTCGACCGTCCAGAACCAGAACGTCGAAGACGTAGTAAAGAAGCGGCGCTTTTGAGGAGCCGTAATTCTGCAGGAGATTGAATGACGGTTTCCCTTGTTCATCCAGCGCAACGATTTCACCGTCGAGTACAGTCTCATTCGGTTGATTCGCCAGCGCCTGTACGATGGATGGGTATTTCGCGCCGAAATCATTGTCATTGCGCGAACGCAGTCGCAGCTTGCCGCCGCTCTTGATCGCCAGTGCGCGGTAGCCGTCCAGCTTGACTTCGTACAGCCACTCATTGCCTTCGGGGAGCGCATTTGTTCGCAGCAGCAGCATTGGTTCAATGAACTTGGCCTTTGCCTTCGGAAGCGAATTCAGATCGACAGCGATCGGATCTTTGACGCGAGTGGATCGGGCGGCAGAGGCCTTAGCGTCCTTCGTCGGAGAAGCCTTGCGCTCAGGTTCGGGGATGGCTTTCGGTAGTCGTTGCTTCAACTCGAGAAGCGGAGCAAACAGATCGCCGGTTTCGCCTACTCTCTTGAGTACGGCATCGGGGCCGAAGCGAAGGATATTGGGATCGCCCCGTTTTTGCATTCCTTCGAGTTCCGGCCAGGTGACGGGCGCCGACACCAATGGCTCATCACTCTTTGCGCGGAGAGAGTAAACGCCGACTGTGGTTTTGAAGTCCGAGTTTTGACTCCAGTCGATGAACACTTTGCCCCGGCGAAGGGCTTTCGCCATTTCCGACACGATCAGTCGCGGATGTTCAATCTCCAGACTCTGTGCGACGGATTGCGCGAACGAGCGTGTGCGTGTGTAATCCACGGGCGTGTTCAACGGTATATAGATTTGCAAACCCTTGGAGCCGGACACTTTGGGAAAACACTGAAGGTTCATTGATTCGAGGAAGGTCTTCAGATAGAAAGCGACTTCCGCGCACGTGACTAGCGTCGCGCCGTCACCGGGATCGAGATCAAACACGACCGAAGTTGGCGTCTGAAGCTGTGTCGCGCGATGGAGAAAGGGATGGAGTTCGAGGCTCGCAATATTCGCACACCACACCAGCGTGGGGAGATCGTCAATGCAGATATAGCGGATCGGAGTACCGCCGGCCTGCCGCGGCACCAGGACAGTGTGAACCCAATCCGGCGTGTATCGTGGCGCGTCCTTTTCGTAAAAAGCCTTGCCTCGGACCCCATCGGGAAAGCGCTTCAGCGTGACTGGCCGCTGTTTGAAATGCGGAAGCAGGCAGCTCGCGACCCTGATGTAGTAATCGATGACGTGAGCTTTCGTGAATTGCGCGCCCGGGTACAGGACCTTATCGAGGTTGGTTAATGCGACAGACCGGCCGTCGATATCTACATGCTGCTTTACGGGCATGCAAGGTACAACGTCAACTCTACCGAATCCGCGCGACTGTGCGTTAAGTCAGACTACTCCTTCGAACGGCGAACATCCGATACAGCATCAGCAGAATGATGGACCCCAGTAAAGCCATGAAAAAGCCGGCGGGCTGATCCGGGCCGTATAACCCCATCGCTCGTCCTAACCATCCGCCGAGAGCAGCGCCGGCGATACCGAGAAGAATCGTAACGATGAACCCACCCGGATCTCGCCCAGGCATGAGCAGTTTCGCGATAACGCCGACGATCAATCCAAACAAGATCCAACCGAGAATGCCAAACATACTACATCTCCTTTGTACTTGTTGAGCACGCCCGCTGCCAACCGAAACTGGCGCTCGTCACGAAACGCAATCACAGCCGTGGAGTCAACAATGTAGCAAGGAATTAATACCGAGGAGACTTACATATGGCAGACAGAAACGCCACTCACGATAGCGAACGGACATACGCGGGTCAGGAAACTTCGGACCAACTATCGAACGCGAAACAGAAAATCTCCGAAACGGTGAGCGAGGCAAGAGACCGGGCACGGCAAGCCGGAGAGGCGATCGCGCACCAAGTCGATGAGAAACGTGAGCCTGTGGCCGGGATGCTTGATACCGCGGCTTCGACCTTGCAAGACAGAGGGGCTCGCAGCGGCCAAGCGGTGAGCGACGCAGCCAAACGCACGGCCGACGTGTTGTCTTCGACAGCGGACTACGTCCGGGGGCACGATGTTAAAGCCATGGTCGACGACGTCGAACAGGTTGTCCGGCACAATCCCGGACGTTCATTGCTGATCGCCGCAGCCATGGGATTCCTGGTAGGACGCGCGTTCCGTAATGAATGAAGGAGGCGCAATGGCTTCCGGAGATAATCGCTCCATCACCGGCGTCCTGCAGGACATCGTTGCCAGGGTCCAGGAGATCATCCGATCTGAGATTCGGCTCGCCAAGGCCGAACTAAAAGAGGAAACAGTTCAAGCCGGCAAGGCGACGGCTGTGCTGGCCAGCGGTGCGCTACTCGGTATTTACGCTTTAGGGTTGCTGCTGCTGGCTTGCGTCTATGCGCTCGCCCTTGCGCTGCCCGCGTGGATTGCGGCTCTGATTGTCGCCGTGGTAGTGGCCGCGATAGCCGGAGTCCTTTTGAACCGGGGTTTAAATACGATGCGCCGTGTCCATGCGGCGCCGGAAAAGACGATACGAACCATTAAAGAGAATGTCCAATGGGCCAAACATCAACCCAGATAGAACAAGAGATTCATGCACAGCGCAACGAGCTTGGCCGCGATCTTCACGAGCTGGAGAGCCGCGTCAAAAAGGCCACCGATTGGCGGCTGCAGACGCGACGAAATCCCCTGACCATGGTCGGTGTCGCCTTCGGAGGCGGGGTTCTGCTGGCCGCCCTGATGGGCCGGCCGCGGTCGCTCGCACGCTCGAAAAAAACCAGCGGCGCCATCGAGTACTTACCTAATGCCGCTACAACCTATCGGAAAGAGAAGGCGTGGGATGCACTGGACAAGATGAAGGGCGCGCTGATCGGCGTCGCCGCTGGAACTGTGCAGAATTTCTTGGCGGAGGCGATTCCCGGTTTTCGAGAGGAGTATAGGAAAACCGAGGAACGCTCCGCCTAGGCGTAGTGAGAAGCTGCCACTGCAACGAGCCCATCGGTCTGTGAGGCATACAGGTCGGCCAGAATTTCCGTCTGCAAGGCCTCACTAAGTTCCAAACCGACAAAATATCTCCCATCCCGACGGCGAATATGCCGGACGGTTGCTGAGCCGTCTAAATTCAATCCATATGCCCTGATTCTGACAAATGAGCCGACGGGTATGCGTATGGACAGCTCAAGCCCCACTCCCAGTTCGGAGACGTCGAGACACTTTCCCAAGGCGTAATTGCGTTCGCCCTGGAACGTTTTCCAGGAGATGAATACTAGGCCCGCGTACTGGACCCGTGGATGGCGGCGACTCTCTGACAACTTAGCCTCCAATACGACCATCTTACGGCGAACATAACGGAATAACGATCAGATGTAACGCCTAAGAACCTTAGGTACTTTAGTGCCGTTTTGAGCTGTTTTTGAGAGCGGATTGGGAGATTCGGTAACGGAACTCGAGCGGTTTCGATCTTCGAGTTGAGGACGCGTGTCCCCACAGTGCCCTGGTCGGCTTCGGGGCAGAAGGAGCGCTAAAACTATGGCAAACAAGGCAGTATTCGGAATCTACACAACTCGTCGGCAGGTCGAAAATGCGGTCGACGAGCTGAAAGCTCAAGGCTTTAGAAATACCGACGTGTCGGTGCTGTTCCCGGAAAACGTCGGAACTAAAGATTTCGCCCATGAGAAGGGCACGAAGGCTCCTGAAGGTATCGCGACAGGCGCCACCTCTGGAGCGGTGATCGGCGGAACGCTCGGCTGGCTGGCGGGGATCGGCGCGCTTGCCATTCCGGGCGTAGGTCCGCTGATTGCGGCCGGTCCCATTATCGGGGCGCTGACCGGAGTCGGCGTCGGCGCAACTGCTGGCGGCATCGCTGGAGCGCTTATTGGATTAGGTATTCCAGAATATGAGGCGAAACGCTACGAAGGCCGGGTGAAGACCGGGAATATTCTTCTTTCGGTCCATGCCGACGATTCGCAGTGGACCGACAAGGCGAAACGCATTCTGAAGGACACCGGCGCCGAAGACATCTCATCGACGGCCGAGGCAAAAGGCGATTACGCGAACGCGGACAAACCAGCGCCGCGCTACCGTAAGCAGCTCTAGTGCGCCGACGAAGTCGCTGACGAGGCGAGAGAAGGCTTCGGCTGCACGACAACCACGCCCCGGATGGTGACCTGGGTGCCATTGCTCAGCATGATGTAAGTGACCTCAGAATCGACCAGCACGCAGTCGATTTGGGCTCCGACTAAGGCTTCGGCAAAGTAGCTCACGTTGACCTATGTGGAACGGCCCGCCTGCACTGCGCGGGCCGATCCCAAACATTTTTCGAATGTATTGATTATACATGTGAACGCTACGGTGCCGCTTCTCCCCGGTCATCGTTACGAATCCGGATTGCATCCAGCACATCCGAGAGGAAAATCTTCCCATCGCCAATCCCGCCGGTCTTGGCCGCCGCCATCGGCGTCCTCATGACTTCTTCCTGCCGGGCCGTCGGGATCACGATCTCTATCTTCAGCTTCGGCAAGAGGTCCACATTGTATTCCATGCCGCGATAGACCTCCTTGTGTCCCTTCTGCCGCCCATGGCCGCGCACCTCCGACACCGTCATGCCATCGACCCCGATTGCGAGCAAGGCCGCCTTCACGCTCTCCAGCTTCTGAGGCTGGATGATAGCTTCGATTTTCTTCATCGTGCGATCTCTTACGACTCGAAGTGGTAGCCTTCTTCGCCGTGCATCGCAAGGTCGAGACCCTGGATCTCGTCCTGGCTGTTCACTCTTACACCGAATACGACATCGCAAATCTTGAGGATCACGAGTGTTCCAACGATCGCCAAGACCCAGGAGATGGCGACTGCGATCAGCTGGTTCACGATCTGGCCCGCATCGCCGTCGACCATGCCCATGGGCTTGCCCATTCTGAGATCGTTGACTTCCTTGGTCGCGAATACGCCGGTCAAGATCGCCCCCAGAGTTCCGCCGATTCCATGCACGCCAAACGCATCCAACGCGTCGTCATAACCGAACATCTGCTTTACCTTGCTGACCATCAGGTAACAGACAACGCCGGCCGCGAGACCGATCAGAATGGCAGGCATCGGTTTCACAAAGCCCGAAGCTGGCGTGATCGCCACCAGTCCCGCCACCGCGCCTGAAATGGCTCCCAGGACGCTCGGTTTCCCAACCACCATCCATTCGGCGAACATCCATCCCAGCACAGCCGCCGCTGTCGCGAAATGGGTCACGATGAAAGCGCTGGTCGCAAGTGGTCCCGCATTGAGCGCGCTTCCAGCATTGAATCCAAACCAGCCAACCCACAGCAGGCACGCACCGATCACGCTCAGCACCACGCTATGCGGCCGCATCGACTCATGCGGATACCCGTTGCGCTTGCCGAGATAGAGCGCGCACACCAGAGCTGAAACTCCGGATGTAATGTGGACCACTGTGCCGCCGGCGAAGTCCCAAGCGGGAATCACGCCTCCCAATGTGCCTTGCAGGAACCCGCCTTTTCCCCACACCATGTGCGCCATCGGGAAGTACACGATAAACGACCAGAGCGTCATGAACAGCAGCATTGCGGAAAACTTCATCCGCTCGGCGAATGCGCCCGAGATTAACGCGGGAGTGATGATCGCGAACATTAGCTGGTAAATCATCCAGGTTTGTTGTGGAATCGTGCCGGCGTAATCGGCATTCGGTTCCGCGCCGACGCCCTTAAGGAACACATAGCGCAAATCTCCGATAAACGGCGAGCCCTCCGCGAAGCACAGGCTGTATCCCACTGCCGCCCATAGAATCGACACCGTGGCCATCAGGATGAAACTGTGCATCATCGTTCCGAGTACGTTCTTCTTGCGCACCAAGCCGCCGTAGAAGAGCGCCAGCCCTGGACCCGTCATCATGAGCACCAGAGCGGAACTGGTCAGCATCCAGGAATTGTCGCCCGCCATTTGGGCGTTCTTCGTCGCCTTGTCCAGATCGTCAAGCTTCTTGGCGATATCAGGTGGAATTGCGGCCGCCGGCGCCACGGCTTGAGTCTGGGTTGCGGTCGAATCTGTCGCCGAGGCTGTGTTCGTCGCCGGGGCTTGAGCCATCCCGAGCGCCACGAACAGGAGAGCCAGCACAAGGCACGATGCGACTCGGTTCGCAGAGAATTTAAATGTTCTGTTGTAGTGGAACTCGGCCGTCACTTGTTTCATTGCTTTCTCCTTGGTTATTAACGAATCACACCTATGCGCCGATCGCCTCGAAGAAGGCTGTGCCGCGCGCATCCTGAATAACGCCACCTATGGGAATCAATGTGCCCGCTAGACGGGGCAGGCACCTGTGCTGAGGAAGTCGTAGTGTATCGAGATACTTAGATCGCGTCCAATTAATTCTTTCAATGAGGCGGAAAGTTAGTGGGAGCCTTAGCCTTTAGATAGGCGCACAGCTATCTATCGCTTGACGGCATTTTTGAACTCTTCGACCATGCCCAAGAGTCGCTCCGCGTATTGATACGTGCGGCGTCCAGCGTCGGTGAGCGCGGTGTCCTTCGAGAACCTGCAGCGATTCAGAAGGGGAGCTCCTAATTCGCGCTCCAGCGCTTTAATGTGGGTTGTGACGGTCGATTGGCACACGCCCAACACCACCGCAGCACGAGTGAAATTGCCGAGGCTGGCGACGACTCTAAAAGTTTCCAGATGTTGTAGGTCAAGCACGAAGCCGTAGTTTACCCGGCCTCTAGTTATCGAATCCAATTACTTTTTTCAATGAGGCGGAAAGTTAGTCTCGCCTTTCGCGGTTCGATCTGAACTCGGTCTCACAAAACTCTTGCCATGTCGATCCCGGGGCTTTATCTTTTAGCTAGTGATCCCCAAACTATTGAAAGCTGGAAAGCCCAAGATTCTGGCTTCGACAGCGGCGCTGGTCGCGCTGACCACGCTAGTCGACTGGGCCAGCGGCAACAACATTTCACTGGCCGCTCTGTACATCTTGCCGATGATGCTGGGCGCTGTCGTTCTGGGCCCCTTAGAGATTGCAGCGCTCGCGGTTCTATGCTCGTATCTCCGCTACTGGTTCGATGTCCCCGGCTCTCCGGCTGATCTCGCGCTCCGATTTGTTTTCGCCGCGTTAGCGTACTTTCTCTCTGGTCTGTTTGTAGCAGGATTGGTACGAAAGCACGAACAGGCTATTCGACATCTGAACCAAATTCAGGTTGAGCAAACATTGCGGCAGGACGCCGAGGAGCAATTGCGCGTTCTTGCGGAAAGCAGCCCCGCCGGGATTTTTACGGTGGACGGCGCCGGCAAAGTGCTCGCTGCGAACACTTCGGCGAACAGGCTGTTCATGCTCCCGCTGGATAAGACTGTCCAGGGCCGTCTGATCAGCGATTATCTGCCGTTCCTGGGCGAAGTCCTGCGATTGAAAAAGGAATCCGTCGGCCTGCGAACCGCGACGCAGTGTCAGGGTTTTCGGGAAAACGGTGAGATCTTTCTGGCCCACATATGGTTCTCTTCCTATTCCGTATCGGAAGGAAAACGGCTGGCCGCCATTGTTGTAGACTCTTCGGACGAGATGCGGGACCGCGAAGAGCAGGGACTCCGCCAGCTTCAGGCCGGAAACGAGATTGCCGCCGTCGCGATCGCACACGAAGTACGCAACGTCTGCGAAGCCATGGCGATGTTGTGCGACGATCTGCGCAGACGGCACGGGCTCGCACGCGATGAATCTCTCAGCGGCTTGGAAAAGCTGGTTAGCGGCCTGGAGGCGATCGCGTATCTCGAGCTGCAACCGAAGACTCAAGAGCTTGTTGAGGAAGTGCCTCTGAAAGAAGTATTGGACAATCTCCGCATTATCGTGGAACCTGCCTGGCGTGAAATCGAAGGAACAGTCCGCTGGCACGTCCCGGACGATGCTCCCGCGGTGTGGGCCGAGCCGCATGGATTGTTGCAAGTGTTCCTGAACCTTGCGCAGAATAGCCATCGCGCCGTCCAGGAGGGTGGGGATCGAACGCTCGACATAACGATTTGTTCGCACGAGCGAAAAGTTAGTGTGAAGTTCCACGACTCGGGGCCCGGAATCAGAACCCCCGAGAATCTGTTTCAGCCGTTCCAAAAGGGTGCGGCGGGGAGTGGTTTGGGTTTGTACTTGTCTCGATCGATCGTACGGAACTATGGCGGCGAACTGCGGTTTGAATCCGTTCCGCGTGGCTCTTGTTTCATCATTGAACTAGAGGCAGTTTAGGACGAGCCATAAAGCACCCATGAAAACGATCAATCTTTTGCTGGTCGACGATCACGAAATGTTCCGGGAGGGACTGGCACGAACTCTCGAGCGCGAGCCCGACCTGTCAGTCGTAGGGCAGTGTTCGTCAACTGCTGAGGCGCTGGCGATGCTGAATCCGCGCGTCGACATGGTTTTGCTCGACGTGGACCTGGGAGATGAGCGGGCTTTGGGCCTGGTCGACGCGGTTCGCAAGACATCCTACCAGGGCCAGATCCTGGTTGTGACTGCGGGGATCAGCGGCCAGGAGGCGGTCCGTTTGCTGCAAGCGGGAGTCAACGGCATTCTGCACAAGCGCCACTCTGGACAGATTCTTTGCGAATCCATCCGCAAGGTGGCCGCCGGCGAATCCTGTCTGGAAGAAAAGTACCTCACCTCGCTCATTCACTCGATCGACCGCACGCGTCCGGCCAGTAATCCGACGCTCACGGAACGCGATCGGGCGCTGCTTCGCTATGTGCTCGAAGGTCTGACCAATCGGGAGATCGGAACGCACCTTCAGGTTTCTGAAGGCGCCGTTAAAGCATCTCTCCGCTTGCTGTTTGAGAAGGTCAACGTTCGGACTCGCACCCAGCTAGTCAAGGTCGCGCTCGAACAGTACCAGGACCAGCTTTAAAGAAAAAGACCGCGTGCATGTGCGCACGCGGTCTCGGAAGGATAGTACTTACTTCTCACTCACTCACTCATTGACGGCACATTCCTGGACGGCTGATTTCGCTTCTTTTACCAGCGCCAACAGCCGCCCGGCATACTGTAGAATCCGTTTACCCACATCCGTCAGAATCACGGTCTTGGAGGAACGATCACGCACAAAGAGTCGAGCCCCCAGTTCCCGTTCCAGTGCCATGATGTGCATGGTCACTGTCGACTGGCAACAGCCCAGTTTGGCTGCAGCGCGAGTAAAGCTGTTCGTATCCGTCACAACACAAAACGTCTCCAAGTGTTGCAAATCGAGCATAGGTGTTCCGTTAAACCCGTTACGGCTATTCAGAACAAACTACGACGTTTTTGGACTAGCCGCGAGCGGCGCGACTCCGTAGCCGCCCGCCTGTTCCGCAGGCATTCCGCCCGGCCGTCCGATCGACGCGATCACGTATTCGGGATAGGCCGAGATGCCGTGTTCATGCAGATCCAGACCGTGCTGCTCGCCTTCCGGTGAAATGCGCAGGAGGCCCATCGCGTTGATGGCCAACATCACCACCATTGCGAACGCGAAGGTCGAGAGCGTAATGATCGCGCTGCCGATCGCCTGAGCTTTCAGGATCGTAAAACCG
Source organism: Bryobacterales bacterium (assembly GCA_025463005.1). Taxonomy (GTDB): domain Bacteria; phylum Acidobacteriota; class Terriglobia; order Bryobacterales; family Bryobacteraceae; genus Palsa-187. The sequence continues at coordinate 44,826 of JAOAPR010000233.1, read as the reverse complement.
CCGCCGTAAAACAGCCCGGCGAGTGGCATGGTATTGTCCGGAGCGATTGGCCCGGTCGCGCCATATTGCCCGGCAGCGAACAACCCAAGAGAGAGAGTCCCCCAGATTCCGCAGATTCCATGCACAGGAACCGCGCCGATGGGATCATCAATTCGCAAGTACTCCAGTAGTTCGACTCCCATGACCACGATCACGCCCGCGATCCCGCCCAACGCAATGGCACCCGTCGGAGTCACCCAGTAGCACGGACACGTAATCGCGACCAGGCCCGCCAGAAAACCGTTGACCGTGAAGCTGACGTCCCAAATGTTGCTTCGCATGTATGCGTAGAACATGGCCGTTAATCCCGCTGCACAGGCGGCCAGCGTCGTATTTGCGGCAACTCGCCCGATGCCGACGAAATCCATGGCGGACAGAGTGCTGCCCGGATTGAATCCGTACCAGCCGAACCACAGCAGCAATCCGCCCGAGGCGGCGATGGTGAGGTCGTGGGGCATCATCGGCCCGCCTCCGTCGCGTTTGAACCTGCGGCCGAGGCGCGGGCCGAGAACGATCGCCCCCGCTAGGGCAATAAAGCCGCCGATGGTATGCACCACGGTGGACCCGGCAAAATCGTGGAAGCCGGTTCCGACCCAAGGCAGGAAGTAGCCAGGTTGACCCATGGCGGCCAGGAAGCCGTCCGGTCCCCAGGCCCAGTGGCCGATGATCGGATAAATGAAGCCCGACACCATGAAGCTGTAGAGCAGATCGCCGATCCAGGCCGTGCGCCCGATCATCGCTCCTGAGGTGATGGTCGAACAGGTGTCGGCGAACGCAAACTGGAAAATCCAGACCGCCAGAAAGGCGACGCCGGTGCTTTCATATGTTGCCGGAGCACCTTTCAAGAAGAACCAGTTCATGCCGATGAATCCGTTGCCATGGCTAAACATGAATGCGAAGCCCCACGCATAAAACAGAAGACCGCACAGGCAGGTGTCCACCACGCATTCCATGAGTACGTTGACGGTCTCGCGCGACCGGCAGAATCCGGCTTCCAGCATGGTGAAGCCGACCTGCATTCCGAAAACCAGAAACGCCGCTACCAGCGTCCACATTGTATTGACCGGGTTGACGATATCATTACCCTTGAGAACGGGGTCGGCCGGGGCTTGGGCGTGAACTCCGAACCCAATCATGTCCGGATGCATAAAAATTGCCAGCAGGAAGATTAATGCGACCCCCAGCATTTTTCCCATCAGCAAGACTTGTCCGTACTTGCGCCATTCCGGCGTGCGCAAGCGCTCGCTGAGCCGTTTCAATTTTCCGGATAAAGAAAGCTTTCTATCCATGTATGATTTCCTCTCTTGTGCCTGGTTGATGTGTAGGTATCCCGCAACAGCGCGATAGGGCGCTGCTTCCGCCGTAAGTGAAACTTGTTTGTAGAATGCTGCTCGCGGAACGTGGCAAGCAACTGAGACGAGAACTACTGAGTGAACAGTGTACGCGGTAGCCGCAACCCCGTCCAATCAATTTTTTCGATATGGCTCGAAGCTGTTACTTATCTGCGGCTACCGGGTGACGAAACTATCTCTAACCTCTTGAAAAGCGAACGACCGGGCTAGCATCCGCTCGTACAGCGCCAGGTACCCGCGAACCATGGCGTCCGCGGAGAAGCGGTCCCGGGCTGCCTGCCGGCAGTCCTCAGGGTCGAGCTCGGACACCTTTCGCAGCGCTCGGGCCATCTCTTGCTCGCTCGAAACAAGGAATCCGGTCTTGCGGTCCTCAATGATTTCCGGGAGCGCCCCTGACGCAAATGCGATTACCGGCGTCCCGCAGGCCAGCGCCTCCATTGCCACCAGGGAACTGGTCTCCGGGGCGAGACTCGGAATGAGCACACAGCAGGCCCGGCTGAGCAGGCTTCTCTTACGCAAGGACCCCACTGGTCCGATAAAGCGGCGCCTGGAATCGAGGCGGGGGACGATCTCCCGATGGAAGTACTCACGATGCGCCGGATAGGGGAACACGTCGCCGGCAAGCAACAGCGGAACATCCGCGGTTTGAGCCGCGCTCAACGCATGATGGAAGCCCTTCTCGGGGCAGATCCGTCCCAGGGCCAGTGCAAAATCGCGCTTCTTCGGCCTCGAGCAAAAGAGATCCGCGTCCACTCCATTCGCAACCACGGGAAGCGCCTGCGGAATCCGGGTAGCACGCCGGGCCTGCGATTCCGACACGCAGGTGAAGTAGAGATTCGACCGTTTGGTTTGAAATAGATCTTCGGGATACCATTCCAGCGGCAGGTGCAGAGTGACCAGCGTAGGAATGTCCGCCTCCGGCAAATAATCCCGGCAATCCAAACCGTGCATGTGTACAATGTCGACGCGCTCCTGTCGAAGGATGGACTCCATGGCGCGGCGGTGCCGGCTGAGCAACCGGCTTCGCAGCCGCGGAGTGATGGATTCGACCGGTCGCTCACCACCCAGGGCGAGGGATCGGACCCCTGCCCGCCGCAGCCCGGCATCGAGCATCGTAAGAACCTGCTCGGCTCCGCCCACGGCGTCGGGTCCGATCGGCGCGAGCGTGAACCCCACTTGAAGCACAGTCAGAGGCATTCGCTTGCCCTCGCGCGCCATTCCGCCCCGGAGATTGCAAATCCCCAACGCTCGTAAAGCAACGGGCCTTCGTGTGGTGGGCTCCTGAAATCGTAAGTCGGGGCATCGCGAAACTGCTCGGCCTCGGTCTCGAAGTGTCGCAAGACGTGCTTTTGCGTTCGAAAGCTTTCGAGCATGCGCGATTTCAACTCGCGTTCGGCGTGGGAAGCGCGAAGGACCTGGGTCCGATGCTGGCCGCATGGGAGGAAATCTTTCGTACTCATGCTGCCGTCCGGCCCCGAATGATAGAGGCGATACTCGCGGTGGCGGAATCCGTGCCGGGCTCGCGCTATGGCCACGGCCAAGGCGGCCGAATCGTGGTCCGGATGTCCGCCTTCATACGCGGGCGTGAGCACAAGCGAGGGGCGGATCTGCTCGATCAGGCATGTCATCTGTACAACGAGTTCTTTCAGCCGTAGATAAAGGTCTTTGTCCACAAAGGAAAACTGTAAGCACTGGCTGGGTGGCAGACCCAGAATCGTGAGAGCAGTGTTCAACTCCTCGCGCCGCGCTGCAGCGTAAGACTCGCGCGAGGAGAAGCCTGCCGCCTTAGCATCTGCCAGATCGCGCGGACTTCCGTCGGTAAGGTGAAGCAGCATCAGACCGTTCGGCTCCCGTCGTCGCATCCAAATGGCGCATCCGATCGTTTCGTCGTCAGGGTGGGCCGCAACTATAAGGCACGATTCTCGGCGAGGCATTCTCGGGTGTGATCCCTCCTCAAGCGGGGACGTATCGCGGGAAATCCTGGTGTTTGTTCCTTCCCATACCCCGCCAATGCCACGGCCGAGTGGTCTTGCGATTGCAAACTGGCAGGCATGGCAACCAAAACTCGAACCAAAAGCTCTTCAACACGACGATCGAGCAGCTCTCGCTCGTCCGCCTCGGGGAATAAAGCTTCCGCGACACGCGGCCGCTCCGGAGCAGCATCCCGCTCGCGCTCGAGCGCTGGATCCGGTACCCAGTCCGCTGCCACCAGAAGCCGCTCAAGATCGAGCGCTTTCAAGCGTTCCGGTTCAAGCTCTGCAAGCTCCCGCGCCACTACCAGGTCCCGCGGGAGTGCCAGCAAAAGGAACGGCAATGCGAGAAGCAACTCCTCCGCTTCGCCGACACACGGTCACGTGACTACCGATCATGAAGAGATTCGCCACTGGGCCGAGTCGCGCGGCGCCCATCCTGCTTGCGTAAAGGGCACCGAGCGAGGCGATAGCTGCGTTCTTCGTCTGGATTTTCCGGGGTACACCGGCGAGGAATCTCTCAAGCCCATCACTTGGGATCAGTTCTTCAAGGTATTCGACAAAAGCCACTTGGCGCTGGTGTATCAGGACCGGACTGCCAGCGGTCGGCCCAGCAATTTCAATAAGCTGGTTCACACCGAAACCTCGTAAACCGCACACAAACGAAGCCGCTACTGTAGTTCTTCTGCCTCGGGCGAGGGTACAAGCATTCGTACCTTAGCGCATCTGGATTTTCGCCTTAACATAGCGACCGGCGCCTGCCGGCGTGGCATCATGGAACATTCGAATCCGCCCGCGAAGTTCCATGAAGTCCTACTATTCAGACTGGGGAATCCTGAAGCGCATAGCTTTTGAAGCGCGCGCCCATAGGCTGCAGCTCGCCGCCGTATTCCTGCTCAGTCTACTTTCCACTCCGGTGGCGATGCTGGCGCCCCTGCCCTTGAAGATCGTCATAGATTCGGTGTTCGGTTCGCAACCGCTACCCGGGTACTTGACGGCACTATGGCCCCAGGCCGGCCATCATTCCAGCACTCTTGCCCTGGCCCTGGCACCGTGCTTACTGGTTGGGGTGATCCTGCTGACCTACTTACAAGGTTCAGGAAGCTGGCTCCTTCAAACCTATGTAGGCGAAAAAATCGCGCTGGATTTCCGAGCGAAGCTCTTTGCCCATGTTCAGCGCTTGTCCCTCGCCTATCACGATTTGCAAGGCACTGCCAGCTCAACGTTCCGGATTCAGTACGATGCCATGGCCGTACAGAACATCCTGATTCAGGGGCTGATTCCGCTTCTGACCGCAGGTTCACGGCTAGTTTGCATGATTTGGATTACATGGCGGATGGACGCACAACTCGCACTGGTGGCCTTGGCGGTCTCTCCGGTTCTGTTCGTGGTCACATACCTTTTTCGAGAGCGTTTGCGCGAGCGCTGGACGGAAGAGAGGCAGCTTGACAGCTCCGCAAATTCGTTGGTACAGGAAGTTTTGGCGTCCGTGCGCATCGTTAAGGCTTTCGGCCGTGAAGACGATGAGCACGCTCGCTTTATGGGCTGGTCCAGACGCCGCATGCGGGAATTATTGCGGGTAGCCGCATTGCAGGGGAGTTTCGACATTTTGGTGGGCGTCACCATCGGTCTTGGAATGGCCGCCACCTTGTACCTCGGCGTGATGCACGTTCGCAGCGGGCTGCTGACCCTGGGGGAACTGACGTTGGTGACAGCCTACGTGGTGCAGCTTCTCGATCCTCTGAAGGCTATCAGCAAGAACGTGGCGGATCTCCAGGGCGGCCTGGCGAGCGCGGAACGGGCCTTTAGCCTGCTCGATCGGGCCCCCGATGTCGTCGACCATCCCCACGCCATGCCTCTGGATCGCGCTTGCGGCAAATTTTCTTTTGAAGAAGTCGCGTTCAGCTACGACGGCGACCGGACGGTGTTGGGCGACATCAGCTTCGAGGTTCCCGCCGGTGCGCGCGTGGGAATCCACGGATCCACCGGTTCGGGGAAGAGCACCCTTTTGAACCTTCTTGCGCGTTTCTATGATGTAACCGACGGCAGGATCCTGTTGGATGACATTGAATTGCGCGATTACAAGCTCGCGGACTTGCGCAATCAGTACGCCATCGTTCCCCAAGACTCCGTCCTGTTTTCGAGGTCCATCGCGGAGAATATTGCCTACGGACGCCCTGAGGCAACCATGGACCAGATCGTCGAAGCCGCCAAGCTGGCACACGCGCACGAATTTATTCTCACCCTGAAGGACGGCTACGACAGCATTGTCGGCGAGCGCGGCATGCAGCTCTCGGGAGGGGAGAGACAGCGCATCGCCATCGCGCGTGCTTTCCTTAAAGATGCTCCCATCCTCATTCTGGACGAGCCGACCAGCTCTCTGGATGTCCGCACGGAGCGAAGTATCATGCAGGCGCTGGAGCGTCTGATGGAAGGTCGCACCACGTTCATGATTGCTCACCGCCTGAGCACGCTCGAGCAATGTGACTTGCTGCTGGAAGTTCGAAATGGGCGCCTCGTCAAAGTGGATGGCGTCGCTCTGATCGCCTGAAGTTCCCATTTAGGCGAATCACTTGCTAGCAGGTCATGCGCCGTCGCCATGACCCCTGAGCCGATCCTGACGATCCAAGCCCTTTCCGCACTTCAAGATGAATGGACGGCTCTTTACGAGCGTGTGCCCGATGCCGCGCCCTTCCAGCATCCGGGCTGGCTGTTGCCGTGGTGGGAAAAGTTCGGTAGCGGCGAACTGATCAGTTTTGGGGTCCGCCATGAAGACCGGCTGGTCGCGATGGCGCCTCTGTTTCTCCATGTCTGGCTAGGCAGGAGGCAGGTCACCTTCCTGGGCAATGGCGTCTCCGACCGCCTGGAGTTTCTTGCCGAACCCTGTTGGCGCGATGCCGCGATCCGGATGGTTCTGCAGTGTTTGGCCGGCGAACGCAATCGCTGGGACGTTTGCGATCTCCAGGATCTACCTCCATCCTTTAGCCTGCCGTGTCCCCCGCCAGATGGCGTGCAGCACTTGGTGAGTTCCTCCTCGGTGTGCTCGCATAGTGTTCTGCCGCCCACGCGTGAAGAATTCGAGCGCGCATTACCCCATCGCTTTTCCCGAAACCTCCGCAGATGCCGGGAAGAACTGAATCTGGCGGGCGAGGTCGAATTCCAGAATGTCCAGTCCGACGCCGAGTTCGGTATCGCGCTCGATGCCCTATTTGCGCTGCGTTCTGCCAGGTGGGAAACACGCGCGCCAGACGTGAGCCTGTCCGGGAAAATCGAGGCATTTCACCGTGATGCCGCTGGACGCCTTTGGAAGGCCGGAAAGGTACGTCTGTTTCTGCTGTTGGTGGATAAGCGCCCGGTAGCGGCACTCTACGGTTTTCTGGACAAACAGCGTTTTTCCTACTACTTCAGCGGATTCGATCCCTGTTGGTCCCGATTCAGCCCGGGATCTCTCCTTTTGAAATACGCGATCGCGCAATCGATTGAGGAAGGCGCTCGCCGGTTCGATTTCCTGCGCGGGGACGAGCCTTATAAACGCGAATGGGGAGCGCGCTTCGACCTGAATTTGCGACTCCTCCTATGGCACCGCGAAACGCCCGTCGACACGCTCCCGGCTACGTGACGCCGCGCCATCGAATTGCCTCGAAGGCGCGTTCCACAGCGCGAAACATCAGCCGCACGCAAATCGCAAAAAACGGAACGGGATCGCTCCATTGGAGCCACGCGGCCTCACTTTTTCCTTTCAGCGACCGCCACCACTCCCGGATCGTCAATTTGCCATCGCGTTATGTAGCAGAGGCTGGCAAACAAGTCGTAGGGTTCTACGATATGTGTGCGGCCTTCAACCATGGGCGACGCTGCCGTCATCTCACCGTCATCGTCAGAATTCCTTGCATCGGGTTCGAACAGACTGGAGAGCGAGGCGCGCAAATGATTGCCGTCGGGTGGCAAGACGGCGCGTCACTCGCCGAGCCGTATAATCCGCGCCGTCGAGAAATCGCATCGCCGGCCCAAAACACTTCGCGCTGGCCAGGCCGGTGAAATACAGGCCCGGAACGGACGATTCGAAATCCGATGATAAGACCGGATGCTGTTGCTCCGCGCGCAGTTGCGATTTTATACCGTGGCTCAAGAATGGCAGATGAGCCAGGGAGAATCTGTAGCCCGTAGCGGCGATCACGTGATCGGTAGCCATCTCGACGATCGGCCCTTCGCCCTCGGAAACCTGAAGTACCGCCCGGCCTGACTTGGCCTCAGCTCTCGACACGGTGTGCCCCAGCAGAATCTGGAGGCGCCCGGCAGCCCGATCTCTTAGCCACCAGGCTCCGGCGGGTCCCAGCACGGTTGCCACTCTTTGATGACGAATCTGTTGCGGCAAGTGGCGGAATAGCATCGGAATGGCGCAATAGATCCACAATTCCGCTCCCACCCCCAGATTTGACAAGGGATGACGCAGGCGTTGGTAGAAAGGCCGCCGGACCATCTTCGGCGTCGAGTTCCAAACAAGAGCCGGCTTACGCACCAGAAGACGGACGGAGGCTCCTTCTTCGGCGAGCAGCACCGCGGTTTCGATCGCCGATTGGCCACCGCCGATAACGCTTACTTCCTTCCCTTTAAAACGGCTTAGATCGTGGTGATCGGCAGTATGCGATAGCAGTTCGGACGGCAAACGACTTAGCACATGAGGAGTGTAAGCCGCATGATCCATCCCGGTCGCCACGATAACTTTGCTTGCGCGGACGGTCGCGCCGTTGGCTAAGCCCAACTCGAACCCTTCACGCAGCGCGTAAACACCAGCGACCATTACTTGCTCGACGTTGGGGACAAAGTTCCTTTGAAAAGACAGCGCGTATTGGGCGAAGGTCTCCCTCGATACCGGCGCGCCCCATTCGCCATAGGGCAGCCCGTTTTCGGCGCAATAGTGCGACAGCATGTAGCGGCCGGCCGGATCGGCCAGATTTGAAGCGCACCCTTCAGATTTCAGGAACATCCCTTTCGGCATTTGGAACCGCCAACGGTGCATGGGCTGGCCGAAGATGCGAAAATCCACACCAGCCGCTTGCAGGTGGGCGGCGAGCGATACCCCGTACGGCCCTGCGCCGATAATGGCGGCCGTGGGATGCGACGTATAGTTGCGACTGGACGCTCTTAGCCGCAACTCCGATTCGACAGAAATGGAATTTGATGGAACTGCAGGCAGATGCCCGACCGCGTTGCCCATTGCTTGACCTCCGACGCGCGTGATGCTCGTGTCAGGCAAGGCTGATGCCAGCAGGGCCCGATGGCCGGCTAATGAAGGAATAGGCAGCAGCTACTAAGAACAAAGCATTTCCCGGATACGTTCGTCGCGTGGCGCCCGGATCGCACCCCTCCCCGCGTCAATAGGTAGAACTCTGATTCGCCGTATCGACGGGCGGCCGTCCGCAGCTAGCTGCTCTTCGAAGGCAAGCGCTCTTTTTTAGGCCGCACGTTGAACTCCAGTTTCCAGCGCCGTCCGTCGCGGGCGACAAACCACAGCTCCAACATGCCGGTTTCTGTGACCAGGCTCTCTAGCGTCACGGGGACGTTCTCATGGACCTCGCTCGGCAGAAGAGCTTCGACCGGCGACAGCTCCTCCATCGTGGTATCGATGTCTTCGATCAGGGAACCTGGCGGATCTTCTTTTCGCTCGCTGGATTGGAAAAACCTGAACTGGGCCCGCTTGCCGACACTAAGGACAAACGTTCGATCCTTGAATTCATAGCCGGTGCCTTCCTCCATTCCGAACGGCACGACCGTCAGAGCCTTGAACGGCGGGCGCCTGCCGGGCACCGCAGGCGCCGCACTCTCGATCCCAATGTAATAACTATGGGGCACACCGCCACGTACGCGGACCCCTTCGCCCTGTCTGGCGAGCCCGTAGTAAGTAGCGCCGTGTGCCACGGCTCGCATGAGATCACCGCTCACAAGCGGTGTTACGGGCCGCGGCAGCCACTTGTTCAGGATTTCGACGGTTCGATCACGGACCAATTGGGCGCGGAATACACCGCCATTGAACAAGACGTGTGTCGGAGTGGCCGATTGACGGCGGAGAAAGTGGGCGAGATGACGCGTAATCGCCGGTTCAGATGCGTAAGGGAGACCAAACTCGGTGAGAGTCGCCGACGGTTCCTCTGGCTCTTCATCGATCGAAACGGCCGGTAAGAACCCTTCTGTCAAAATGCGCACGACATCCGCGCGTGTCAGCTTCGATTTCATCGATTTGCCGACTACGCTGGTGCCCCGGCCCAGAATTGTAATGGGTAGCTGGCTGTCTTCGTTATCCTCAGCCAGCAAACGCTCCTTGGCGATCCGGCAATGCTGGTAAAGGGCATGAAACTGCATTCCATCGAGCTTGGGGAGACCCTCTGCGACATGGTGAGCAAGGGCGGCATCCATGTTGTCGCCGCCCAGCAGAATGTGGTCTCCCACGGCAATCCGCCGGAGAGAGATTTGTCCTGCCTGATCTTCAACCGAGATGAGCGCAAAATCCGTGGTGCCGCCGCCAATGTCGATGACCAGGATCAGGTCACCGACGGCCACCAGCTCCCGCCAGTTCGGGTTATGCGCGATCCAGGCGTAAAAAGCCGCCTGCGGCTCTTCCAGGAGGACGACCTTTTCATACCCTGCCTGCTCAGCCGCCTTCAATGTCAAATCTCGTGCCACGGCATCGAAGGATGCCGGCACGGTGACTAGCACCTGATGCGTGTCGAACGGCGCGTCGGGCCTTTTCGTGTTCCACGCTTCCCGTAGAAATTTCAGATACTGCGAGGAAGCGGCCACGGGCGAGATCCTGCTTACTCCGTCCGGTGCCGTAACCGGGAGAATCGCGGCATTGCGATCGACACCGGCGTAGGAGAGCCAGGATTTTGCGGAAGATACCAGGCGTCCGGGATTCTCCAGACCCTTTCTCTGCGCCAATACCCCGACGGTGGGCTGCTCTTCCAAGAACAGGAACGATGGCAGCAGCGGTTCTTCGCGGATCTCGCCCGGATGGACGAATTGCGGGATTGAAAACAGCTCTACCGCGTCGCTCTGCGAATAGGCGAGCGCGCAGTTCGTGGTGCCTAGGTCAATGCCTATGACCGGACGGATCTCAGAAGGGTTAGCCAAACGGTGTTTGTTTCACGGGAGTGCGAGTGGGACCCATGACCCCTTCCAGCACTCTCCTCCCTCTTTATGTTCGCACCACTGGGACCCCTGCCCTTCCCGAAACGTTTCAAGCACTTCAGACCTCTATCCTCAGAGAATCTCAATGCCGCATTATAAATTTCCACAAGCCGAATCCAAAGTAAAACAAACATTCGCGATTGACCCCGACGATGTCTTTGACAAGGATGAAATATCCGAGCCGGGCGCTGAAGATGACGATGAAGTGGATGAAGATGACGAGGACGAGGAAGACGACGACGAAGAGGAGGACGAGGACGAGGACGAGGAGGATGATGTTGAGGACGGCGAGGATGAGGAAGATGAGGACGATGAACCCGAGGTTGCAGCTTAGTACGGCTAGGGTTTTTCCTCCGAAAACCGCCCGGCGGTGCGGATGCTGATTTCTACCTTATCGTTTACCTTCAGCAAGAACGTGCTCGGGTTCTTCATGCCCCACTTCACGTATGGCACCGAGAATTGCGTCGCGGCTGTGACTTGCCCGCCTTCGCGCTGGACTTCGAAAGGAAGCGTCATCTCGTGATCTGCGCCGTGAATACGGAAGAAGCCGTGTACTTGAATCTGGGCGGTTCCCGTCGGCGAGAGTTTGCCGCTCACGACGTCCGGCGTGAACACGATTTCAGGGTAGCGGTCGCTCTCAAGAATGTTCTTGTGCATTCTGTGGTCCCGGGCGCCGTTGCCGCTGTCGCCACTCGTTGCGTCCACCACCAGCGAACCGCTTGCTTTGCCTGTCTCTGTATCGAAGCGGATGGCTCCGCTTTTAAGCTTGAAACCGCCATGTACGGTGTGCAGGACGTCTCCGAGAGTGAAGTCTACCGTCGTGCGCGCCGGGTCGAACACGACAGTCTCCGCGTGCAGCGATACGGCCGTCGCGAGACAACTCACTAACACCGCCGTGGTCACGAGCCGAAGCGTGGAAAGCATGCGTCAACCCGCCAGCATCCGCCAGCCCAGCTCGATCCCATTTGCGGCGAATTCGAACGGCGAAGCAGCGCCTATGTGCATAGCGAGCATTCCCGCGAAAATCCGAGGCGAGGACGAAAATGCTTGCAGTGCGCGGCGGCGCAGGCGTGCACGATGTTCCATCAGCAGCATGGTGCGCGCCATGAACGTCGGACGCCGCAGAATTCGTTTGTGCTCGGCCTGGTATTGCGCGAGATCGCCGTTGGCGAGCGCTTCAGCCAGCGCCAGCGCCTGCTGAAAGCCGAGACAGATCCCTTCGCCTGTGATGGCGTCAACGGAGCCAGAGGCATCGCCTGCCAGCGCAACCCGACCGCGATGAACGGCTTTGAACCTGCGCGTAGCTGAGACTGCCCCACGTTCCATCGTAACCGGAGCCGTTCCATTCAACATTGAAAGCAGTTCCGGAAAGTGGTTCAGGGCCTGATCGAGGCGGAGGCGATGGTCCCTTGAGATCAGCGCAACGCAGACATCCTCAGGCCCGACCGGCGTGACATAAACCTGGCAGCCGTCTCCCCAGTAGATCTCCATGCAATCGGTCCAGGGCGCGACACGATAATGCAGCCGGAACCCGAACCGAAGCTCCCTTCCTGAACCATTGTCCAGTCCGGACCAGCGGCGCACCCGGGATCCGATTCCATCGGCTCCGACGATCCACCGTGAGCGCACTGTGGTGCCTGCTACGCTAATGCGGTCGCCATCGATTCCGCTTACGCGCTTGCCCCACAGCAGATCGACCCCCAGAGCGGAGGCGTGCTGCGCCATTCTCCCGTGCAGAACAGTTCGGCGCATGCCGATTCCACCCTCCTCCGGAAAACTGGCGTCTGCGCATAATCCGCCGTCCAGGAAACGGATTCCACGGAATGGAAAACCTTCGGACCGGTCGAGATGCACGCCCAGTTGGCGCAGAGCGAGCTGCGCATCCGGCATCAGCCCCTCTCCACATGCCTTATCGATGGGAGGAACGGAACAGTCGGCCAGCATCACACGCAAGCCTTTGCGGCGTGCGGCGATCGCGACCGCCAGTCCCGCCGGTCCGCCTCCGGCCACAAAAACGTCTGTGTCGAAATCGAGGCTCACGCCGTCACCAACGCAGCAAAACCAGCTCGGAGCAAAACCCTGGCCCCATGGCGGCGAGAATGCTCAATGTGCCCGGTTCGGGTCTGCGACGCCTCATAACCTCCTCCAGGACGACCAGAACCGAGGCCGATGAGAGATTGCCGGTGTTACGGAGACTGTCCCAGGACGCACCCAGCTCTCCGTTCTGGAGATCGAATACTTGTTCGATAGCCTGCAGCACCGCAGGGCCGCCAGTGTGCATGATCCAGCTGCCGATATCGCGGCGATTCAGGCCGTTGTCTGCAAGAAACTCGTCCACGTCAGGCGCAAGGTGCTTACGGACCATGGCGGGCACTTCGCGCGATAGAACAATGCGAAAACCTTCCTCGCTGATATCCCATCCCATCACCTGCTCGGTGTCCGGATAGAAGATCGAGCGCGTGGCCAGGATCTCCGGCCCGGGCAGGTCCACCTCTCCACCGGAAATGATTACGGCCGCGGCCCCGTCGCCAAACAGGCCAGATGAAATGAGATTCGCTACCGACAAGTCATCCCGCTGCAAAGTGAGAGAGCAGAATTCAGCGGCCAGCACGATGGCTGTCTGGTCCGGATATGCGCGAACATAATCGGCGGCGCGAGCGATGCCTGCAGCGCCGCCTACGCAGCCCAATCCAAAGATCGGAATCCGGCGAATGTTCGGCGATAACCCCATTCGATTGATCAACCGTGCGTCGATCGACGGACTCGCAATGCCGGTAATCGAAATGAAGAACAGTGCGCCTGGATCCGTGGCGGCAAGTCCTGCCTGGGAGAGTGCCCGGCAAATCGCCTGCTGTCCTGTTTCCTCGGCGGCCTCAATCCAGGCGTCGTTCGCCTTTCCCCACGTGTTCAGGCCTAAATACGACTCCAGCGGCAAGGCCAGATGCCGGCCCTCGACCCCTACATGTTCGTGGAGGCGGTCAAGCACGCGCGGGTCATCGAGTTTGCCGCCCCAGTACTGTCGCAAGGCTGCGAGCAGAACCGGCTGAGGATAGTAGTGTTTCGGAAAGGCGCTGGCGGCGGAGACGATCTTCATGAGGTTTTTTTCGGGCGCGGCGCTAACTTCAGCAGTTCCTGGGCATAGAGCCGGTTGTTCGGAAACTCCAGCACAAGATCGCGCAGGGTGGCGGCAGCGCGTTCACTATCCCCATCGCGCAAGGCAGCCACAGCCAACAGCAGGCGCGCATAGGGAAGAAGGTAATGACCCTTCTCCGCGGTCAATCGCAGATTCCTGAGTCCTTCGTCTTTGTCGGTTTGAGCTCCACTTATCCGAAGAAACCATCGCAGGGGAGCGATCTTCTGGCTGAGCAGGTAATTCTCCACACCGATCGCGAGATAAGCGTCATAAAACGCCGGATCGGCTGTCACTAGCTGCTGGGCGAGCAAACGCCCTGCTTTCATTTCGTCCAGGGCTGCCGCGTATTTCTTTTCAATGAGAGCCCTGTAGTCCGCATGGAGACCCATCCGCATCACATTCGCGAACATCGCCTCATGATCTTGGGGGAACTGCGCGAGCTTACGATCGGCAAGCTGCTGCCCTTTGTTAAGAGCCTGTTCGAACCTCTCGCGCACGGCAGCATCGGGCGCCAGCTTCTGGTGGGAGCGAAAGCTATCGTCCACAAAAAATTCGGATTCGAGTATGTGCAGCCTGTCGAACTCCGCGAAGAGATATGCGGCGGCGTCCGATACGGGCCCCATTGGCTCGGTGGGATGCGATTTCGCCCACTCCTGGAACGAGCGATGCGCCGCATCGAACTGGAGATTGTACATCTGGCGGTAACCCTGATCCAGAAGGGAGGGTTCATCAGCCTTGAGGCACAACTGTGCGAGCAGGGCTGCAAGCAGGAATAGCGGGGGACGCCACATTTTAGACACTCATACGCTCATCACCCGGCGAGCCAGACCCAGCGCCTCGCTCCAGAACGCATTGGACGAATGCACCAGGCTGACCACATCGTTAATAGCATTCACAAAGTACTCGATTTGCTCGTCCGATACAACCAACGGCGGCGCAACTTTCAGCACCATGAAGTTGTTCCCGCAAATTTGGGTCAGGATACCTTTATCCCGGAACAACCGCATGACCAGGACCTGTCCGAACATGCCGGGGTGAATGGTTCTGAATGCTTCAAACGGAATTCGCAGGCTCATTCGACGGGGTGCGGTGAACTCGATCCCCGAGAACATTCCGATCCCGCGAACGTCCTGTACCATTTCGTAGGCTGAGAGCACCTCTCTGAGGCGGCCACGGAGCCTCTCGCCGAGGCGCGTCGCTCGTTCTCCCAAACCATCGCTCTCCAGGACATCCAATGTCGCCAATCCGGCGCGCATGGACAGAGCGTTCTCGCTGAAGGTCGATGTGTGTACGATGGCTCGCTTCAGGGAATTGTAGACGGCGTCGTAAACGTCATCGGTCATCAGAAGCGCGCCTACCGGGACCAGGCCTCCGCTGAGCGCTTTGGCCATTACGACCATGTCCGGCTCCGCTTTGAAGTGATGAGAGGCCAGGAACTTTCCCGTACGGTACATGCCGGTCTGCACTTCATCGATGACGAACAGTGTGCCCGTCTGCCTGCAGATTGATTCTGCGTTCTTCAAATAAGAATCATCGGGAATGCGAATGCCCGCCTCGCCCTGAACAGGCTCGACGATAAAAGCCGCGAATTCGCGACGGGACAGGTGCCGTTCGAGGGCGTCGGTATCGCCAAACGGGATCGCCTGCGTGTCGGGCAGCAGCGGGCCAAAGCCGTTCTTCCAGAATCCATCGCTCATCAGGGAGAGAGCGCCGCAGGTAAGCCCATGAAAAGCGCCTTCCGCATACAACAGGCCCTTTCTTCCGGTGCGTGCGCGCGAAAACTTAATCGCAGCCTCGACACCTTCGCTGCCCGAGCTGCAGAAAAATGTTTTCGTCAACTTGCCACCGGCCCTGGAGCACAAACGTGCACCGAGCTCGCCGGCCAGTTCCGGAACGTGGCTCTGCAACATCGCAGGCCCTCTTCGATCCAATTCGTCTTTCAGGGCCGCGATGATTTCGGGGTGATTATGGCCCGCGTTGTGTACGCAATATCCTGAGAGGAAGTCCAGGATGGTGCGTCCGTCGGTGGTGTTCAGTTCCACGCCGCTGCACCGCTCGTACTGAACGTTCATTTCGAGCAGATTCAGTAGCCTGACCCATTGAGGGTTGACATGAGCAGCGTAGGCGTCGTTAGCTATGGCGGCAACCGGGAGTGCCATGAGGGATGAAGCTAACTAATGGACGCGCTCTGGTTGGGGTGCGTTCCAGTCAGATGACACGTGAAAGCGTTACATTACAGGCACTTGGGCCTGCCGTTCGGCAGGGCAACATCTTAGTGACTCACACCGGCTGGGCACCGCCGCTAGAGCCGCTGCGGCGGCGCGGCCGGATCAGGGTCAATTCCGGGCTCAATTGGTCCCGGTTCGTCGGGATTCGGTCCCGGTGGCGAATCCGGCGGGTCACTTGGGTCAGGATCGCGAGGTGGTTTTGGCTCAGGCACGTGCCTTATTTCTCGAAAACTCGTTCGATCTGGCCGGCCTTCTTTTGAATCTTGCCTCCGAGTTTTTCATCCCGCCCGCGTGCTTCCATGCCCGGGTTTTTTGTGACTTGACCAGCCTTCTCTTTGGCCTTGCCTTTGAGTTCGTGTGCCTTGCCTTTGATCTGATCCTTCGTGCTATTTCTCATCTCGAATGTTCCTTTCTTCGGGGATGCAGTGCACGTGGCGGGCCACACCGTGACCGCTTTCAGGACGTGAGCCCTGCCAGTTGTTGTACGGTCTGAAATGTGTCCGATTCGGCGGCGGATTTATCCAATCGGTACCGTTTCACACGCGCGAATCGCAATGCCAGGCCGCTTTGATAGCGAGCGCTAACCTGGATCTCGTTGAATGCTATTTCGGCTACCAATTTCGGTTCCACGTGAACGGTATATTTGTCGCGTCCGATTTCCAGCTTCAGCAGTTCTTGCGTTTGCCAAGCCAGCATCTCGTCTGTAAGCCCCTTGAAAGTCTTGCCAAGCATCGCGAAGCCGCCTTTTTCGGTATCGCGCGCACCGAGATGCAAGTTGCTCAGCCAGCCGCGCCGCCGGCCGTTACCCCACTCCGCAGCCAGGATGACGAGATCGAGAGTACGCGGGCTCTTTACTTTCAGCCAACTCTGGCCGCGGGCACCAGCAGCATACGGAGCCGATGTTGATTTGGCCATGATGCCTTCGTGCCCATGGCGCAGCGCCGTTTCGAAGAACTCGACCGCATCTTCGGGAGCAGCGGTGATCGTGTGCGGCACCACCGTTGCCGGCGCCAGCTCAACCAGGGTTCCGAAGCGGCGTGCCTGCGGCTCATCAAGCAGAGATGTCCCGTTCAGGTACAACAAATCGAACCAGAACGGCGAAAGCGGCAGTTCGGCCCGCATGCGGTCCACGTCCAGTTTGCGGCCGAAACGACGCATGGTCGTCTGAAAAGCATTCGGCCGCCCGTCTGGCTTCAGGCTGATGACTTCGCCATCCAGGATGAGATCCTTCGCCGGAAGCCCGCGGGCTGCTTCCACGATCTCCGGGACCGCGGCTGTTACATCGTTGAGACTGCGCGAGTACACGGTCACGTCATCGCCGGACCGGTGTACCTGGATCCGGGCGCCGTCCAGCTTCCATTCGAGCGCGGCCTCGCCCAGCTCGTCGATGGCTTCCGCGGCGTTTTCGGCGGTCTGCGCGAGCATGGGTTGCACCGGGCGGAAGAGGCGCACGTCGTACGCGGCGAGGCCGGCTTCGCCTTGCTCAAACAGAGCGCGGGCGATCGGGGGGATGGCCCCGGCCATCATCGCCGCGCGACGGACCCGTTCGAGCGGCACACGCGACGCGCGAGCAACCGATTCCAACATGATGCCTTCGAGCGCACCCTGGCGAAGCTCACCGCCCAGCAGACCCGTCAAAAAGCGCTGCTCCTCTTCAGTGGCGCGGGAGAAAATGCTTCTTAGCAGTTCCAGCTTGCGTCCCACTGAGCCTGAACCCTGGGTAGATTTAAGCGATTCGAAAGCGCGATCTACTTCCAGCAATTCGAGGCTCGCCTCCGCGGCCGGCGATCCAATCGCCTCGCGCAACGTCGAGTAGCCGATGCCGACACGCCCCTGGCGCGTGCCGCCGCTGAGAAAGGAAACCGCAATCTCGACCTCCTCTGGCTGGAGCTGTTCAAGAAGAGTGGCGATCAGGCCGATTTTCTCCAGGCGTTTCGTTGTGGCTGCCACGCGGCCGGAAGTCGCCACAACGCGCGAGAGCTGCATGTTTTCAGCCTACGCTAGAGAATTAACCGCCCTTCGCGGTTTTCCGGTGTGAACTTCGCGGCGCCGCCGCGCTCTTGGCCGGCGGTTTTTTCAACTGAGCCAGGCTCTTTTTCAACGCCTCGGTGATATCGATCGCGGCGGCGGTTCTGCGCGGCTCGCGCACCGCGGGCATAGTCTTGCCGGCGGCCTTGGAAGCGATGAGCTTCTCCAGTTGCTCCCGATAAGTGTCTCGGTATTTCTCCGGCTCGAATTCTCCGGAAAGACTATTCACCAGGGTGTTCGCGAGTGCAAGTTCTTTCGAGTTGATCAGCTTGGTGTCGGCTCTATACTCCTGATCCGCGCGTACCTCCGGCGCGAAATACATCGTATGTGCAATCAGCCCTGATTTTCCGCTCCGCAGAATCGTGATATGTTCCCGGCGATGCATCGCGAACTTGCCCAAAGCCACCAGTCCGGTGCGCCGCAAAGATTCGTAGAGCAGGGCATAGGATTTTTGGCCGGCTTCCTCCGGCCGCACATAGTAGGAAGTCTCGAAGAAGATCGGGTCCACGTCGCTTAATTTGACAAACTCCAACAGCTCCATTTCCGTTGCAGTCCTGGGCTCGATCGCTTTCAATTCGTGCGCGTCCAACGTCACGTAGTGATCTTTTTCTACTTCGTAGCCTTTCGTCACGGCTGCTTCGGGCAGGATTTCATTGTCAGTCTGGGAAACAGCGACTCGTCGAACAGGAGCCACTGTTTCTTCCGGCCCGGCGGCTTCGACCACTCGACCGGATGAACTGGATGGACCGAGTTGCGCTGGCTGTAGAGCAACCTGTCGTTCCGGCCGGGCGTCTTCGTCTGGTTCGCCATCGAGTCGCGCCGGAACACGATAGAGCTGCCGGAGGCTGACTCGCTCGCTTCGCGCCGCCCGGAACAGACGGACGGGTATCGAGATCAAACCGAATGTGATGTAACCTCGCCAGACCGTGGTCGCCATACAGACCTAATTCGATGATCCTGCGTTGCAGAGGTACGTTTCCCGCTGAAGGCATAACTTAGATGAAACGAAACCGGGTGCTCGGGATCTCCCTAGTGAACCGGTCTTGCGGCTTGAGGGAGAATCGCAGGTGTTCCGACGATTATTCCTGGTTGTGCTGAGCGCGTCAGCCTTATGGGCCGCGGATGCCAGCCTGGGAACCTGGAAACTCAACGTCGCGAAATCGACATTCAAACCCGGTCCCCCGCCCGCGGCCGAGACTCGGGTATACCAGGCGCAGCCAAAAGGAGTGAAGGTGACTGTAACGACCGTCTGGGCCGACAGGTTATCCACCACCGTTGAATATCCGGCTAACTACGACGGCAAGGACTACCCCGTTACCGGATCTCGTGACGTTGACGCAGTGGCCCTATCGCGGATGGACGATTTCGACTCTGCGGCTATCCTGAAGCATGCCGGGAAAGAAATCGGCACAGCGCGCCGCGTTGTCTCACCCGATCGGAAAACGATGACGATCAGCTACAAAGGCATCAACACGAGGGGTGACCAGGTTGATAACATCGCAGTCTACGATAGGCAATAGCGGCCCCGCACCGCCTGGAACGACTCTGGGATGAAGTTATCAAGACATATTCAATCTCGCTCATGTGCACGTACGCCATGTCGGACAATGGATCCTCGACTCTCACGCCGGAGCTGATCGATTGTCACTCACACCATATCTCCGGCTGGGAGTCCTAGATCCGGACGCCCCCAAATTTATTGCTGAAAGAACTCCCTAATGCCAACAACTATGTCCCCCGATGAGACCGTCAAACAACTGCAGCAGATTGTGAGCACGCTCCAGCAGATAGTCCAAGCGTCGTCCGAACTCGCGGAGCGCGTGGGGACGCTCGAACAGCAATCTGGCGAGAAGGTGGGCGTCTTGACGTCGCTTCAAGGACATCTTCAGGTGTTGCTCGAAACGTATCAGAAGCACGCGACCGCGCAAGACGCCACCAACCGGTCGGTGATCGAAGCCTTGGGCAGTCTTGAAGCTCGCCTGGACGCGTTGGAGTCGCCGGACGAGACCGTCCTGCCCGGCCACGACGGGACTGCCTGAGGGTGTCTCCTGCTGTTACGATGGCGTGTTATGAAGTTGACGCTTGCGCTCATCTTTACGGCTTCGATGCTCCTCGCGCAGTCGAATACTTACGTGCTCCGCGCGGCCCGGCTCTTCGATGGCATAAGCGATGCCCTGGTCGAGCCTGGGGTAATCGTGGTCGCAAACGGAATGATTCAATCGGTGGGCAGCCGTGCCGTTCCGTCTGGCGCCACGGTGATCGATCTCGGCGATGCGACGCTGCTCCCCGGCTTTATCGACGCGCATACGCATCTCACGGACGATTTCAATCCCGACTATAATGGCGCCCGGCTGCTGGACCTTCAGCGTCCCGTGTCGGAGAAGGCCATTCGAGCGACCGTCAACGCACGCAAGACGCTCATGGCCGGATTTACTACCGTTCGCGATGTCGGGTCGAGCGATTTCATCGATGTCGGCCTTCGCAATGCGATTAATGCGGGCTTGGTGCCGGGCCCGAGAATGCTGGTTTCGGTGCACGCGCTCGGCTCGACGGGCGGGCACTGCGACGGCGGCGACGGCTTCAGCTTCGGCACCTTGAATCACGAAAGCAAGCCGGACGACGGCGTGATCAATTCGCCGGACGAGGCGCGCTATGCCGTCCGCTTCAATATCAAGTACGGTGCGGATGTCATCAAAACTTGCGCGAGCGGGGGCGTTCTCTCGCCCACCGATGATGTCGAAGCTCCGCAGTTATCGCAGGCCGAGCTGGACGCTCTCGTCGACGAAGCGCATGCCTTGCACCGCAAAACCGCGGCCCATGCGCACGGAGCCGAGGCTGCGAAACGCGCGATTCGCGCGGGCATCGACTCGATCGAGCACGGCACGTTCCTTGACGACGAAGCGCTGCGGATGATGCACGACAAAGGCGTTTTCCTGGTGCCGACGCTAGCTACTCGGATCGGTCTTAAGGAGTCGAAGTTTCCACCCCTGGTGCAGGCCAAGGCCGATCGCGCAGTAAAGCAACAGGACGCGATGGTCAAGCGCGCGCTTGCGCTGGGCGTGAAGATCGCGCTTGGGACCGATGCGGCTGTTTATCCCCACGGCGATAATGCTATCGAGTTTGTGCTGATGGCCGCGGATGGCATGACTTCCGTGCAGTCGCTCAAAGCGGGAACTTCTTCCGCGGCCGAGCTACTCGGGCTGCAAGACAAGATCGGCGCGCTTACGCCTGGGTTGGCCGCCGACATCGTTGCTGTGGCCGGCAACCCGGTCGCCGATATCAAGCTTGTCCAGGGAGTCGTGTTTGTAATGAAAGACGGAAGCATCTATAAGAATGACCGCCCGGCAGGTAAGTAGGGCCGGACCTCCAGGCCCGTTTGCAGCGGTCCGATTACCGGCGCGGTATAATCAAATCACAAGTCGGATCCGTGCCTAAGTTGGCTCGATCCGAAAATCCTAGTTAGTAATCACCTTCTATTTTGATCTCTGTAAACGACCTTTCCATGCGCTTCGGCGCCCGCATTCTCTTTGAGGATGTATCCACTACGTTCCTTCAAGGACGGCGGTACGCGATCACCGGTCCAAATGGATCAGGCAAGTCGACCTTCATGAAAATTCTGACCGGCGAAATGGAGCCCTCCAAGGGTTCGGTGACCCGGCCGAAGAAGGTCGGCATCCTGCGCCAGGATCAGTTTGCGTTTGATTCCTACCGTGTTTTGGATACCGTGATTATGGGAAACGCGCCCCTCTGGGACGCCTTGCAGGAGCGCGAAAAGTTCTACGCCAATCCCAACGACTGGACCGATGAGGACGGCATGCGGCTGGGCGAGCTGGAGGGGATCGTCGGCGATCAGGGCGGCTATACCGCGGAAGCGGATGCGGCCACCTTGCTCCAGGGTCTGGACATTCCTGAAGCGCTGCATGAGCGCAAGATGTCGGAGCTTCAAGGCGGCCAGAAAATGCGCGTGCTGTTGGCACAAGCGCTCTTCAGCAACGCCACGGTGCTGCTTCTCGACGAGCCCACCAACAACTTGGATCTCGAGTCGGTGCACTGGCTTCAGAGGTACCTGCTGGCCTACACTGGCTGCCTGCTCGTCATTTCCCATGACCGCCATTTCCTGAACGAGATCTGCACGCACACCGCCGATATCGACTACCAGAGCATCATTACCTACACCGGCGCCTATGACGACATGGTGCTGGCGAAGACTCAGATCCGCGCGCGTGTGGAAGCCGGCAACGCCCAGCGTGAAAAGAAGATCGCCCAGTTGAATGAGTTCATCCAGAGGTTCTCGGCCGGCACCAGATCCGCGCAAACCACCTCACGCAAGAAAGAAGTGGAGCGGCTTCAGACCTCGGAGCTCGCGAGATCGAACATCCAGCGCCCCTATATCCGGTTTCAAAACGAACGTCCTTCCGGGCGCCATCCTCTGGAAGTAAAGGGACTCTCGAAATCGTACGACGACCTGCAGGTGATTCAGAACTTCAGCGCGTCCATCGCCCGCGGTGAAAAAATCGCGCTGCTGGGCCGTAACGGATCCGGCAAGACGACGATGTTACGGTCGCTCCTTCGCAATGCGACGGGTTTCGTGGACGCGCCGGATCGCGAATTCCCGGTCGACGGTGGGGTAGTCACGTGGGGCCACGAGGTTGCTGTAGGATATTTCTCGCAAGATCACAAAGAGTCCATCCGGCCGGGCGCGACGCTGCTCGAATGGCTGCACGAGTTCGATCCCAGCTCATCTCAGCAGGAACTGCGCGGCCTCCTCGGTCAGATGTTGTTCAGCGGTGACGACGCGACCAAACGTACCGAAAATCTTTCGGGTGGCGAGGCCGCTCGTCTCATTTTCTGCCGCTTGATGCTTCAGAAACCCAACTTCTTGATGCTGGATGAGCCTACCAACCATTTGGATCTGGAATCGATCAACGCCCTGAACATCGCGCTCCAGAAGTACGATGGAACTGTTCTGCTGGTTACGCACGACCACGATCTGGTGGATGAAGTGGCCACCCGCATCTGGTATTTCGACAACCGGGAAATAGAGGACTTCAAGGGTCCGTACGCCGACTACCTGACGCAGAAGGAAACCACCACAGCGTAGAGCCTGCTCAGCGGGCTAGATAGCTTGATTCCGGATGATTTCCTTCTCGAACATCCACAAGCAGTATGGCAAGCAGTTAATCTTCGTTGACGCTTCCTTTCAGCTAAACCCCGGCGAGAAGGTCGGTCTGGTTGGCCCCAACGGCGCTGGTAAGACGACGCTCTTCCGCATGGTCGTCGGGGAAGAATCGCCGGATGAAGGCGAAGTCTCGGTTCCCAAGAAACTGACCGTCGGCTACTTCCGCCAGGACGTGGAGGAGATGCAGGGACGGTCGGTTCTCGACGAGGCGATCGCCGGCAGCGGTCGGGTCGGGGATCTGCACCACGAGCTGGAGGATCTTCAACGGGCCATGGAAGATCCCGAGCGCTTGGACGACATGGACGGGATCCTCGAACGCTTCGGCCACGTGCAGGAGGAATACGAGCATCTGGGCGGCTATGCGCTCGAGGCGCAGGCTCGGGAGGTGCTGCACGGTCTTGGCTTCAAGGATGACCAGATCGATGGCGATGTGGGCGCGCTATCGGGCGGTTGGAAGATGCGCGTGGCGCTGGCGCGGGTCCTGCTCGGCCGGCCGGACGCGTTACTGATGGACGAGCCGACCAATCACCTCGACATCGAGTCGATCATCTGGCTGGAGCAGTTCCTCAAGTCCTACCCGGGCGCGCTTCTGATGACTTCGCACGACCGCGAGTTCATGAACCGCATTGTCTCGAAGATCGCCGAGATCGACGCGGGAGAGATCATCGCGTACTCCGGTAACTACGATTTCTACGAGCGCGAGCGCGCCATTCGCGAGACCAACCAGCAGGCCGCTTTCGCCCGGCAGCAGTCGATGCTGGCCAAGGAACAGCGCTTTATCGATCGTTTCCGGACGCACGCGGCCAAAGCGGCGCAGGTGCAGAGCCGCATCAAGGCGCTGGACAAGATCGACAAGATCGAGCTGCCAAAGAAGCGCCAGGTGGTGAAGTTCGAGTTCCGGGTCCCGCCGCGCTCAGGTGACCAGGTCGCGGTGATTGAGGATCTGCACAAGAGTTACGGTTCCCGCGTGATCTACCAGGGGTTGAATCTCACGATTCGCCGCGGCGAGCGCTGGGCGGTGATGGGGCGGAATGGCGCCGGCAAGACCACTCTGCTTCGAATGATCTCCGGCGCCAGCGCGCCCGATGCCGGGAGCGTCCGGCTGGGCGCCAGCCTGAACATGGGATATTTCGCGCAGCAGTCGCTGGACGTGCTCGATCCGGACTTGAGCGTGATCGAACAGCTTCAAAACGATTTCCCGCAGGATGGTCTTGGATCGCTTCGTACGCTTGCTGGCGCGTTCCAGTTCTCAGGAGACGATGTGGACAAGCGCATCCGAGCGCTCTCGGGCGGCGAAAAATCGCGGCTGGCGATGGCCCGGATGCTCTACAACCCGCCGAACTTCCTGGTGCTCGACGAGCCGACCAATCACCTGGACCTGGCCACCAAAGAGATGCTGGTTGAGGCGCTCAAGGAGTTTGAAGGCACCATGATCTTCGTGTCGCACGACCGCATGTTCTTGCGCGGCCTCAGCTCACGCGTCTTGGAGCTGGGCGGGGAAAGCGGCACGGATCGCAATCCCGTGGTCTATCCAGGGTCGTACATCGAATACGTCCAGGCCATCGGGCATGAGGCCCCGGGCATCGTCTCCTGACGTGTTCTATCTAGCGGACGGGCTTCGCCTAACGTACCGGTCTGATGAGTAAGGTCCGCTCCGCACAGCCGCCGGCGCTGTTGCTGCACGTGCGGGGCGACAGATCTTTATTGAGGCAAATCCGTACCTCTTGCAGTTCGCCATCGCGATAACACGACACGCGAAACGCTCCTGGCGGGTAACCTGGATTTGCGGCGGCTAGTTTCGCCGCGATCTCTTCCGGACTCAGCCGCACTTCCCGCGTGGGCGCCTTGAGCTCGTCAGGAAGAGCGATTGAATCGCGCGCTTTGCGGATCAGACTAAAATAGTCTCCCGCGCTCAAACCAGTGCAGGAGCCGTGATCGGCCCATTCGTGCTGTATGAGCGACTCTGTCGGGACGTAGTTCAGCATGAAACGAACTAGATCCTGCGACACCGGGCTTACTGATCCGCATCTCTCCGGTCCTCGACCGCTCTCTCCTTGCGGCCAGAGTCCATGCACGACAAAGCCGACATGGCGGCCCTGTCCACACTCGCGAGGGTTCTTGTCCCCGGCTGGTTGGGCGCAGAAATCGGGTGCATAGGACAGCGCCAGGACATAATAAGCGAATGAGGGCGTCCCCTCGCCGCCACTCCCTCTCTTCTTGTGAGAGCGAGCGCTGGACACACTCGCGGCCAGCAAGCAGGCTAGAATCGCCGCGGCTACCGGCCGCGAAATGCGTCTCGTTTGGGAAGCCATGTCACCTCCTGCGGAGCTGCGGCAACGGGACGTGCCGGACTTACTTAAACAGGCGTTTACTTATGCCGGTACGTGATTCGGCCTCTGGTCAGATCGTAAGGTGAGAGTTCCAGCGACACGCGGTCGCCGTTCATGATTTTGATGCGATTGCGCCGGAGTCTGCCGGCCATAGTGGCCAGGACGGTCTTGCCTGCATCCAGCTCGATCGAAAACATCCCAGCCTTGAACTTCTCGACGACCTTTCCCAGCACTTCAATTGAGTCTTCTTTGGGCAAATTTATCCTCTCTTCTGCGGCTCGATATTAGACTTGATCAGTAGCGATTGTTGCGGCCGCCGCCGCCGCCGCTATTGCCGCGGTATCCACCGCCGCCTGATCCACGGTCTGCTTTCGGGCGGGCTTCGTTGACGGTCAGCGCTCGCCCATTCATTTCCCGGCCACTGAGAGACTCAATGGCGCGTTCCCCCTCGGCATCCACGCTCATCTCGACAAAGGCAAAGCCCTTCTGTTGCCCCGTGTCGCGGTCGGTCGCGATGCTGACACGGTCAACCGTGCCGTATTCCTCAAACAGAGCCCGGACAGCATTTTCGGACACGTTGTAGCTGAGATTTCCCACAAAAATATTCTTCATGTTTTAGATTCCTTCTGAGATTGGCAGAACAGGCGGATCGGGGCAGGATCGGATAAGGGCGGTGTGCCGGACTATCGAAAGGTGCCGAAAAGGGGACGTCAAATTACACTCCTAGTCTAACACGGTCGCGTGATCGTTCCGGACACCCCTTCTATTCTTCCTTCCCGGCACGATCGCCACGGCCACGCCGCCCAGGATCGTCGCGATGCCCAAGACGGCGACCGGCATTACGGTCTCGTCCAGGAACGCGCGGCCCAGTACCAGGGCGACGATCGGGATGATGAGAGTGCTCAGGCTGACGACCGTCGCATCCATTCTCTTAATCAGGTAGTAGTAGGCCGAGAACGCGATTACCGAGCCGCAGACC
This sequence comes from Bryobacterales bacterium, assembly GCA_025463005.1. GTDB lineage: Bacteria > Acidobacteriota > Terriglobia > Bryobacterales > Bryobacteraceae > Palsa-187. Next base: position 18,403 of record JAOAPR010000233.1, on the reverse strand, counting down.
GCTAGATAAAAGAGCGCCAGGACGTTGCTTCGGCTCCAGACGACGGCCGACCAGCTCTCCATGGCGGCGCTCATGGTGAGCAGGCAAGCCGCCCCGAGACCCATCCCGAGGAAGTTCAGCACGAAGGGGTCGCCATGGCGGTTGTATTTCTTCATCGTCACCAGGTTGATCGCGGCGCACATGCACCCGCCGAGCGCGGCCAGCATCCCCAGCGCCTGCGGGAGTCCCAGTCGCTCGTGCGGCCAGAAGAGCAGTGCGGTGCCGAGCACGCCCACCAGGATGCCCGCGATTTTGCGACCGCTCAGCGTCTCGCTGCGTGTCCAATACGCGCTCAGGAGCGACGTCATGAGCGGCATGGTCGAAAACAGGATCGCCGTCAGGCCGCTCGATATGCGGGTCTCGGCCCAGTAGACGGCGGCGTAGTCCATCCAGAACACCAGCAGCCCCAGGGAGAGCACGCAAATTCTGTCGTCGCGGGTAAGATGGAAGCGCTTGCGCCGGGCCGCGAGCACCAAGCCCACCAGCAGCGTCGCTAGCAAGAAACGGAGTCCTGCGCCCAGGAACGGGGGCACCCCGACCAAGCCGACCTTGATCGCAAGCCAGGTCGACCCCCAGATCAGGCAAATCAACGCAAAGAGGAGGGCCTCCACCCGCCGATGATATCAAACGTAAGAATGGCACCAGAGTTGCAGTGTCTGGTTCGTGGCCTTGACCAAATACCAGCAGAAACGCGACTTCAAAGTCACCCCGGAGCCTAAAGGTGGCTCGGGTCCGAAAGCGTCCGCGAAAGAATTGTCATTCGTGGTCCAGAAGCACCAGGCGAGCCATCTGCATTACGATTTCCGGCTGCAGTGGAATGGAGTGCTGCTTTCGTGGGCGATCCCCAAGGGACCGTCTCCCGATCCGTCGGTGAAACGCCTGGCAATGCCTGTAGAAGATCACCCCCTCGAGTACGGAGGCTTTGAGGGAGTGATCCCGGAAGGGCAATACGGCGGCGGCACGGTGATGGTTTGGGATCGCGGCTATTGGGTTCCGGAAGTTCCCGATGTGGATAAGGCTCTTCGCGAAGGACAACTCAAGTTCTCGCTGCACGGCGCCAAGCTCCGTGGCTCCTGGGCGCTGGTGCGCACTGGTATCGGCGGCTCGCCTCGGACAAAATGGCTGCTGATCAAGCATCGCGACGACCACGCGTCAAGTGACGATATTACGGTCGCCAAGCCGCGCTCCGTGATATCGAAAAAGCTGCTGGCCGATATAGCGAAGGCAAACGGCGGCGACATTGTTAAAGCCGCAAAAGCCGATCCGCCGAGAAAAGCAACGCGGGCCTGAGCAATAGCGCGAGTTCAGATTCGCCACACCTCAAAGCACATAGGTATTAAAGCTTTGTTGGCGCCAGGTCGATAACGAGAGTGGTAGGACCTTCTTGTCAACCCGAGTTATGTCTACGGATGTGTGTTGGCCCAGAATGACTTGGCCCACCGTGACGGGAGCGCTTTCCGGAGCACTGGTTATCCTCCTCGGGTCGGTGGTCCTTCTGGGATGGGCCCTCCACTCTACGTTTCTGATTCAAGTCGCGCCCGATCTGGCCCCCATGCATCGCAACACGGCCGTCAGCTTTGCGCTGATCGGGGTCGCTCTCCTGGGGGTCATTCTGAGCAATCTCCGGCTCATCTTCATCGGCTCGGCGATTACCGCGGCTTTGGCGATCGTCACTCTTGTTGAGTATCTGTTCCGTGCCAACCTCGGTATCGACGAATTTCTGGGTGCCGCCTACGTCACCACGCAGACTTGGGACCCGGGCCGCATGTCACCGACTACAGCGCTCTGCTTCCTTATACTCGCCGCCGGCTTTATGCTGGCCCAAACAAGCCTCCGAATTAACAAATCCCCGGTGCTGGGAATTGCGGGTTTGCTGGTGGCCGCGGTCGGCGCAGCGTGTTGCATCGGCATAGCCTCGGGAACCAGTGACGTGTTTTCCTGGGGCAACCTCACTCGAATCGGGCTCCACACGGCGATCGGTTTCCTGCTGACCGGAATCGGCGTAGTCGCCGTGGCTTGGGGTATGACTCAGCCCGGACTTCGCGAGCCTGCATGGGTGCCCATCGGCGCAGGTTTTCTTGTTGCTACGGTCAGAGTCGGATTGTGGCAGGCATTTGCGGCCAGGAACCCGACCAACACGGACTTGCTATCCAATCTGACGTTGTTGGGAGGACTGTTGAGCGCAATCGTCTTTGGCGTGGTGGTCCACCTGGCGTTGAAGGCACATTTGCAACGCGAGGCTCTGCGAACTCTGAATGGAAGATTACAGAACGAGATGGTGGAGCGCAGGCAGGCGGAGCTGGCGGCGCATGCCGCGAATCGAGCCAAGAGCGAGTTCTTGGCGAACATGAGCCACGAGATTCGTACGCCGATGAACGGGATTCTCGGTATGGTCGAACTGTCGCTCGACACCGCCCTGGACGCCGAACAGCGCGATTATCTCGCTACGGCCAAAGAATCCGCAGAAGGGCTCCTGACGGTGATTAACGACATCCTGGACTTTTCGAGGATTGAAGCTGGAAAGTTGAATCTTGAAATCGTGACGTTCAGCCTGCGGGAGAGCTTGGCCCAGACCATGAAGGCGCTTGCGCTTCGAGCGAAACAGAAGGGATTAGATCTCAATTTGGACGTCGATCCGCAAGTCGTCGATATCGTCGCGGGTGATCCGGTTCGATTGCGTCAGATCATCGTAAACCTGGTTGGCAATGCTGTTAAATTCACCAGCGCTGGAGGCGTGACGCTTTCCGTTCAAAAAGAGTCCCAAGACGACGAGCATATAGCGCTGCAGTTCACCGTCAAAGATACCGGAATCGGCATCCCGCCGGAGAGGCAAAGAGAGATCTTTTCCGCTTTTACCCAGGCCGACAATTCCACCACGCGCAAGTATGGCGGCACGGGCCTGGGACTCACGATCTCTCGCCGGCTGACCGAGATGCTCGGTGGTCGAATCTGGGTGGAAAGCGAACCCGGAAAGGGCAGCTCATTCCACTTCACCGCGCGCCTCGGCATTGCCGCGGAAGCGAAATACAAACGCGCGCCCCAATCGGCATTATCTTCGGCCGGATGACCACTCGAGCGCGAGATGGCGTTTCAATGCGCCCCTGCCGTGTGGAGCGCTGTTGAGACGAGATCGAACGTATCGTCCCGCGCCAATGCGTTTGTCTGCTTCCAGCCCCATGGTCCCTTTGAGAGCGCGGCGCTTAGAAAAGTTGCGTCGCCGTCGTCATCCAGACCGAGCAGGAACAAGACGGTGAATCCGCGTATCTCTGCGGACGTGGTGATCACGGGCTTCCCTGCATTGCGGTAATAATCTCGGACTCGCTGCGCGGCCGCCGGGTCAGCGAACTGTTTGCGAACCTCCTCACGTTCGTCGGGGACGTAGTTCTCGACGATCCACGACACATCGCCAGCCACGTTCGCCGAGAAAATCGAAACGACGGCGTGTTCCGGTGTGCTCCAGTCGGCTTCGCCCCGCCGCACCAGATTCACCGGAACGGGAGGCTGAAGGAGCTTGCCCGGCAGTGTGATCTCGACGAGATCGCTCGCAGCCTTATTCTTCGCGAAGGAATTCGACGGCTTGCGCAGGTCTGCAACCTTGGCCTCGAAGGTCAGTCGATCCTTGGAACTGCAAGCCGATTGCGCCACCACGGTGATGAGTATCGCCACCATGAAGACGGCGTGCCTGGGCATCACTTCCGAACTTATCATGGTCTATCGTTGGGGCCGGATGGTGCGGGGTTTTGCCCGCGATGGTTTTGAGGCTAAGCTATACATGATGAACAAGCTCATTCTGCTACTTCCCCTATGGACTGCTGCCGGTTTTGCCCAGCCCGCTGCTCCGGATCAGGCCAATCCGCTAGCAACGTGGCTGCGCAATGCGTACATGGGGAATCGCAACAACATCGTGCGAACTGCGGAGAAAATGCCCGAAGAGAACTACGGGATGCGCCCCGGCGCGCAACCCGAAGTGCGCACGTTCGGCCAGCAGGTGGCGCACGTGGCCACCTATAATTTCCTGTGGTGTTCGCAGGCCAAGGGTGAAAAGAATCCCAGCCCGGGCAACCTCGATAAGCTGACATCCAAGGCCGAGATCATGAAAGTGTTGAACGACGCGTTTACGTATTGCGATGGCGTCTATAATGCACTGACCGACGCGTCCGGCGCCCAGGTGGTCGACATCACGCAGGAAAGCGGCAAACAGACGCGCAATCTGCGGATGGGGCTCTTGACCCTGAATTACGGCCACAACAATGAGATTTACGGGAGCATGGTCGTGTATCTGCGGATGAAGAACATCGTTCCTCCAGCTTCCGAGCCTCGTCCGCAACAGAAGAAGTAGCGGCCCACCGGCTCGCAAGCCCGTGTTGCAAGACGACCGACCGGTCGTGCTATTCTACTTGCATGGGACAGGCTGGAGCGTCCACGCGCGAGCGAATTTTAGAACAAGGCCTGGCTTTGATGAGCCAGTCGGGATTATCTGGCGTGACGCTGGGCGTGCTGGCGGATCAGGTTGGCATGTCCAAGAGCGGACTATTCGCCCACTTCCGTTCCAAGGAAGAGGTCCAGATCGGGCTGCTTCAGCACATGGCCGAGTTCGCGACGGCTCGCGTGGTGGCTCCGGCGATGAAAGTGGAAGAGGGACTCCCGCGGCTGAAGGCATTGGTCGCGAATTGGTTCGGTTGGACGCGGCGCGCAGGTTTACCCGGAGGGTGTCCGGTGGCGGCCGGATTGTTCGAATTCGACGATATTCCGGGTCCGGTGCGAAACAAGATTCTGGCGATGGAAAGCGAGTGGCGGGGTCTGCTCACCGGTTTGGTCCGTCAAGCGGTGGATCGCGGCCAGTTGCGACGCGACTTGGACGTCGACCAATTCGTGTGGGAATTGTGCGGCATCTATCTAGGCCATCATGCGTCGTACCGATTCCTGCACTCGGCCGATGCGGACCGGCGTGCGCAGGCGGCATTCCAGGCTTTGCTCGAACGTGCTTTGCTCGAACCGGTTTCCGGCAAAAAGAACACCAAACGCAAAGCCGTAAAGCGCACGCACTAGAGGATCCTTATGCGAACTGCAACTTTTGACACAACCATCCATTGGGTCATTCCCGTAGTTATCGCGGTTGTATTTATTTTGCTGTGTTCACTGATCAAAGAGCCGGCCCGAAAGAAGTTTATGGCGATTTTGATCGGCGGCGCCGGCTCAGCATACTTGAGTGGCGGCGGATTCGGACCGTGGGAAATGGCCTTCAGCACGGTATTGGTGATCTGCGCTTACAACGGCTTACGGTCTTATCGTTTCATCGGAATCGGTTGGCTACTGCACACGGGATGGGACATCCTGCACCATCTCTATGGAAATCCGCTGCTTCCGTTTGACCCGACGTCTTCGCTGGGCTGCGCCATCTGCGACCCCGTCATCGCTGCCTGGTGTTTCGCCGGTGCGCCTTCACTCTTTGAGGTCGTTCGGGGAAAGCGCATTCGGCAGACTCTGCGTACGGCCTTGTGAAGAAAGCTATGAGTGATCGCGGGTCAATCGCGCGCCCCTAAGCAATCGCGCGCCCCTAAGCAGTTGTCCTCCGAACGCTTTAGTGCTATACCAATACTGATATTTAGTGGCCCAAGTGTGAGTGGGGTCTGATGGAAGAGGGGGGTCGATGCGGAGACGAGCATTCCGTCTGGGTTGCTTACTGGCGTGCCTGGGCATTTTGGTGCCGAGTTTTGCACAGCAAGGACACCCGCTGACGGGTACATGGAACGGCGACTGGGGTACCACCCCAACGCAGCGGACTCAGATGACCATCGTCATGACATGGGACGGTAAAGAAGCCAAAGGCACGATTAACCCCGGTCCGGATTCCGCGCCCGCGAGCGTGTTCCTGGATGTCATAAATTGGATGGTTCGCATTGAAGCGGATGTAAAGGATCAGTCCGGCAAGCCGGTTCACGTTTTAGCTGAGGGCAAGTTGGAAGACATCGGCGCCTACCACCGCACGATAACGGGAACCTGGCGTCAGGGCACAACCAATGGAACCTTCAAGCTCACCAGAGACTAGTAGCGTGATGAGACTCCCTGCGTTGAAACTGTTGGCCTTGAGTGCGGGAATCCTGCTGGGATTCCTGCTGGGTTCCGCTCCGTTGTCCGGCCAGCGTGCTCCTTCCGCAAACTACGAAAACGACAAGAAGGTAAAGCTGTCCGGGATCGTCACCAGGATTGACTGGGTGAATCCAAGCGCCTTTTTCTCAGTGAACGTCAAGGACTCCACCGGCACCATCGCCGCGTGGGCTGTCGAGATCGGGAATCCGCTCGACCTGCAAAAGGACGGTTGGAAACCGACGGCGCTGCGCATCGGCGACATGGTTACGGTTGAAGGCATCCCGGCCAGGGGGCCGCGCAGGCAGGCCATGGCGACATCGGTTGTGGTGGCCCGCACCGGCGCCAAAGTGTTTGTGCCGTCGAATAAAAAGGCGGTCAAGGCTGCGAGCCAGCCTGCTCCTCGCTGGCCGGACGGTCACCCCAGACTGGGACCGCCGCCCGGGAAAAAAGGATATTGGGGAACTCCCAGCTCGACGGTACTGGTGGAGAATACGGGTGTCGCGATTCCCATGAACCGCGACGGACTCCTGGCCAATATTACGGACTCAGATAAGGTGGCTCCTTTCCAGCCGTGGGCCAAAGCTGTCTATGAGTATCGCCAGCGGACTCTATTTAAGGATGATCCTTACAACCGCTGCATTCCTCCCGGGGGGGCGCGGCACTTTCAAAATTCCTACGGATTTCAATTCATTGAGCAGCCGGAAGTGGGGCGCATTCTGCTGCTGTTAGGAGGCGGGGACCGAAACTGGCGCATTATCTACACGGACGGACGTCCTATAGGCCATAAAGACGAGCTGGTTCAGACCTATTACGGCGCCTCGACCGGCCACTGGGAGGGGGACACGCTGGTGGTGGACACGGTCGGCTTCAATGAGAAGTTCTGGTTCACCAACGGAGGGCTGCCCCATACCGAAGCCCTGCACCTGACGGAACGCTTCACCAGATCGGATCTCAATACGCTCAGGTACCAAGTGACGGTGGACGATCCGCAAACGTATACTAGGACTTGGACTGGGGGCTGGACCATCCAATGGGTTCCGGACGAAGAAATCCAGGAGTATTTCTGTGAGGAGAATGCCGAATCGACATTCATCCGCTAACCACGTGAGGAGGAACATGCGACTTAACATGCTCGTTAAAATGCTTGGTTCAGGGCTTGCGATCGGTCTGATCCTGATTGGGATGCCGGCAGCGGCGCACCACTCTTTTGATGCGGAATACGACTCCACGAAAATTGCGAACTTTACGGGAGTTGTTACCCACGTGGACTGGCAAAATCCACACGCCTTTATCTTCATGAACGTCAAAGACGAGAGTGGCGCAACCAAAAATATTCGCGTTGAGCTTGGCCCCCCGTACGCTCTCATCAGGGGCGGCTGGAAGAAGGACACGGTGAAGATTGGCGACACCGTCAGCGTAACGAATGGAGCGCTGGGCAAAGATCCGACCCTGAATTGGGTGGGAGCCGTTGGAACGACGAAACTGGTCCTGGCTTCCGGCCAGCAGATGATCCTGCGATAGCGATTCGCGCGCGACGGTAAGGCAAGCTTAGGGAGGTGGGCGGTGGTGCGTCGATCCATGGTTGATCTTTACACTCGCGTCGGACTTTACACGCCGCTCGCAACATTAGCAGCAGGTTTGGCACTCCTGTCAATCGCGGTTCCCTTTTTCGCGCAGGATGGTCCGGGGGCAGCCCCGCCGCCCGCAGGCAAAGGGGGGAAGGGCGGAGGGAAGGCGGCGCCGGCTAAACCGATTCGTCCAGTGGAGCCGACTCCTCGATGGCCCGACGGAAGAGTCAACTTGGGCGCGACTGCCGATCGCAAGGGATATTGGGAATTGAGACCGGGCTTCGCCGGCCGACCCATGGGCACGGTACCGTTCCAGCCGTGGGCGAAAGAGTTGTACGCCTACCGCCAGTCCAGCCAGAAACTCACCCGGCCCCCGTACATCGACTGCAAGCCGGCCCCTGGTCCGGAGTTTTTATTGGCGCCTGGGTTTGAGATCATCGATGCCCCCGACCTCAAGAGCGTTTTCATTCTCGACATGGGCGGCGGCCATACATGGCGCGTCATTTATACGGATGGGCGATCGCACCCCAAGCCGGAAGATCTCCGGCCGACTTCTCTGGGACATTCCGTCGGGCACTGGGAAGGCGACACGCTGGTGGTGGATAGCGTGGGTTTCAACGAAAAGTTTTGGATCATGGGATCGTACCCGACCACCGATCAATTGCACCTTACCGAACGTTTCACTCGTCCCACCCTCGGATCCCTCGAATACGAAGTTACGATTGACGATCCGGGAGCATACACTGCGCCCTGGAGCGCCCGCGGGGTTATCAACGAGTCGGGGGCCGCGGGATTCGTTGCGAACGGCGAAATGTTCGAATACATTTGCCAGGACGACCGGTAGAAAATGCGATTCATCCGATCGATATTAGCTACTGCGGCCGTCGGGACTGCCTTGGCGTTACTACCGGCCACTGCACTTGCTCAACGGGGCTTCCTCGAAGGCGAGCCAAAGCCTCCTACCCCAATTCCAAACGGCCCCACTCCTCGCATGCCGGACGGCAAACCGAACTTTTCCGGAGTTTGGAACTCGCCAAACTTTGGGAGCACCGGCGGCGCGCTGCCTTTGCAGCCTTGGGCACAAAAGCTGGCCGACGATCGGCGGAAGGCCGGCGGTGTCGACGATCCGGAAGCTAAATGCCTCCCCAGTGGCGTACCGCGGATATCGCCATACCCGATGAAGATTGTGCAAACGTCAGACCTGGTCGTCATGCTGTTTGAAGGCAATGTCCACTCCTATCGCCAGTTCTTCTTCGGGCGCGGTCATGACAAGACTCTGGATCCGAGCTATTTCGGGGAATCGGTAGCTCGTTGGGACGGCGACACGCTGGTTGTCGATACGGTTAATTTCAATACCAACACCTGGCTTAACACCGCCGGCGCACCGCATACGGACCAATTACATGTAGTCGAGCGTTACCAGCGTCCCGACTTAGGGCATATCGAGGTCGAAATCACGCTGGACGATCCGGGCGCACTGACTAAACCTCACACGTTTAAGAGGTCTCACACTCTCGATGTGGCTTGGGAGATTCACGAGTACGTGTGTAACGACTTTATTATCGACACAACCCGCTCAGGGGATCCGGCTAAATAGGCGACCCCACGCGCTAGAATAGGCAAGCGTTTACTTGGAGGCACTACGGTGAGATCGAACATTAGAATAGCTTCTCTGGTCGCAGGTGCAGTGTTGCTCACTTTGACGACGCGGCCCGTTTTCGCGCATCATGCGTTTGCGGCTGAATTCGATTCGAACAAACCCATGACTTTGTCGGGAGTCGTCTCGCAAGTCAAGTGGCAGAACCCCCACGTCTACGTTTACCTCGACGTGCAAGACGCGGACGGGAAGATGACAACCTATGCTCTGGAATGCAACAGCGTAAACACGCTGGTGCATAAGGGCTGGACCAGGGACGCATTGAAAAAGGGCGATAAAGTAGTCATCAGCGCGTTTGGGCCGAAGGACACCAGGCCCCTACCGGACGGTTCCATTCATGCGAACGCCCGGTCCATTACCTTCGCCGACGGCCATAGCGTGTCCGCTGGATCGTCCGCGGGCGAAGCAGTCAAATAACAGCCCGTTCTCTCAGAATCGGAAGCGCGCGATCAGCGTGCCTTGCCGCGGCTGCCCCGCGAGGCTTGTCGTGTTGATCCAGCCAAAACCGGCGGTGGTTTGACCAGTGCTCGGATTGGTCGTTTGCGTCGCCAGAGCGTTGGTCGAAGTGGGGTCTCCTACTTGCGTCCGGTTGAACACGTTCGCGAACTCAGCCCGGATACTCAGGCTCGTTTTCTCCGTGATGCGGAACAGCCTGCTTAAGCCGATGCTTTCCTGAGGCCTGCGCTGCGTCCGGTAATCGTTGTAATAAGCCGCTGAGGTGCCCCATTGGCCGGCAGCGGGATCGGACCAAGCCTTCGGATTCAGGACAAACGTCTTGTTCGGATCAAAGCAATGACAGTTTAAGTCCTGCGTGAATAAAGGCTGCCCAGGCACGCGGTTGGCAAACGTCCCGCGGAAAAGCTGGTTAGCGAGTAGATTCTGTGCGCCCGGCACCCGGATCGGTCTCCCGCTGGAATATGTCAGCACTGCGCCAATCTGCCAATCGCGGACCAAAGAGGAGACTATTTTGTTCCCCATCTTGGGCACGGTATAGGTGCCGATAATGGTACTCACCAGCGGCCGCGAGTAAACCGAGATGTATTTGTTTTGCTGCCGATTGAAGACGTCGTTTACCTGGCCAGTCGCGCCCGCCGGGCTGTCGCTTTCTGCGCCGATGGTGAGCTCTTTCGCCCAGGTAAAGTTATACGTGAAATCGAGACCGTGGGAAAGGCGCTGGGTGGCCTTCACCTGAAGCGAGTCGTACCACGAGTTGCCCAACGGCGCCCAGGTCGGAGCGAGTCCGGAGGAAAACTGCGGAAATGGACGCAAAGCTTGCGCCAAGGTGGAAGTGGTGGGAAACCCGCTGTAAGGAACCTTGAAGCCGCGATTCGCGACGGCGGCCGAGCTCATGGGTGAGCTCAGTAAGGTTCGATCAGCAGCATTATTTATGTCGAGTCCGAAGGATGCCAGCGCCCCCGCCGTGAGCGAGTTGTAACTGACTGCCCCGGGCGCCTGCCACCAGATTCCGCGGTTCCCCACATAGGTGGCCTCCACAACAAGATTTCGAAAGACTTCGCGCTGAAGTCCAAAGCTCCATTGATACGTGCGGGCGGGACGGCCGGCGTTCTGATCGACGACGTTCGGCGGGCCCGTGAGCGTGCCGGGTAGCGGATAATAGCCCGGGTCGAAATTGGGCCACACGATCTGTGAAGCCGTCAGGGGCACGCCCGTGCTCAACACCATGGCCGGCGCGCCGAAGGACGGCGATGAAAATGGGTTCGACGACGTGACATTGCGAGTTGCCAGGTTGTTGTTATCGGTACCGTTGTAAATGATCCCGGCGCCGCCGCGAGCCACCGTCTTCGAAGTGATCTGGTATGCGAATCCAAACCGCGGCCCGACAGCCCAGGGATAGTTATGCGCGTATTTGCACCCGCAAGTGGCTTCGTAGATGACCGTGCCGGCGCGGCCGCCCGCGCTCGGATCCGGCAAGGTGGGCGAGAAACTCGGCTGTCGCCCGTAGGTCTCTTTCTGATAAGTGGAATAGTCGTATCGCAGTCCGTAGTCAAGCGTGAGTTTGCGAGTTACCTTCCACGTGTCCTGAACGTACATACCCCATTCCTGCTTCCCAAGGTGCGCCACGGCCGGACTGGCAACGTTCCCATTGTCGACAAGCCCCAGGAAAAAGCTGGCGTATGGAAATCCTATCGAAGCTCCGGTGCCCGGAACGCTGATCGAGTTGAGATAAGGAAGGCCCGTCTGCGCCGCGTTGAATGCGAAAGAGCCGGTAGTACGAATAAAGTTGTAATTCGGATATCCTTCGTTGCGGAGTTCGGCTCCCGCCTTATAGGTGTGGTTGTTTTTGACCAAGGTCAAGCTCACTGTGGCGGTGGGTTTTTGCTCTTTGGTGCTCCGGGTTCCCCCGAATTGATTCCCGAGGCTGCTTAAGCCGCCTTGGGCGCTGGTCAGCGCGGTGAACTGCGGAAACTCCTGGGGCACAAATGGTCCCGGAAGGCCGAGCGCCGTGTTGGGATCGTAATTCCCGATGAAGGGCGGCACGTCGAGAGAGGTAGCTTGATAACCTGCCCCCAAGTGCAGGAGCAGCGTCGGTGTGACGCTGAAGTCGTGGCTCACGCGCAGCGTATATGAGGTCGTGAAGTTCTGGCTGGCTTGGGTTATCGGTTGAGGAAAGCCTTCGTACCCGCCGTTTCCGTCCTGGTAAACCGAAATCCTGCGGGTCCACGCCCAGTAGAAACTGAGTTTGTTCCGGCTGTTCAGCAAATGATCGAGCTTGAGCGAAGGGATGAAAGTTTTGTTGTCGGTGGCGAACGGGTAGAGTCCGTTGTTGACCAAGCCCGGCTGGTTCGGCAGCGGAACCAGCGCTTGGATTTTTCGCGCCACAGGATCCATGCGGGCGAGCTGAATCACGTTACCTACAAAAGGATCCCGAAGGAGCTGGCTTCCCACCAGCCGCTGCGAATTCGGATCGTAAATTGCATTCTGGATGATCGGGCGGCCCAGTGGGTCGTTTCCAAGGTTTCGATTATTCACCGCACTCATTGCCGCGCTGAAATCGCCGTTGCGGAACGCCTCCGTCGGGACGGTATTGTACAGGTTGTTGATGTGCCCGGTCTCGAGATAATGCTCCCAATTGAAGAAGAAGAAGGTCTTGTCGTGGCCGTTATAGATTTTAGGGATCCACACGGGACCACCCAGGGTGAAGCCGTAGTCGTTCCGCCTTGCCGTTGGCCGGGCAAGATGACCGCCGTCGCTCGTAAAAGGCACGCCGGCGTTCAAGGCTTCATTGACGAAGTAGTCGTATCCCGTCCCATGGAACTGGTTGGTGCCCGACTTCATGGTCATGTTGTAAACGGCGCCGCCCGCCAAGCCGAACTCCGCGGCGAAGTTACTGGTTTGAATTGCGAACACTTCAATGGCATCCACGCTCGGCTGGGTCTGCGATCCGGCGCCCTGGCCGAGAGTGTTGGTCGCGTCCTGACCCTCGATCCGGAGGTTTTGTGAGTTGGTCGGATTACCGTTAATGCGAACCGTTGAATTGGTATTGGCGGGGAAACCCGAGCCGATGTATAGCGAGCCCGGAACCAATGCCGTCACGGCTAAGGGATTTCGGATACCGGCTCCTGAAGCTTGGGCCTGACCGATTCCCAACACTGGAAGGTCATTCATAGCCTGCGCGGTGACGTTGTGGCTCAACTCACCGCTTTCAGTCTTGAGCAGCGGAGTACTTTCGCTGATCGTGATGGATTCCGACGCTGAACCCAGTTCCAGGGCCACATCGATACGCAGGGTTTGCCTCACCTGCAAGGCGAGCCCAGGCCGGACATACTTCTTGAACCCTGCGACCGCGACGGACAACTCATACGTTCCAGTCGGCATCTCGCTAAGCGTGTAATTCCCTGTGGTTGTGCTGGCCGCTTGGTATACGACGCCGGTGTCGACGTTCCTGGCTTGAAGCGCGGCATTGGAAACCACTGCCCCCGCCGAATCAGTGACGACGCCGGTGATACTGCCGCGGTCGCTCTGCGCGAACGCAGTCAGCGCAAATACGAACAATGAGACTGCAAAGGTGGCGGATTTCATGGACTCCCTCAAAACATCGATACACTCAACTACGTTTATGCAAGACCCGTTGCGTTTGGGAAGGATGCTAACACAGGGTCTGGGTGATGTCAAAGGTTCGCCACTCACGATTTGGCGAACAGAGTGGTTGTCAGGGCCGCGGGCCGTAGTGCGGGATCGGCTGCCCTATTTCATACGCCCCCAGATCGGGTGCAACGCCGGTGAAATCGTCATTGACGCCGGTGAGCCGCACGCCTGCATCCACCCCTGCGGAGCCGGGCCGGAGCTGGAAATCGAAATCCTCAGGCTTATAGAGCGTTTTCGAATCCGGACCGGTCGGGGAAACCTTCTGGAAGATGTCGTAGTCCACCAGGACGCTGTGCTTGTCCTGGCCGGTGGCCGCGCTGAATTCCTTGAGCGTCTTAAATCTCCTCGTCTCCCTGCTCGGAGCTTCGAAGGCGACTTGTTCCTGGGTAGAGAGTTGGGCTCCGCCTGGCGCCACAGGCGCATCGGCACGAATCGAAAACGGAGGGGAGCTCCAAGCGAAAGAAAACTGCGCGCTTGGATTGGGGCGGAATCCGTTGTAATCGGAGCTCGAATAGTTGGTCTTGGTCTCGATCGAAAAAAGCTCTCGCGTGTTGTCTTTTCCGATGATCAGGTTGTTTCGGAAATGCAGGTTGGATACCGCCAGCAGCATCGGAGTAACGGCGGCGATGAGAGTATTGTGATAAACCACGATGCCGGCAGCCGACGCCGTGAACTTCACCGCGCCCTGAGCCGCGTTGTAGACAATGTTGCGAATGAAATAGACCGGTCCGCCATACGATGGCTGGACGCTCAGCGCACGACTGCCGTGATTGAAGCAGCGGTTGCGGAAAATGCGGATGTTACGAGCGCCGCCGTCGGCTTCGATGCAATTGTCCAGGACATTGCTGATGTCATTGTTGTAGAAGTCAATAGAAACGGGTAAGCGGTCGCGGATGGGGTTCGGACCTCCGTCCGGGGTTCCGTAGGTGGCTACGTCGACGCCATCATGGAATCGGGAGATGTTGTTGTACGCCACAACGTGGCCTTGCCCATACACCTTCACGGCATATTCGGACACCAGCTTGACGGAAGGGTCTAAAACGTCAGCTTTAAACCTTCCAACGAAAACGTTGTCGGCGATGTAGTAGTTCTTGGAACCGGACCAGTCCGTATAGATACCGCGCCCGATATTCTCGAAGCGGCATTTCTTGACCGTAAGTCCACTCGATCCGATGATGTTCTTGAGACCAGCCTCGAAGACCAGATCCGTATTGCGGAAGGTCAGTCCTTCGAAGTAGTTATAGTTCGCGGCCAGAATATTGAAAAGGTTGTAGGCGCCGTCACCGTCGAAGATCGCTTCGCCATCGCCGGCGCCCTTGATCACGATGGGCTTCTCCGCAGTGCCGCTTTGCGTCAGAAAATAAGTGCCGCTGGATACTGTGCCGAGACCCGCGCCTCCATAGCTGAAGCGATCGTCCTTGTACAAGCCGGCATGCACCAGAATCGTATCGCCGGGCTGAACGCGCGCCGGAAAGATGTTGAAGTTATCGGAATGGGTGGTACCGGTGTAGTATGCGCCCAGGAGTCCGGTGAACCCCGGCTCTTCCTTCTTGCCTTTGTAGTCGAGCGGATAAGCATGGTAAACCTTGCCGCCGATGGCCGGCTTGGGCTCAACGCGCGTGCGGACTGTGACGATGTTTTCGGCCTTGCCGCCGACGCCGTCGGGATCCGCCAGGACCAACCGGCACTCGTAATCGACCCCAGGTTCCAGGTCGAAGATGCTGCCTGAAAACATATTGGGTGTGACGTACTGGTGCGCCCTCTCATTGATCCGCTCGTGATCCAGGCGCAGCAGAGGCAGTCCCTCTTTCCAAGGCTGCGTTCCTTTCTTGCGGTAAAAGACGGAGACCGTTGCGTTGTGATTGTCGTCGCCGTCGATCTGCCACTCGAATCCGAGTGAGATTAGCGTGGGAGGCTCGGCATAGAATTCCTTGGCGATGACCTTATTGGCGCCTTGCAACCCGACCGTCAAAAACAACAGGCAAGTCAGGATGAGAATGGATCGCGGTGGTTTGGAATTGTGCATAGCGGAATGGAACAGAAAAAGCACCAGAGGCACAAGAAGAACTACACGGTTCGACCTGTGCTCTTGTGCTTCTTACGTCTTTACTATTCCCGCAATTACTTCATCGGCGAGTAATCGGTCGCGCTCATGAAGGTGATGGTGCTGTTCAGAGGCACAAAGTATTTCGTGCGCAATTCGGTCCACTTGGGATCGGCATTGAACGCGGCCCAGCCTGCTTCTCTGGCTGCGCGGTCCTTATACGAGAGGAGATATACCAGCGTGCCGGGCTCGTCGAGGTTCTGCCAGACTGCCATGACGTCCACGCCGTTTTTCTTGAATACTTCAAGTTCTCCCTCGCGAAACCGCTTGTGCAGGTCATCGATCCCGCCTTTGAACTGGCCAACACCATCGCGGGTGGGATCTACCCGATAGAAACGCAATTCGAAGCAGCGGGAATCCTTGGCAGTGTTCTTCCCAAGGTCGCCCTGAATGTTCGGACCGCAAGGCGCGGTCGAAGTCGGCTGTTTCCCTTTGCCCTTGGCTTTCGCGGCGTCGGGAGCGGGCGCGGCTTGAGGCGCCTGAGCCTGGACTCCCTGGGGCGTGAGGACTCGGAAGCCCAAACTCGTGATGGCGACACCGAGCACCATTCCTGAAAAACCGGTCAGAACAAGTCTCTTATTCATAAGGTCTCCTTGTGACTATGCAGCGTGCATATAGTACCAAAACTAACTTTTATTCGGGAAGCCGCGCGTTGCCATCGAGCGCGAAAACCAATAGCTTCGGAGCCACTTGGGCTCCGCCGCCGCGTCCGCCCGCCGCTGGTGCAGTTGTCGCGGGAACAGTCGTCCCGGGAGCAGCCTCACGATTCGGAACCACAGCGGCGCCCCTGCCACCCTGTCCGCCCGCCAGCGCGATGTACTGCTTGCCGCCCAGCATGTACGTGATCGGCGGGCCCATGCCTCCGCGGAGTCCGGTTTGAATTTCCAGAACCCTCTCGCCCTTGTCGGCAGTGTAGGCGATCAACCGTCCATCCGGAACCACTTGGAAGACGAGGTTGCCGCCGGTCGAGACCGTGCCGCCGCCGCTTCCCCCGCCGGCCGGGGCCCGCCATCGTTCTTTTTGGTTCACGATATCCCAGGCGAGCAGAGCGCCTGGAGCGGCGCCTTCGGGCGCAAGCGGCCCAATGCCCGGAGGAGGAGGAAGGGGAGGCAGAGGCTTGGCAGGAGCCACATTGGCGCCTGCACCGCGACCACCCGCCTGCCCCGTGTTCATTTGATTTTCGTTATAGGTGAAATTCGAATTGAAGGAGAAAGCGCGGGTGCCGCTGATCGTTGCCGGCACGTACACCAGTCCGAGCGCGGGATTGAACGACATGGGAGCCCAGTTGTGGGCGCCTCCATTACTTGGCGCGATCGGAACGGGTTGCTCATGATAGTAGGACTCCGGATTGATGATCGGCCGTCCAGTTTCCTCATTCAGACCTTTGGCCCAAGTGACTCGAGCGAACGGCTGGCCGGAGATGAACTTGCCCGTGACGCGATCGACCACGTAATAGAATCCGTCCTTGTTGGCTTGCATGATCACTTTGCGCTGCTGGCCCTTGATGGTGACGTCGGCGAGCATCAAATGCTGAACGCTATCGTAGTCCCATTCATCGCCCGGGACCATCTGGAAATACCAGACCAACTTACCGGTATCCGGCCTCACGGCGACAATTGAGGCGGCATACAGGTTGTCTTTATCCTTTCCCTGTTTCCGCGCGTCCGCGGCCCACGGGCCGGCGTTCCCGGTACCGACGTAGAACAGATCGGCATCCGGGTCAT
The DNA here is from genome assembly GCA_025463005.1 of Bryobacterales bacterium. Lineage (GTDB taxonomy): Bacteria > Acidobacteriota > Terriglobia > Bryobacterales > Bryobacteraceae > Palsa-187. The sequence goes on along the minus strand of JAOAPR010000233.1, from coordinate 1,114 downwards.
AGGACATGGCATCCCACACCGAGCCGCCGCCACCCATCTTCAAGCCTTCCGGATCCCAGGTCGCAGCTGCCCGGCGCATATCTTCGTTCTCGAATGGCTTGGAGGGATCGCCCGGGACGGTGTAGAAACGCCAGACGAACTGGCCGGTCTTGGCGTCGTGCGCTTCGAAGAAACCGCGTGTGGGAAATTCCCCGCCGGCGACGCCGATAATTACTTTACCTTTGGCAATGCGCGGCGCCATAGTGATGGTGTAATTGTTCTGTGGATACGCAACGCGCGATTCCCACACCGGCTTGCCGGTCTCGGCATTCAGCGCGACCAGCCGTCCATCGATGACGGGAACGATGATATTGCCCTCGTAGATCGCGAGGCCGCGATTCACCACACCGCAGCAGATCTTGGGCTGCACTGTTCCACGGTTCACTTCCGGATCCCAACGCCACTTTTCCTTGCCGGTGCGAGCGTCGACCGCGTAAGTGATGCTCCAATTAGTGATGTTGTAAAGGGTCCCGTTCGACATCAACGGAGTAGCTTCCTGGTTGCCGCCGCCCCGCCCCACTTCGTACGACCATTCCAGCCCTAAGCGGCTCACGTTGCTTGCATCGATCTGCTTCAGCGGGCTGTAGCGGGTTTCGCCTGGAGTGAGCCCGTAACTCAGCCATTCTTCTCCGGTCTTGCCGGCATTTCGCAGCGCCGCATCGTCGATCCGGCGAGGCTGCTGGCCGGGTGCGACCCATGACCACAGAAAAACTCCAGCGATCGACGTCCATAGCGCCACCTGGCGTACGTTCATATAAACCACCCTATGTTTATGAGCGGGCCCAATTGGACGAAAGCATCAATGAGTCCGAACCTGACCCACGCCGAACGGATCCACGGTCCGTGCCGGCTTGCCGTGGGCGAATACGACCTCAACCTGCTTCTCGCTGTCCACGTTCCTGCCGGCTTCATCCTTCAAACCAGCCACGATTTCTTTGGTCGCCGCGTTGACGACATCGCCCGATGAGAGATACACGAACTTCCCATCGACACCAAATGTGATCCATGCGGGAACGTCTCGTGTCTTGATGCTCTTCACCTGCTTGGGCGGCATCACCGTGGCGTCGAACACATG